>NZ_JBEYUK010000036.1:0-54212 GCF_040643475.1 Streptomyces sp. NPDC047130 | reverse complement strand
CCCCGTGCCCGGCCCCACGGCCGGGGCCCCCCCCCCGGCCCGGGGCGGGGAGGCGGGCCCTCGTGGGTCCGGTGCTCGGTCAGGCGGCTGCCGGCGTGTACGGAGCGAGCTCCGCGGCCAGCTCCTCGTGGACCCGCACCTTGAGCAGGGTGCCCTCCGCGGTGTGCTCCTCGGAGATCACCTCGCCCTCGGTGTGCGCCCGCGCCACCAGCTTGCCGTGCGTGTACGGCACCAGCGCCTCGACCTCGACGGCCGGACGGGGCAGCTCCGCGTCGATCAGCGCCAGCAGCTCGTCGATGCCCTGCCCGGTGCGGGCCGACACGGCGATGGAGCGCTTCTCGAGCCGCAGCAGCCGCTGGAGCTCCAGCGGGTCCGCCGCGTCCGCCTTGTTGATCACGACGATCTCCGGCACGCCGGTGGCGCCGACGTCGCGGATCACCTCGCGCACCGCGGCGAGCTGCTCCTCCGGGTTCGGGTGCGAGCCGTCCACCACGTGCAGGATCAGGTCGGAGTCGCCGACCTCCTCCATGGTGGAGCGGAACGCCTCGACCAGGTGGTGCGGAAGGTGCCGCACGAAGCCGACGGTGTCGGCCAGCGTGTACACCCGCCCGCTGGGCGTCTCGGCACGGCGCACGGTCGGGTCCAGGGTGGCGAACAGCGCGTTCTCGACCAGGACGCCCGCGCCGGTGAGGCGGTTGAGCAGCGAGGACTTGCCGGCGTTGGTGTAACCGGCGATGGCGACCGAGGGCACCTTGTTGCGGCGCCGCTCCTGACGCTTCACCTCGCGGCCGGTCTTCATCTCCGCGATCTCCCGGCGCATCTTCGCCATCTTCTCGCGGATCCGCCGCCGGTCCGTCTCGATCTTGGTCTCACCGGGACCACGGGTGGCGAGGCCGCCGCCCTTGCCGCCGCCCATCTGACGGGACAGGGACTGACCCCAACCGCGCAGTCGCGGCAGCATGTACTGCATCTGCGCCAGCGCGACCTGCGCCTTGCCCTCGCGGGACTTGGCGTGCTGGGCGAAGATGTCGAGGATCAGCGCCGTCCGGTCGATGACCTTGACCTTGACGACGTCCTCGAGGTGGATGAGCTGGCCGGGGCTCAGCTCACCGTCGCAGATCACGGTGTCGGCGCCGGACTCGATGACGATGTCCCGCAGCTCGTTGGCCTTGCCGGATCCGATGTAGGTGGCCGCGTCGGGCTTGTCGCGCCGCTGGACCACACCGTCCAGCACCAGCGCGCCCGCCGTCTCCGCGAGGGCGGCCAGCTCGGCGAGCGAGTTCTCGGCGTCCCTCGCCGTGCCCGAGGTCCACACCCCGACGAGCACGACCCGCTCCAGACGGAGCTGCCGGTACTCGACCTCGGTGACGTCCTCGAGCTCGGTGGACAGGCCCACGACGCGCCGCAGGGCCGCGCGCTCGGAGCGGTCGAACTGGTCGCCGTCCCGATCGCCGTCGATCTCGTGGCTCCAGGCGACGTCCTCTTCCATCAGGGCATCGGCCCGAAGGGCGTGCGCGAATCGCTCGGAGTCCTGGGAAGTGGATGAAGAGGAGGTCATTGGGTCCTTACGTCGAAGGGGACGGAAGACGGGCCGTGCGGTCCGTCACTGTGCTCAACGTCCGAATGCCCCCGGTGATTCCCGGGCAACCCGTCGGCACACCTCGATGCTCCCACGGCGTCGCCGCCCCGTCACCGGGTTATCGGCCGCGACGGGCCGCCGGTGCACCCGCGCGGCCGTCACCCGGGTGCGCGGGGGTGCGCGTCGGCGGGCGGGCGCGTCGGCCTCGGGCGCTCGTACCGCCCGGTCCCGTGGCGTCCGGTCCCGCCGCGTCCGGCTCAGTGCGCGGGGTGCCCCTGCGGGACGCCGGGAGCGCCGTGGACGTGGCCGTGGTGGCCGTGAACGTGGCCGTGGTGCGCGTGGTGGCCGAGACCGGGGGCCGGGACGACCGTGCGGCCCGCGGCCGGCTTCCCCGCGGTGGTGGGGGCCTCGGACCGCCAGTCGGGGTGGCCGGGCATCGGCGGGGTCTTCGTCCCGTGGAGCCAGGGGCGGAAGAAGCCGTCGAGGTCACGCCCGGCGACCTCGGAGGCCAGCCGGACGAAGTCCGCCGTGGTCGCGGTCCCGTCCCGGTGGCGGTTCACCCAGGTGCGTTCCACCTGCTCGAAGGCGTGCTGTCCGATCTCCTGGCGCAGCGCGTAGAGCACCAGGGCGGAACCGTCGTAGATGACGGGGCGGAAGATGCCGATCTTCTGGCCCTCCTTCGGCGCCTTGGGGGCGGCGGGCGGGCCTCCGGCGGCGCGCCACCTGTCGGAGGAGGCGTAGGCGGCCTTCATCCGCTCCTCGAGGGTGCGGTGCCCGGTCTCGTCGGCGTAGAGCGCCTCGTACCAGGTGGCGTGTCCCTCGTTGAGCCAGACGTCGGACCAGGTGGCCGGGGTGACGCTGTCGCCGAACCACTGGTGGGCCAGCTCGTGCACCATGATCGACTCGACCATCCAGGCGGGGATGGCGGGCTCGGTGAACAGGAAGCGCTCGAAGAGAGAGAGCGTCTGGGTCTCCAGCTCGAACCCGGTGGTGGTGTCGGCGATCAGGATGCCGTACGTCTCGAACGGGTACGGACCGACCTTGGCCTCCATCCAGTCGATCTGCCCGGCCGTCCTGGCGAGCCACGGTTCCAGCTTCTGCCGGTCGGCGGCCGGGACGACGTCCCGCAGCGGGAGCCCGTGCGGGCCCTGGCGGCGGACCACGGCGGACCGGCCGACGGAGACCTGCACCAGCTCGGTGGCCATGGGGTGCTTGCTGCGGTAGGTCCAGGTGCGGGTCCCCGCGGCGCCGCGGGCGGCCTCGTCGCCGGTGGGGAGGCCGTTGGCGACGGCGGTCAGCTCGGCGGGGGCCGTGACGGTGATGGTGTAGAGCGCCTTGTCGGACGGGTGGTCGTTGCACGGGAAGACCAGGTGGGCGGCGTCGGCCTGGTTGGCCATGGCGAGACCGTCCTTGGTCACCACCCAGCCGTGCTGCTGTCCCTCGGGCGGGCGCGGGTCGCTGGTGTGCCGGACGACGATCCGGGTGGTGTCGCCGGCCTCGGGCGCCGTGCGGGGCGTGATCACCAGGTCCTCCCCGGCGCTGGTGAACGCGGCCTTCGCGCCGTCCACCGTGACCGAGGAGACCGTGCCGTGCGCGAAGTCCAGGTTGAGCCGCTCCAGGCGCCGGGTGGCCTTGGCCTCGATGGTGGTGACCGCCTTCATCGGGCGGGTGTTGGAGCCCGGGTAGGCGAAGCGGAGGTCGTAGGCGCGGACGTCGTACCCGGGGTTGCCGAGGTGCGGGAAGAGCCGGTCGCCGACACCGAGGGGGGCGGCGGGCGTGGGGTCCGGGGCGGCGGCCGCCACCAGACAGACGGAGACGGCGGAGGCCAGCAGGGCGCCGCGGACGGCGCGGCGGCGGGGGCGGTGCGAGAGCATCCCCCACGGCTACCAGGACGGGTGGCCACCGCGAGGGCGACTCGCACCCTTCCCACCCGAACGGGTAAGTTCGCGCGCCACCGCCGGGGAACGCCGACTTCCGCCGAGAAGCGCGAACGCCGGCCGGGCGACGCCGACTTCCGCCGAGAAGCGGACACCGGCCGGGCGACGCCGACTGCGCCGAGAAGCTCGGACGCCGGCCGGGCGACGCCGACTCCGCCGTGGAGCGCGGGCCCGACGGGGAGCCCCGGGGCTCACTGCGTCGCGGCGGCAGCCCGGCTGACGTCGAAGACGCCCGGCACGTCCCGCATGGCCCGCATCAGGGCCGGGAGGTGCGCGGCGTCGGGCAGGTGGAGCGTGTAGGTGTGCCGGACGCGCTGGCGGACCGGCGGTTCCACGGTGGCGGAGACGATGTCGCCGCCCTCGGCGGCGATCGCCTCGGTGAGGTCGGCCAGCAGGTGCGGCCGCCCGAAGGACTCGGCGACCAGGGTGACCCGGCAGGCGGTGGTCTCGCCCCAGCGGACGCCGACCTGCTCACGCCCCGCCGCGAGCATCCGCACGGCGGTGGCGCAGTCGGTCCGGTGGGCGGCGACCGCACCGCCGCGGACGGTGAACCCGACGATCTCGTCGCCCGGCACGGGCGTGCAGCAGCCCGCGAGGCGGACCGGGGCGCCCTGCCGGTCGGAGACGACCCCGGGCCCGCGGAACGACGCGTCGGGTTCGAAGGACGGCTCCGGGGCGGACGCGGCCTCGCGGATCTCCTCCTCGGCGCGCCCCTCGGCGGGGAGTTCCCCGGCCGGCGCCTCGGCGGCGCGGGCGGCGAGCCGCCGCTGGATGGCGATCCGGGCGGTCGGCGTGTGGGCGTGGTCGAGCCATTCCCGGGAGGGTTCGGAGGCCGGGTCCTGGCCCATCAGCAGCTGCACCCGGTCACCGTCGCGCAGCACAGTGCCGAGCGCGGCGAGGCGTCCGTTGACCCGGGCGCCGATACAGGAGTGGGCGTCCTCGCCGTACTGGGCGTAGGCGGCGTCCACGCAGGTGGCGCCCTCGGGGAGGCCCAGGGCCCCGCCGTCGGCGCGGAAGACGGTGATCTCGCGGTCCTGGGCGAGGTCCTCGCGCAGCGTGGTCCAGAACATGTCGGTGTCGGGGGCCGCGGCCTGCCAGGTCAGCAGGCGGGAGAGCCAGCCCGGGCGGGTCGGGTCGGCGCGCTCGCCGTCGGGCCCGCCGCCGTCCGGCCGCTCGCCGTCCGGCCGCTCGCCCTCGCCCTGCCCGTCCGAACCGGGCGGTGCCACATGGGGGTTGCCGAGGGCGATCACACCCGCCTCGGCGACCTTGTGCATCCGGTGCGTGCGGATGAGGACTTCGGTGACCTGGCCGTCCTCGCGGGCGACGGCGGTGTGCAGCGACTGGTAGAGGTTGAACTTGGGGACGGCGATGAAGTCCTTGAACTCCGAGACGACCGGCGTGAAACAGGTGTGGAGTTCGCCCAGTACGCCGTAGCAGTCGGCGTCCTCGTTGACGAGGACCAGCAGCCGGCCGAAGTCCGTGCCTCTCAACTGCCCGCGCTTCAGGGAGACCCGGTGGACCGACACCGAGTGCCGCGGCCGGACGACGACCTCGGCGGGGATCCCGGCCTCACGGACCACTCCGCGGACCGCTTCGGCGGTCTCACCCAACGGGTCCTCGCCGGAAGCCGCGTTGCCCGCGATCAGTTCCTGGGTCCGGGCGTGGTCCTCGGGGTGGAGGACGGAGAACACCAGGTCCTCCAGCTCGGTCTTGAGGACCTGCACGCCGAGCCGTTCGGCGAGCGGGATCAGCACCTCGTGGGTGACCTTGGCGATGCGTTCCTGTTTCTCGCGGCGCATCACCCCGAGGGTGCGCATGTTGTGCAGCCGGTCGGCGAGTTTGATCGACATCACGCGGACGTCGTTGCCGGTGGCGACCAGCATCTTGCGGAACGTCTCGGGTTCGGCGGCGGCGCCGTAGTCGACCTTCTCCAGCTTGGTGACGCCGTCGACCAGGTAGGCGACCTCCTCACCGAAACCGGCGCGCACCTGCTCGAGCGTGACGGCGGTGTCCTCCACCGTGTCGTGCAGCAGGGAGGCGGTCAACGTCGTGGTCTCCGCGCCGAGTTCGGCGAGGATCAGGGTGACGGCGAGGGGGTGCGTGATGTACGGCTCGCCGCTCTTGCGCATCTGGCCGCGGTGCGAGGACTCGGCCAGCACGTAGGCGTGGCGCAGGGGTTCCAGGTCGGCGTCGGGGAAGTGGGCGCGGTGCGCCTCGACGACGTGGCCGATCGCGTCCGGCAGCCGGTCGCGGCCCGTCGGGCCGAGCAGGGCGGCCCGGCCCAGACGCCTCAGGTCCAGTCTGGACCGGGAGCGCCGGCGCGGGGCCGGCGGGCTCTGGGGGACGGGCGTCACGGCCCCCGGGGTAGCGGCGTTCGTGGCCTCCGCGCTCATCGGCACCTCCGGCTGCGTCGACCGGCGGACGGGGATCCCGAGAGGCGACACGGCCGAGGATGCGGTGCCGATCCCCCGTCCGGACCGGTGCTTGATGCTATCGAGCCCATCACGCGCCGTTCACCGCCTCTCGCCGAGCGTGAACGGGATCACCCGTTCGAGGGAAGGAGTGGGGTGTCGCGGCGTGGCGGTCCGTCCTGCGTGCCGCCGTGCCCGCGGAGGGCCCCAGGGCCCTCGCGCATCCCGCTCCCGCCCGTCTCATGCGGTGCGTACCGCCGGGGCGGGGACGGCGGCGTTCCTCGCGGCGGTGGCGCGGGCGAACCACTCGGGGTCGAGCTCGCCCTCGGCGACGATCTCCGCCGGGCCGGTCATCTCGATCTCGCCGTCCGGACGTTCGGTGATCAGCAGGCGTCCGCCGGGCAGGTCCACGGTGTACGTCACGGGGGTGCCGGTCACTGCCGGGTCCGCGTCGTCCCGGCGGGCCGCGGCGACGGCCACGGCGCAGGCTCCGGTGCCGCAGGAGCGGGTCTCGCCGGAGCCGCGTTCGTGGACCCGCATGGCCACGTGGCGTGGGCCGCGGTCGACGACGAACTCGACGTTGACCCCGTCCGGGTAGACGGCGGCGGGTGCGAACGGCGGCGGCTCGTGCAGCGTCCCGGCGTGCGCCAGGTCGTCCACGAAGGTGACGGCGTGCGGGTTGCCCATGTTGACGTTGCGGGCGGGCCAGCTGCGGCCGCCGACGGTGACCGTCACGCCGTCCTCGGGGAGGACCGCGCGGCCCATGCGGACGGTGACGTCGCCGTCCTTGGCCAGGTGCACGGTCTTCACACCCCCGCGGGTGGCCACGGCCAGGTCACCGGCGGTGACGTGGCCGGCGTGCTGGAGGTAGCGGGCGAAGACGCGGACGCCGTTGCCGCACATCTCGGCGACCGAGCCGTCGCCGTTGCGGTAGTCCATGAACCACTCGGCCTCGCCGGCCATCGCGCGGGCCTCCGGGTGGGCGGCCGAGCGCACCACGTGCAGCAGTCCGTCGGCCCCGATCCCGGCCCGGCGGTCGCAGAGCGCGGCGACGGCGGCGGGGGGCAGGTCCACGGCGTTCTCGGGGTCGGGCACGATCACGAAGTCGTTCTCGGTGCCGTGGCCCTTGAGGAAGGCGATCCGCGTGCTCATCCCTCGATCGTACGACCTGGCCGGAGCGGACGACGGGTGAGGGCCGTCCGAGGCGCGGGCCGGCGGTGCTCCGGCGCGGCGGCTCATCGCAGGCGGGCGACGCGCCACACGGCGAGCAGGACGACGGCGATCACCGTCACCGCGTAGGCCAGCATGATCCGCCAGTCGGGGCGGCGGCCGGAGCCGCGCGGGGGCAGGCCGGGCCAGTTCTGGCCGACCCTGCGGGCCGCCACCAGGCCCCAGCCGGCGGCGCAGGAGCAGATCAGCACGCCCAGCATGGCGATGACCGCGCCGCTGTCGCCGAAGTCGAAGGCGAGCGGGAAGGCGAACATCAGGGAGCCCGCGGCGGCGAGCCCCACCACGGGGGCGAGGTGCCAGGCGCTCAGCCGGCGCCGGGGACGGAGCTCGACCTCGACCTCCGGGCCGGTGTACAGCTCGTCGGGCGGCGGGCCGTCGTCGCTCACGCCGTCCACGACCTCGTCGTCGGTCTCCGGCCGGCCGTCGGTGCCGGGGTCCTCGGGTTCCCCGTCGAGCACGGGGTCCTGCCCGTCGGCGGGTGCGTCGTCGATCTCGTCGATCTCCAGGCCGACGTCCGGGTGGAGGCCCGGGTCGGTCTCACGGCTCGTCCCGGGGTGGGTGAACGCCTCGTCCCCGGTGCGCGCCGGGGGGACGCGGGGCGGCTCGGCCGCGTCGGGCGCCGGGGCGTCGTCGTGCCCCCTGTCGCCCTTGGCGACCTGCTTCCCGTGTGCGGTGTCGCGAGGGCCGGCCTCCATCGCCACGCGCCCTCCTGACTGGGACTCCACTGGTCGATCGGATCACGATGATGGCACGCCGCCCGGGGCCGGAATGACGCCCGGAGCGACCCGATGCCATCACGTGATCAGGCTGTAACCGGCCGTTCGAGCAGGGCGAGCGCACGCTCGGGCATGCCGGCGGCGTCGTCCGCCGCCCCACTGAGCCAATGCACCCGCGGGTCGCGCCTGAACCACGAATCCTGGCGGCGCGCGAAGCGTTTGGTCGCGCGGACCGTCTCGGCGCGCGCCTCGTCCTCGGTGCACTCCCCGGCGAGCGCGGCCAGGATCTGCTGGTAGCCGAGCGCCCGGGAGGCCGTGCGCCCCTCACGCAACCCCTGTGCCTCCAGAACCCCGACCTCCTCGACCAGTCCGGCCTCCCACATGCGGTCGACCCGGCGGGCGATGCGCTCGTCCAGCTCCGGCCGGGGCACGTCGACGCCGATCTGCACGGTGTCGTACACCGACTCGTGGCCGGGCAGGTTGGCGGTGAAGGGCTTGCCGGTGATCTCCACGACCTCCAGCGCGCGCACGATGCGGCGGCCGTTGGACGGCAGGATCGCGGCGCCCGCCTCGGGGTCGGCCGCGGCCAGCCGCGCGTGCAGGGCGCCGGGGCCGTGCCGTTCCAGTTCCTCCTCCAGGCGGGCCCGCACCTCGGGGTCGGTGCCGGGGAACTCCATCCGGTCGACCGCGCCCCGCACGTAGAGCCCGGAGCCGCCGACCAGCACCGGCCAGCGGCCCTCGGCGAGCAGCGCCTCGATCCGGGCGCGGGCCAGTCTCTGGTACTCCGCGACGCTCGCGGCGACGGTGACGTCCCAGATGTCGAGCAGGTGGTGCGGGACGCCGCCGCGCTCCTCGACGGTCAGCTTGGCGGTGCCGATGTCCATGCCCCGGTACAGCTGCATGGAGTCGGCGTTGATCACCTCGCCGCCGAGCCGCTGGGCGAGGAGGACGCCCAGGTCGGACTTGCCGGCGGCGGTGGGGCCGACGACGGCGATGACGCGCGGGGTGGGACGAGTACTGCTCACCGCCCCAGTCTCCCAAATCTCCGCCCGTGGTCAGGACCCCGGTGCCGCCTCGGTCGGACGCGCGCATCCGGCCGGTTCCGTCCCGCATACGTACGGTGTGGAACGGACAGGTGTGTACCGACACCACGGAAGGCGGACCATGAGCGGTTTCCTCGACAACCTGAAGAACAAGCTCGGTCCCGCTAAGGACAAGGTCAGCGACCTCGCCTCGCGGAACCAGGACAAGATCCAGCAGGGCATCGACAAGGCCGCGCGGATGGCCGACGAGCGGACCAAGGGCAAGTACTCCGACAGGATCGAGCGCGGCACCGGCAAGGCCAAGGACGCCGCGGCCCGGCTGGCCGAGGAGCGGGGCGGCGCGCACGGTCGCGGCACGGGCATGACCGGTGACGAGGGTCCCGGTCCGGTCCGCCGCCCGGACCGCGGGGACGAGGGCACGACGCCGCCGTCCTCGCCGCCTCCGGGGTACTGACCTCCGGGGTACTGACCGCCGGGGTACTGACCGCCGGGGTACTGACCGCCGGGGTACTGACCGTCCTGCGACCGCGTCAGGTCCAGGACGCGACGAAGTAGCCCACGCCGTAGGGGGCGGCGTCGTGCAGCAGCCGGTGGTGGCCGAGCGCGCCGGTGTCCGCGCCCGCGCCCGCCTCGACGCCCGCGGCGGCTCCGGCTCCGGCTCCGGCTCCGGTGAGCACCTGCCAGGCGGGGCGGCCGGAGACCATCAGGGCGCGCGCGGTGTCCCGGTCGAGCCCGGCCAGGAAGCCGTCCGCGTCCCCCGAGGCGAGGGCGGCGGCGATCCGGGCGTCCAGCGGGGCGGCCCGCTCGTCCAGGTATCCGGGGGCCTTGACGTCGCGGCGGGCGCTGCCGTCGCCGGTCACCAGGAGGGCGACGCGGTCGGCCCAGCGGGCGATCTCCGCGCCGCGGGCACGGTGGGTGTGCGGGTCGCCGTCCTCGGCCGCCTCCACGGCGCGGACCGGGCCGGTCCAGCCGGAGCGGGCGAGCAGCCACGCGCCGACGGTCAGCGAGAGCGGAAGCGGGGCGGCGTCCGCGGGGGTGGTCCCTTCGCCCAGGGTGACGTCCAGGGGGACGCCGTAGCCGCGGAACGTCCCGGTCGCGCCGGGCTCGTGCACGGCGTCGCGGGGGCCGGGGCCGACGACCACGATCAGGTCCGGCTTCGCCTCGACGAGCGCCCGCACGGCCTCGTCGCACGCCGCGCGCAGCGGCTCCAGCTCGTCGGCGGCGCCTTGGGCGACCTCGGGCACGAGCAGCGGGGGGCACGGACAGACGGCAGCGGCGACAACCATACCCGCAGCGTAACCGCCCCTCCCCGCCGGCGACCCGGCCACCGCCGCCTGCGGTGTCCGCCGCCCTGCGGGCAGTCGTGCCGCTGGGCGGCCGGGGGTACCCCGCGGCCGCCGCGGAGGGGGTCAGTCGCAGCCGCAGGCGCCCGCGGGGGCCGGGGTCGGGGCGGGGGCTCCGACCGTGGGGAGCCCCAGCATCACTCCGGCCGGCTTCGCGGCCTCCGCCGCGTTCCGCCGGGCCCACGCGTCCCCCGCCCGTGTACGCCGCACGGCCAGCACCGGGCCCTCCGCCAGCAGGTGGTGCGGCGCCGCGTACGTGACCTCGACGGTCACCACGTCGCCCGGCCGCACCTCCTCCTCCGGCTTGGTGAAGTGCACGAGCCGGTTGTCCGGCGCGCGCCCGGAGAGCCGCTGCGTCGCGCCGTCCTTGCGGCCCTCGCCCTCGGCGACCATGAGCTCCAGCGTCCGGCCGACCTGCTTCTTGTTCTCGTCCCAGGAGATCTCCTCCTGCAGGGCGACCAGCCGCTCGTAGCGCGCCTGGACGACCTCCTTGGGGATCTGCCCGTCCATCGTGGCCGCGGGCGTGCCGGGCCGCTTCGAGTACTGGAAGGTGAAGGCCTGCGCGAACCGCGCCTCGCGCACCACGTGCAGGGTCTGCTCGAAGTCCTCCTCGGTCTCGCCGGGGAAGCCCACGATGATGTCGGTGGTGATCGCCGCGTGCGGGATGGCGGCCCGCACCTTCTCGATGATCCCCAGGAACCGCTCCTGGCGGTAGGAGCGCCGCATCGCCTTGAGGATCGGGTCGGACCCGGACTGCAGCGGCATGTGGAGCTGCGGCATCACGTTCGGCGTCTCGGCCATCGCGGCGATCACGTCGTCGGTGAAGTCCCGCGGGTGCGGGGAGGTGAAGCGGACCCGCTCCAGGCCGTCGATCTTCCCGCAGGCGCGCAGCAGCTTGCTGAACGCCTCGCGGTCGCCGATGTCGGAGCCGTAGGCGTTGACGTTCTGGCCGAGCAGCGTGATCTCGGAGACGCCTTCGGCGACCAGGGCCTCGATCTCGGCGAGGATGTCGCCGGTGCGGCGGTCCTTCTCCTTGCCGCGCAGCGCCGGGACGATGCAGAAGGTGCAGGTGTTGTTGCAGCCGACGGAGATCGACACCCAGGCGGCGTAGGCGCTCTCGCGGCGGGTGGGCAGCGTGGAGGGGAAGGCCTCGAGCGACTCGGCGATCTCGACCTGCGCCTCCTCCTGGACGCGGGCGCGCTCCAGCAGGACGGGCAGCTTGCCGATGTTGTGCGTGCCGAAGACGACGTCCACCCAGGGCGCCCTCTTGACGATCGTCTCGCGGTCCTTCTGGGCGAGGCAGCCGCCGACGGCGATCTGCATGCCGGGGCGCGAGGCCTTGCGGGGGGCGAGGCGGCCGAGGTTCCCGTAGAGGCGGTTGTCGGCGTTCTCGCGGACGGCGCAGGTGTTGAAGACGACGACGTCCGCGTCGCCGTCCGACCCTTCGGGGGCGCGGACGTAGCCGGCGCCCTCCAGCAGCCCGGAGAGCCGCTCGGAGTCGTGGACGTTCATCTGGCACCCGTAGGTGCGCACCTCGTAGGTCTTCACCGCCGTGGTGTCGACCGCCGTCGTGTCGATCACCGTCGTGTCGACCACCGAGGTGTCGGTCGTCGTCGTGTCGACGACGGCCGTGTCCACCGCCCCGTTCACCGCGTCGCTCCGGTCCATGCTGCTCATAGGACACAAGGGTAAGGGGGCGCCGGAGCGCCCCCGTACGCCTCCCGCCGGACGCCGTCCCTCACAGGCGGGCGGTCATCGACTCGCAGACCCCGTGCACCCCGTCGAGCCGGTGCTCGGCACCGCCGGCCCGCAGCACTCCCCGGTAGCGGCCGTACATCTGGAAGTAGTCGATGGCGAGGAGGCCGAACTGGTGGCGGACCTCCTTGCGGCCCTCCGGCTCGAAGACGACGTCCAGCCGTCCGTCGCGGGAGGCGATCGTCCACGGGGCGGACGGGTCGCCGGGCCGCTGGGGCGTGAAGGAGATCTCACCGAGCGGTTCGCAGGCTCCGGGCGCCCAGATCGCCGACTCCTCCGGCTCGCCGGGCAGCTCGGGGCGGTCGGCGAAGTTGGCGCCGACCGGGCCGTCCGCGGTGGGCAGTGCGAAGGTGCCCCACAGCCAGCGGGTCCGGTAGGGCAGGAACGAGCGGTGTTCGTCGAGCAGGGCGAGGTCGCGCGCCGGGTCGAAGACGTACTCGGCGGAGCCGACCCTGAGCACGCCGGCGACGGGGAAGACCGCCTTGTGGGTGTACATCCGGCCGTTGCCCGGCAGCCGGGAGGAGACCGACAGCGGCGCGCTCGCGGCCCGCGCGTCAAGGGTCAGCTCGGCCTCGAAGGCGGGGGCGGTCGCGGTGGCGGCGACGTCGACGTGGATCGTGTGCCGTCCCGCCCGCTCGGCGAAGTCGTAGGCGATGCGGTGGCCGTTCCCGCCGAAGGCGCAGTGGCCGCCGTCCAGCAGGTCCGCCGGGAGGGCGGCGGAACCGCCGCGGGCGTTGGCCGCGTGCTGGTGGAGGGCTCCGGTACGCCGGTCGTGCGCGTAGATCTCGCTGCTGGCCAGGTACTGCGCGTCCTGGATGATCATGGAGGACCAGACGTCCGGGTGGAGCAGCGTGAAGCCGGCCCACTCCTTCAGCCTCAGCCGCCGCAGCAGCCGGGCGGGCCCGGTGAACTCGTCGAGCGGGTTGACGCGGACCGGCCGGGCGGCGAGCCGCCCGAAGCGGCGCGCACCGCCCTCGATCAGCAGGGCGGGGGCGGAGGGCGCGTGGTGATCGGACACAACGCCGGATCCCACCACCCGCTCCGCCGCGGGTCAATGTTCCTGACGTGGGCGGCCCCCGGACGTGGTGACCGGTGCCACATCACGGCTGGGCCGCGACGTGATCCCCGGCCTACCGGCGGCGGGCGCGCGCTGGCAGGATCGCGGGCATGTTCACGGCACTGACCCGCATCGGCGGACGGCGCGCCCTCACCGGGTCGGCCGTCGCCCTCGTGGTGCTGGCCGTGCTGCTGTGGTGGCTGCAGCCGCTGGGCAGGACGCCGCCGAGCGGGCAGGTGCGGTTCGGGACCGGCACCAAGGCGGGCGTGTACCAGGTGTACGGCGAGCACCTGAAGGACAAGCTGGCCGTCCACATGCCGGACCTCGCGGTGGACCTGGTGGAGAGCCGGGGGTCGGGGCAGAACGTGGCCATGGTCGCCACCGGCCAGGTGCAGTTCGCCGTCGCCGCTGCGGACGCGGTGGAGGACTACAAGCGCCGTGACCTCAAGGGCGCGCGGCAGCTGCGGGGCGTGGTGCGCCTCTACGACGACTACGTCCACCTCGTCGTGCCCGTCGGCTCGGACGTCCGGCGGGTCGCCGATCTGCGGGGGCTCCGCGTCGGCACGGGCCCGGAGAACTCCGGCGTGCGGCTGATCGCGGAGCGCGTCCTGGAGGCGGCCGGCCTGGACCCGGAGCACGACATCGAGCCGTACCGCCACGGCATCGACGAAGGCCCCGACCAGCTCAGGAAGGGCGGGATCGACGCGTTCTTCTGGTCGGGCGGCATCCCCACCCGGGGCCTGGTGGACCTGGCCGAGGACTTCGACTACCGCTTCGTGCCCATCGACAGCCACCTGGTCGCCGACCTGCACCGTCAGGACCACTCGCTCGACCACTACCGGACCACCACCCTGCCGGAGTCGGCCTACCGGAAGGCGATGGACGGCAGGCCCGTGGAGACCCTGGCCGTCCCCAACCTGCTCATCACCCGCGACGACGTGGACCCGGAACTCACCGAGTGGGTCACCCGCACGGTGATCGACAGCCGGGACGAGATAGGCGAGGTCGTGCACTCGGCCCAGCTGGTCGACGTGCGCACGGCCATCGACACCCACCCGGTGTCGCTGCACGCGGGAGCGCTGCGCTACTACCGGTCGGTCAAGCCGTAGGGCCCGAGCGGGGCACGCTCACCGTCGCCCGCAGCCCCCGCGGCTCGTGGTGGGCGAAGTCCAGCGCACCGCCCGCCGCGGTGAGCAGCGCCTTCGAGATGGACAGCCCCAGGCCGGATCCCTGGATGTTCTGGTGGCGGCCGCTGCGCCAGAAGCGGTCCCCGATCCGGGCCAGCTCGTCGTCGGTGAGGCCCGGTCCCTCGTCGGTGACCTGGACCCGGACGGTCCGGCCGTTCGCGGCGACGGTCACCCGCACCTCGCCGCCCTCGGGCGTGAACTTGACCGCGTTGTCGATCACCGCGTCCAGGGCGCTGGAGAGGGTCACCGGGTCCGCCCAGGCGGTGGTGGCGGGGCACTCGCCGGTGAGCCGGACCCCCTTGGCCTCGGCCGCGGGCGCCCAGGCGGCGACCCGTTCCCCGGTGAGCGCCCCGATGTCGGTGAGGCCCAGGTCGGGCTCCGCGTGTTCGGCGAGCGCCAGGTCGAGCAGGTCGTCGAGGACCTGCGCCAGCCGCTTGCCCTCGGTGCGCACCGAGGCGATCTCCTCGTTGCCCTCGGGCAGTTCCAGCGCGAGCAGTTCGATCCTCAGCAGCAACGCGGAGAGCGGGTTGCGCAGTTGGTGGGAGGCGTCGGCCACGAACGCGCGCTGCTGTTCCAGCACGTCCTCGACGTGGTCCGCCATCTCGTTGAACGACTCCGCCAGCCGCTGCAGCTCCGGAGGCCCGCCGGCCGCGGCGACCCGGGACTTCAGGCGGCCGGTGGCGATGTCGTGGGTGGTCGCGTCCAGGATCCGGACCGGCCGGAGCACCCAGTGGGTGAGCCGGAGCGCGGCGCCCACGGCGACCAGCATGGCGGCCAGTTCCCCGGCGGCGATCACCAGCCAGCCCCGCAGGGTGCGGTCCCGCATCCCGTCGGTGGGCGAGTCGGTGACCACCACGGCGACCACGTCTCCGTCCCGGATGACGGGCGAGGCGACCACCAGCCGACGGTCCTGCCAGGGCCACACCTGCGCCGGGTCGTGGCTTCTGCGGCTCAGCAGCGCCTCGTCGAAGGCGGCGCGCACCTCGCCCCCGGCGGGCAGCCGCCAGTCGCCGGGGGACGAGGTCAGGACCTCGTCGTTGCGCAGGAAGACGCCCGCCCGGATGCCGTAGACGGCGTGGTAGCTGTCGAGTTCGCGCTCCAGCTTGGCGCCGCGCTCCCCCGCCGCGTCCTCGGTGACGTCACCGGGCGCGAGGGTGCCGACGAACTGGGACAGGGCGGCGAAACGGGCGGTGTCGTCGATGCGGTCGACCACCACGCGCTGCTGCTCGGCGGCGGCCACGCTGATCGCCAGGGGCACGCCCAGCGCCAGCAGCACGGCCGCCATCAGGACGATCAGCAGCGGAAGAAGCCTGGTGCGCACCCGTCCCCTAGGCGGCCGGGGCGACGAGCCGGTACCCGACGCCGCGAACGGTCTCTATCAGCGTCGGCCGGCGCAGCTTGGAGCGGAGCGAGGCGACGTGCACCTCGAGAGTACGCCCGGTCCCCTCCCAGCTGGTACGCCACACCTCGCTGATGATCTGCTCGCGCCGGAAGACCACACCGGGGCGCTGGGCGAGCAGGGCGAGCAGGTCGAACTCCTTGCGGGTCAGGGCCACCGCGGCCCCGTCGACCGTGACCTGCCGGGTGGAGAGCTCGATCCGCACGGTGCCCAGTTCGATCACGGTGGTGTCGGTGCCGGGCGCGTTGTCCTCGGAGGCGCGGCGGCGGCTGACCGCGTGGATGCGGGCGAGCAGCTCCCCGGTGTCGTAGGGCTTGACCACGTAGTCGTCGGCCCCCAGGTTGAGGCCGTGGATGCGGGAGCGGACGTCGGCCCGGGCGGTCACCATGATCACCGGGGTGCTGGTCCGCTTGCGTATCCGTCCGCAGACCTCGAAACCGTCCTGGTCGGGCAGACCGAGGTCGAGGAGGACCACGGCGAAGGCCGGGCCGCCGGGCACCAGCGCGCGCAGCGCCTCCTCGCCGTTGCGGGCGTGGGTGACGGTGAACCCGTGACGGGCCAGGACCGCCGTCAGGGCCGCCGCCACGTGGTTGTCGTCCTCGACGAGCAGCAGTCTCATGTCGTTCGGCCCTCCCTTCGGCCGTCCCGCCCCTACGCGCGTTACGTCCGGGCTTCCTACCGGGTACCACCCGCTGAACAGGTTTAGGAGCTGCGGCGAGGGTTTCGTTACCCACCCGGTACGGAGCAGGACGCCCCAACTACGGCTTGTGTCCGTTTGCTATCCGATCGTGATGCTCAATTTCCGCTCAGAAGTAATGCGCTGGTAGGACCGGGTTATTAAGGTCCACCGGAAACCGAGGAGGACGGAGCCAGCAAACGATGACCGATGTAACGGTGGCCAAGGACGATGCGGCCCCGGTCGGCGATCTCGTGGTCCTGAAGGACGTCAACAAGCACTTCGGCGCTTTGCACGTGCTCCAGGACATCGACCTGACCATCGCCCGCGGTGAGGTTGTCGTGGTGATCGGACCTTCCGGGTCCGGCAAGTCCACTCTGTGCCGCACCATCAACCGGCTCGAGACCATCGACTCCGGATCGATCACGATCGACGGCAAGCCGCTGCCCGCCGAGGGCAAGGAGCTGGCCCGCCTGCGGGCCGACGTCGGCATGGTCTTCCAGTCGTTCAACCTGTTCGCCCACAAGACGATCCTCGAGAACGTCACGCTGGGCCAGGTCAAGGTCCGCAAGACCGACAAGAAGGTGGCCGAGGAGAAGGCGCGGGCCCTGCTCGACCGGGTCGGCGTCGGCGCGCAGGCGGACAAGTACCCGGCCCAGCTCTCCGGCGGCCAGCAGCAGCGCGTCGCCATCGCGCGGGCGCTCGCCATGGAGCCGAAGGTGATGCTCTTCGACGAGCCCACCTCCGCCCTGGACCCCGAGATGATCAACGAGGTCCTCGAGGTCATGCAGCAGCTCGCCCGCGACGGCATGACCATGATCGTGGTCACGCACGAGATGGGCTTCGCCCGGTCGGCCGCGAACCGGGTCGTCTTCATGGCGGACGGGCGGATCGTCGAAGAGGCCGCTCCCGAGCAGTTCTTCAGCAACCCGCGCAGCGACCGGGCCAAGGACTTCCTGTCCAAGATCCTGCACCACTGAGGCAACCGCCGGGGCACCCACCGCTCCGGCACCCGCGCCGCCTCCCGTCCCCGGGCTCGTCCGGGGACGGGTCGTACCTCTCCTCATCACGCAAAGGATGTTCACCATGCAGCTTCGTAAGGTCACCGCCGCCTCCGCGGCCGTGCTCGCCCTGGCCCTGACTGCCACCGCCTGCGGTGAGGGCGCCGCCGAGAAGGACGCCAAGGGCGGCTCCGAGGGCGGCAAGGGCACGATCACGATCGGCATCAAGTTCGACCAGCCGGGTCTGGGGCAGAAGACCCCGCAGGGTTACGCCGGTTTCGACGTCGACGTCGCGAAGTACGTGGCCAAGGAGCTCGGTTACTCCGAGGACCAGATCGAGTTCAAGGAGTCGAAGAGCGCCGACCGCGAGAACATGCTCTCGCGCGGTGACGTCGACTTCATCGCCGCCACCTACTCGATCAACGACGAGCGCGAGCAGAAGGTCGACTTCGCCGGCCCGTACCTCCTCGCCCACCAGGACCTGCTGGTCCGCGCCGACGACGACTCCATCAAGTCGGCCGAGGACCTGAACAGCAAGAAGCTCTGCTCGGTGACCGGTTCGACCTCGGCGCAGAACGTCAAGGAGAAGCTGGCCCCCAAGGCCCAGCTGCAGGAGTACCCGACCTACTCCGCCTGCCTGACCGGTCTGCAGAACGGCGCCGTCGACGCGCTGACCACCGACGACTCGATCCTCGCCGGTTACGCCGCGCAGGACGCGCACAAGGGCAAGTTCAAGCTCGCCGGCCTCGAGCTGTCGAACGAGAACTACGGCATCGGCGTCAAGGAGGGCAGCGACCTCAAGGCGAAGATCAACACCGCCCTGGAGAAGATGGTCTCCGACGGTTCGTGGGACAAGGCGGTCGAGGCCAACTTCGGCCCCGCGAACTACGAGAACGAGCCCGCGCCGAAGATCGGCGACATCAAGAAGTAACGTCCAGCGGCTTCACCACGGCGGACCTCGTCCTCCCGGCTCCCGGCCGGGAGGAGGGGCCGCCTGCCCTGAGCCAACCGACACGCGGAAGCGCGGGAGATCGTGTTCGACTTTCTTGAAGGTTACGACCTGCTGGGAGCCTTCTGGTTGACGGTGCAGCTCACCGTCTACTCGGCCATCGGCTCCCTGGTGTGGGGAACCCTGCTGGCCGGCATGCGGGTGGGTCCGGTGCCGCTGATGCGCGCCTTCGGCACCGCGTACGTGAACTTCGTACGCAACATCCCGCTCACCGTGGTGATCCTTTTCAGCTCGCTGGGACTCAACCAGACGCTGAGGATCGAGCTCGGGGGCAACGGCATCACCGATGTCATCAACTTCCGCCTCGCGGTGCTCGGTCTGATCCTCTACACCTCGGCGTTCGTCTGCGAGGCGCTGCGGTCGGGCATCAACACCGTGCCGCTCGGACAGGCGGAGGCCGCGCGTGCGCTGGGCCTCAACTTCGGCCAGGTGCTGCGGATGATCGTGCTCCCCCAGGCCTTCCGTTCGTCGGTGGGCCCGATGGCCAACGTGCTGATCGCCCTGACCAAGAACACCACGGTGGCGGCGGTCATCGGCGTGGCCGAGGCCTCGCTGCTGATGAAGGAAATGATCGAGAACGAGGCGCAGCTGGTGCTGATCGGCGCGGTGTTCGCCTTCGGCTTCGTGTGCCTGACGCTGCCCACCGGCCTGCTGATGGGGCTGCTGGGCAAGAAGGTGGCGGTGAAGCGATGAGCGCGTCGGTTCTCTACGAGGCCCAGGGGCCCCGTGCCAAGGCCCGGAACGTCGTCTACACGGTCGTCTTCCTGGTCGCCGTGGCGCTGCTGCTGTGGTGGGTCTACAGCGCGCTGAAGGAGAAGGGCCAGCTGGAGTGGGCCCTGTGGTCGCCGTTCTTCACGACCGAGGCGTGGACGACCTACCTGCTGCCGGGACTGAAGAACACCCTGCTGGCCGCGGCGCTGGCGCTGGTGATAGCCCTGCCGCTCGGTGCCGTCCTCGGCATCGCGCGGCTGTCGGACCACGCCTGGATCCGCGTGCCGGCCACGGTGGTCGTGGAGTTCTTCCGCGCCATCCCGGTGCTGATCCTGATGGTCTTCTGCCTGCAGTTCTACTACCTGTACACCGGCGTGAGCGTGGACTCCCGCCCGATGTACGCGGTGGTCACCGGTCTGGTGCTCTACAACGCCTCGGTCCTCGCGGAGATCGTGCGCGCCGGCATCCAGTCCCTGCCCAAGGGACAGTCCGAGGCCGCCATGGCCATCGGCCTGCGCAAGAACCAGATGATGCGGATCGTGCTGCTGCCGCAGGCGGTCACCGCGATGCTGCCCGCCATCGTCAGCCAGCTCGTGGTCATCGTGAAGGACACCGCGCTGGGCGGCGCCATGATGACCTTCCCCGAGCTGCTGTCGAGCGCCACCACGATGAGCTCGTACTACGGGGCGAACATCATCCAGTCCCTCACCGTGGCGGCGATCATCTTCATCCTGGTGAACTTCGCGCTCACCTCCTTCGCCGGCTGGCTGGAGAAGCGTCTGCGCCGGGGCAAGAAGTCCACCGGCGCGGTCGTCGCCGCCGACTCGGTGGCCGAGCTGTCGACGCCGGGCGAGCCGCAGGACGTCAAGAAGACCCTGTGACGGAGCCGGCGCCGGGACGGCCTGACACCACGTCGGTCCCACGACGTCCCAGGTGACACGGGAAGCATCCGACGGAGGCAGTGGCGGGCCCGCCACTGCCTCCGTCGCTTGACGCGGACACCTGCAATGGGTTGCATAACCATGTGATCGCGCACTCCGCTCCACCCTCCTCCGCCCCTGTGCTCGTCGTGGGCGCGGGTCCGGTGGGGCTCACCCTCGCGCTCGCGCTCGCGCGGCAGGAGGTCCCCTCGGTGGTGCTCGACGAGGGGCAGGGCGGCGCGGTACCGCGTCCGGCCCGCACCGTCGTGCTGCACCCGGACACCGCGGCGCTGGTCACCCGCGTCACCGGCGGCGGCCTCGGCCGGCTCGGCCTGCGCTGGAGCGGGTGGCGCGCGCTGCGCGGCCGCCGGACGGCGTTCGGGACGGACTTCGGCGACGACGCCCCCCTGCACCTTCCGCAGCACGCGCTGACCGGCGCCCTGCGTGCCGCCGCCGAACGGGAACCCCTGGTCACCCTGGCGCCGGCGAACCGGCTGGACGCGCTGGAGCAGCACGGCGCCGAGGTGCGCGCCCGGGCCGCCGGCACCTGGTGGCGCGGCAGCCACCTGGTGGGCTGCGACGGCGCCCGTTCCACGGTCCGCAAGCTGCTGGACATCCGCTTCCCCGGCCGCACCGCCGTCGAACGTCACGCGGTGGCGACCCTGCGCGTCGACCTGCCGTGGACGGGTGAGGGGCTGCTGCACCGGAGCCCGCCGTGGCGGTCCTCGGTGCCGTTCTCCGGCGAGGTGACCGCGCGCCCGCTGCCGGACGGGGCGTGGCGGCTGGACTGGCTGATGCCGCCGCCGCGTGATCCGGCGGTGGACCTGGTCACGCCGGACGTGCTGGTGGCGCTGGTGCGCGAGACGCTGGCCGGCTGGGAGGGCGCGGACCTGCCGCCGCGGTACGAACTGCTCGACACCGGGGTCCACACGGTCCACCACCGGCTGGCCCGGCGCTGGCGCAGGGGCAGGGCCTTCCTGGCGGGCGACGCCGCTCACCTGCTGGGTTCGCTGGGCGGCCAGGGGCTGGAGGAGGGCCTGCGGGACGCCGAGAACCTGGCGTGGAAGCTGGCCTTCGTACTGCGGCACCGGGCGCCGGAGTCGCTGCTGGACACCTACCAGACCGAGCGCCGGTCGGTGGTAGCCGCCCGGCTGCGCGCCGCCGACCAGGCGCTGCCGATACTGCGCGGCGGCGGTCTGCGGGCCTACGTGCCGGGGACGGCGCGTGTCCAGGACGCCTTGCTGGTCGACGGCCACCTCGGGCGGGGGGCGCTCGGCGGGCCGGGCGGGTACGGCTCCTCTCCGCTGCTGCCCGCGCCGACGGAGGCCGACGTGGTGGTGGACACGCTGCCCGGCGAGTTGGCGGCGGACGTGCTGGTCACCGCGGAGGACGGCTCCTCCACCGGGCTGGGGGAACGGCTGGGCCGGGGTGCCTTCCCGGTGGTGCTGGTGGCCCCCGGCACCGGGGTGTGGGAGAGGCGGCACTGGGCGGGGGCCGGGATCATGCCGGCGCTGGCCGAGGCGGTCCGTACCCTGCCGATGCCGGCGGAACTGCTGGTCACCGAGGCGTATCCGGGCGCGCCCGCGCACACGGTGCTGCTGATCCGCCCGGACGGCCGCCTGGTCACCGCCCTGGGCGGGGTCCGCCCGGCCCAGCTGCGCGCCGCGGCGGAGGCGGCCACGGGAGCGGGACCGGCGCTTCCCTCCCCTTCCGCGCCGGAGCCCGACCCGGCCGAGCAGGCGGCGGCACACTGACCGCGGGCCGCCCCCGCCCGCGCGCGTCGAGCCCTGCGCCGACCGCCCTGCCTGTCCGCCTCGACCACGGCCGTCGGCCGCCCGCACCCGGTCCGCCTCGACCACCCGCCGCAGGCCGTCACCCGGTCCGCTCGCTTCGGCCCCTGCCGTGCGGGCGAGCTGTCCGCAGGCCGGTCGCCGCGGCCGGCCAACCCCTGCCCTGCGGAGGCACCCCTGCCGTGCGGGCAACCTCTGCCGTGCGGGCAACCCCTGCCCTGCCGGCGACCTCTGCCCTGCCGGACGGCGGCTGCCCTGCGGGCAACCCCTGCCCTGCGGGCGACTGCTGTGTGCGGACGGCGGCTGCGGCCGGGGGCCCTGCCCCGTGGTCATCCGCTGTCGGCGCTGCCGGCCGGGCAGCCGTCGCAGTCGGGTGGCGGCTGCGACGGCAGGCTGGCTGGCCCTTGCGGCTGGCTGGCCCTTGCGGCTGGCTGGCTGGCCCTTGCCCTGCGGGGTCACCCACCGTCGGCCGGGCGACCCCTGCGGTCGGACCGACTACTGCGGTTCGGTCGCGATCTGGATCAGGTTTCCGCAGGTGTCGTCGAAGACCGCCGTGGTCACCGGCCCCATCTCCAGCGGCTCCTGCGTGAAGCGGACGCCGAGGCCGGTCAGGCGCTCGTACTCCGCGGTGACGTCCGCGACGGCGAACTGGGCGATCGGGATGCCGTCCGCCACGAGCGCGTCGCGGTAGGGCCTGACGGCCGGGTGACCGGCGGGCTCGAGCAGCAGTTCCGTGCCGCCGGGCTCGTCGGGCGAGACGACGGTCAGCCACCGGTCCGTCTCGCCCACCGGGACGTCGTGCTTCTTCACGAAGCCGAGGATCTCCGTGTAGAAGCGCTCGGCCTTGGCCTGGTCGTCGACGAAAACGCTGGTGAGGTGGATCTTCATGAGGAGTCGCTCTTCCCGGGTCCGGAGGTGTCGGGGAGGGGCCATCGCTCGGCGATCTGCCGCAGCGGGGCCGTGTGCAGATCGTGGAACTTGTAGCGGCCCTCCCGCCTGGTCTCGACGAGCCCGGCGGCCTCCAGCAGCGCGAGGTGCTGCGAGACGGCCTGACGCGAGATGCCGAGCCGGTGCTTCATGCTCAGCCGGGAGCAGAGCTCGAACAGCGTCTGGCCGGACTTCTCGGTGAGCTCGTCGAGGATGGTGCGGCGCGTGGAGTCGGCCAAGGCTTTGAAGAGGTCGTCGGCCACACCCCCATGATAGGCAAGCAATCACTTGCCTATCAACCGGGCGTGCTCAGTGGACGTCGTCCTCCGGATACCCGGAGAGTTCGTCGAGGTCGGTGTCCTCACCCTCCGCCTCCAGCGCCTCGCGGACGACCCGCAGGGCCATGCCCTCGGGATAGCCCTTGCGGGCCAGCATCCCGGCGAGGCGGCGTATTCGCCGGTCGCGGTCCAACCCCCGTGTGGACCGCAGCTTCCGGTCGACCAGCTCCCGGGCGGTGGCCGCCTCCTGGTCGCTGTCGAGCTGGGACACCGCCTCGTCGATCAGCGAGGAGTCCACGCCCTTGGTCCGCAGCTCGCGGGCGAGGGCACGACGGGCCAGGCCCCGGCCGTGGTGCCGGGACTCCACCCAGGCGTCGGCGAAGGCGCCGTCGTCGATCAGGCCCACCTCCTCGAAGCGGCTGAGGACCTCCTCGGCGACGTCGTCCGGGATCTCCCGCTTGCGCAGGGCGTCGGCGAGCTGCTTCCGGGTCCGCGGGGACCCGGTGAGCAGGCGCAGGCAGATGCCCCGCGCCCGCTCGGCCGGATCCCCGCGGTCACCGTCGTGAGCGATGCGATCGACCTGCTCGCCGCGTGTCCCGCGGCTCTGACGACTGCCGCGACCGGGGCGACGGGCCGGACCGGGCGGGCCGGCCTCGTCGTCGGGGCCGGCCTCACCGGCCCATTCGGTTCGGCGCGTCACGGATCAGCTCTTGGCCGCCGCGGCCTTGGCCTTGGTGGTCCGGGCCGCGGGAGCCGGGACGGCCTTGGCGGCCTCCGCGCTCTCCGCGCCGGCCGGCTCGGCGGTCGCTGCGGTCCCTGCGGCGGCCTCCTCCTCGGTCGGCTTGATGACGCCCAGCTTGGTCTTGATCTTCCGCTCGATCTCCTCCGCCAGAGCGGGGTTGTCCTTGAGGAAGTTGCGGGCGTTCTCCTTGCCCTGGCCGAGCTGGTCGCCCTCGTACGTGTACCAGGCACCGGCCTTGCGGACGAAGCCGTGCTCCACGCCCATGTCGATCAGGCCGCCCTCACGGCTGATGCCCTGGCCGTAGAGGATGTCGAACTCGGCCTGCTTGAAGGGCGGGGCGACCTTGTTCTTGACCACCTTGCAGCGGGTGCGGTTGCCGACCGCCTCCGTGCCGTCCTTCAGGGTCTCGATGCGGCGGATGTCGATGCGCACCGAGGCGTAGAACTTCAGCGCCCGGCCACCGGTCGTGGTCTCCGGGGAGCCGAACATCACGCCGATCTTCTCGCGGAGCTGGTTGATGAAGATGGCCGTGGTCTTGGACTGGTTGAGCGCGCTGGTGATCTTCCGCAGGGCCTGGCTCATCAGGCGGGCCTGCAGACCCACGTGGCTGTCGCCCATCTCGCCCTCGATCTCCGCGCGCGGCACCAGCGCCGCCACGGAGTCGACGACGATCAGGTCGAGCGCGCCGGAGCGGACCAGCATGTCCACGATCTCCAGCGCCTGCTCGCCGTTGTCGGGCTGCGAGAGGATCAGGTTGTCGACGTCCACGCCCAGCTTGCGCGCGTACTCGGGGTCGAGCGCGTGCTCCGCGTCCACGAACGCGACCTGGCCGCCGGCCTTCTGCGCGTTGGCCACCGCGTGCAGGGTCAGCGTGGTCTTGCCGGAGGACTCCGGTCCGTAGATCTCCACCACCCGGCCGCGCGGCAGGCCGCCGACGCCGAGCGCCACGTCCAGGGCGGTCGAGCCGGTCGGGATGACCTCGATGGGCTCCTGGGTGCGGTCACCCATGCGCATGACCGCGCCCTTGCCGAATTGCCGTTCAATCTGCGCGAGGGCTGTTTCCAGCGCCTTCTCGCGGTCGGTTCCTGCCATGGGTTCCACCCGGTTTGCTTGAGTCGATCGCTTCACGTCAAAGACGCTAACGCCTGCCACTGACAACGCGCTCCGACGCCCGCCTGCCCTGTGGACAACTCGGGCACATTTCTCTTCAAACCGTACAGAAGTACCGCTGGAACACGGGTGCCCGACTGTCACCGGCAGCCCCATAAGAATGCCTGTTCGATTTTGGTGTCAAGTTCACACCCGGGAACTCCGCCAGAGCCGCCGCGCCCTGCGGAAGAGCCCCCGGGCGGCCTCGTCCGCCGTCCTCCGCCGGTGACCGTGCACCCGCGGGTCGTCCGTCACGTCGTACCGCTTCACATAGGCGCCGAGGAACGCCTGCAGGGTGGCGACCGCCGGGATGGCGATCAGCGCGCCCACCGCGCCCAGCAGGGCGGTGCCGGCGATCACCGACCCGAAGGCCACCGCCGGGTGGATGTCCACGGTCCGCGCGGTCAGCTTGGGCTGCAGCAGGTAGTTCTCGAACTGCTGGTACACCACCACGAAGACCAGGACCCACAGCGCGTACCAGGGGTTGACCGTGAAGGCGATCAGCATGGGCAGCGCGCCCGCCAGGTAGGTGCCGATGGTGGGGATGAACTGCGACACCAGTCCCACCCAGACCGCCAGCACCGGCGCGTAGGGCACGTCGAGCGACTGCAGCAGCACGTAGTGCGCCAGGCCCGAGAACAGCGCCATCAGACCGCGCGAGTAGATGTAGCCGCCGGTCTTGTCGACGGCGATCTCCCAGGCCCGCAGTACCTCCGCCTGCCGGGCCGGGGGCAGCACCGAGCACAGGGCACGCCGCAGCCGGGGTCCGTCGGCGGCGAAGTAGAACGAGAACAGCGTGACGGTGAGCAGCTCGAACAGGCCGCCGAGGACCTGGGCGGACACGTCCAGCACCCCGCTGGCGCTGTCCTCGACGTAGCTGTGCAGCCAGTCCGAGCTGAGCAGGCTCTCCTGGACGTCGACCCGGCGCAGTTCGGTGTCGAAGTGGACGTTGATCCAGTTGATCACCGAGTCCAGGTAGTGCGGGAAGTCGTCGATGATCTGGACGACCTGGTCGGCGAGCATCGAACTCATTAGGGTGACGAAGCCCGCCGCCCCGGCCAGCACCCCCAGGAAGACCAGACAGGCGGCCACGCCCCGCCGGATCCCGCGGGAGGCCATCCAGCCGACCGCGGGCTCGATGGCGAGCGCCAGGAAGAAGGCGATCAGCACGTTGATCAGCAGCCCGGTCAGCCGGTGGAAGGCCCAGCTGCCGAGCTGGAAGACGGCGACCAGGGAGAGCGCGAGCACCATGGCGCGCGGCAGCCAGCGCGGCATCCGGGCGGCCGACGAGGCGGAAGCGACGGGTGGAGGGGGAGCGGCGGACGGGGTTCCGGCCGCGTCCCGCTGCGGCGGCACCTCCGCGCCCGCGGTCTCCGCCGGCGCGCCCGTCTCCTTGCTGCTCGCTGTCCCCTCAGGCCCTGTCACGGGCCAAGTCTCGCCCACCTCGCGGGTCTTCGGACACTTCTCGGCGATTCAGCGCTTCTCCGGCGGGACGCCCATCGCGGTGCAGACCGCCCGCCACACGTCCTTCGCCTCCCAGCCGGCCTCGAGCGCCTGGTGGACGGTGCGTCCGCCGAGCTCCGTCATCACATGGTCGCGCGCGAAGGAGTCGGCGTACCCCGGACCGAAGTGATCCGCCATCCGCTGCCAGAAGACCGTCAACCGCATGAGTCCAGTATCCGCCCCCCACGGGTCACATCAGCGCCCGGACCCCCGCGGTCACCGCCACCGCGACGCCGACCACCACGAGGAACGGCGCCCGCAGCGCCAGGGCGACCCCGGCGGCCCCCACGCCCACCACCCTGGCGTCCAGCACCAGCTCCCGCCCGTCCCCGAAGGTCTGCTGCGCGGTGAGCGCCGCCAGCAGGGCCACGGGCAGCAGCGCGGCCAGCCGCCGCACCAGCGGCCGCTCCAGCACCTCGCCCGGCACCAGCAGGCCCGCCAGCTTCACGGCGTAGCAGCCGACCGCCGTCAGCCCGATCGCGATCCAGACGCTCATCGCCGCCCCTCCTCGTCCCTGGACCCGCCCTCGGCGCGGCCACGGGAGCCGTCCTCGGCACGGTCCTCGGCACGGCCCTGGGAGCCGTCCTCGCCGCACTCGGCGCGGCCACGGGAGCCGTCCTCGACGCGACCGCGGGAGCCGCCCACGCCGCCGCCGCGGAGCTCCCCCTCCGCCCCGGGACGCCGTCGCCCCCGCACGTACAGCACCAACGGCGCCGCCAGCGCCGCCACCAGGACCGGCACGCCCGCCGGCAGCACCGGCAGCAGCCCCAGTCCGAGCACCACCGCGACGGCGGCCACCCACCGCTCCACCGCGCCGCGCAGCATGGGCGCCAGCAGGGCCAGGAAGACCGCGGGCCCGGCGGCGTCCAGCCCCCAGGCATCGGTGTCCCCGATGGCCTCGGCGCCCAGCGCGCCCAGCAGCGTCGTCAGGTTCCACAGCACGTAGAGGGTGGCACCGGTGACCGTGAACCCGATCCGCGCCGCCCTCCGGGTCGGCTGGGCGAGCGCCACCGCCGTGGTCTCGTCGATCACCCATTGCGCCGCCGCGGGCCGCACCGAACGCCGCAGGGCCAGGAGCTGCGACAGCCGCAGCCCGTAGAAGGCGTTGCGCACCCCGAGGAAGAAGGCGCCGGCCGCGGCCGTGAAGGGGTTGCCGCCCGCGGCGAGAGCGCCCACCAGGGCGAACTGGGACGCGCCGGTGAAGATCAGGAGACTCGTGAGACAGGTCTGCAACAGGGTCAGTCCGGCGCCCGCGGAGGTCACCCCGAAGGCGAAACCGGAGAGTCCCACGGCGACGCCGACCCCGAGGGCGTCCCTGACCACCGCCGTGTCGGGCTTGGCGTCACCCGGTTCCGGACGGCCGGAGGACGCCGCGTGTGCTGTTTCGTGTGCCACACACGCACCCTAGGAAAAGCGCTCGCCGGCCGTTCGCCGTGTTCGATATGCGGGCAGGCCGGTCGGAGGCATTCCGCGCCCGGGCGGGCCGGAGCCCCGGGCGACTGTCGGTGGCGAGGTGCAGGATGGTCCCATGGCCGGCACCTCCCACCCCGCACTGGCAGGCTTCTCCCCCGCGACCCGCGGCTGGTTCACGGGCGCCTTCACCGCGCCCACGTCCGCCCAGGCCGGCGCCTGGAGGGCCATCGGCGAGGGGTCGGACGTACTGGTGGTGGCGCCCACCGGCTCCGGCAAGACGCTGGCCGCCTTCCTCGCCGCGCTGGACCAGCTGACGTCCACGCCGCCGCCCGCCGAGCCGAAGAAGCGCTGCCGGGTGCTCTACGTCTCCCCGCTGAAGGCCCTCGCGGTGGACGTCGAGCGCAATCTGCGCAGCCCGCTGACCGGCATCCGCCAGGAGGCCGTCCGCCTCGGCCTGCCCGAGCCGGAGGTGCGGGTGGGCATCCGCTCCGGCGACACGCCGCCCGCCGAGCGCCGTGCGCTGGCCAACCGGCCCCCGGACATCCTGATCACCACCCCCGAGTCCCTTTTCCTCATGCTCACCTCCGCCACGCGGGACGCGCTGGCCGGCGTCGAGACGGTGATCCTCGACGAGGTGCACGCGGTGGCCGGTACCAAGCGCGGCGCCCACCTGGCGCTCTCCCTGGAGCGGCTGGACGAGCTGCTGCCCCGCCCGGCCCGGCGCATCGGCCTGTCGGCCACCGTCCGCCCGGTCGACGAGGTGGCCCGCTACCTCTCCCCGCAGCGCCGGGTCGAGATCGTCCAGCCGCCGTCCGGCAAGGAGTTCGACCTCTCGGTGGTCGTCCCCGTGGAGGACATGGGCGAACTGGGCGGGTCTCCCGCCTCCGACGCCGGCAAGGACGGGGAACGGCCGTCGATCTGGCCCTCGGTGGAGGAACGCATCGCGGACCTGGTCCAGTCGCACCGGTCCACCATCGTCTTCGCCAACTCCCGCCGTCTGGCGGAGCGGCTCTGCAACCGGCTCAACGAGATCGCCTACGAACGCGCCACCGGCGAGGCGCTGCCGGAGCAGCACGCCCCGGCGGAACTCATGGGCGGCTCCGGAGCCGCCCAGGGCGCGCCCCCGGTGATCGCGCGGGCCCACCACGGCTCGGTCTCCAAGGAGCAGCGCGCCCAGGTCGAGGAGGACCTCAAGGCGGGGCGGCTGCCCGCGGTGGTCGCCACCTCCAGCCTGGAACTGGGCATCGACATGGGCGCCGTGGATCTCGTGGTGCAGGTGGAGTCGCCCCCGTCGGTGGCCTCCGGGCTGCAGCGCGTGGGCCGCGCCGGCCACCAGGTCGGCGCCGTCTCCACGGGCGTGGTCTTCCCCAAGTACCGCGGCGACCTGGTGCAGGCCGCCGTGGTGACGGAGCGGATGCGGACCGGCTCGATCGAGTCGCTGCGCGTCCCGACCAACCCGCTGGACGTGCTGGCGCAGCAGATCGTGGCGATGACCTCCGTCGACACCTGGCAGGTCGAGGAGCTGCTGGCGATGGTGCGCAGGGCCGCGCCGTTCGCCTCGCTGCCGGAGTCGGCGTTCACCGGCGTCCTCGACATGCTGGCCGGCCGCTACCCCTCCGACGCCTTCGCGGAGCTGCGGCCCCGGCTGGTGTGGGACCGGGTGAACGGCACGGTCACCGGCCGTCCCGGCGCCCAGCGGCTGGCCGTCACCTCGGGCGGCACCATCCCGGACCGCGGCCTGTTCGGCGTGTTCCTCGCGGGCTCCGACCCCAAGAAGGGCGGGGGCCGGGTCGGCGAGCTCGACGAGGAGATGGTCTACGAGTCCCGGGTGGGCGACGTCTTCACCCTCGGCACCAGCTCCTGGCGCATCGAGGACATCACCCGGGACCGGGTGCTGGTCTCCCCCGCGCCGGGCGTTCCCGGGCGGCTGCCGTTCTGGAAGGGCGACCAGCTGGGCCGCCCGCTGGAGCTCGGCCGGGCGGTCGGCGCGTTCCTCCGCGAGGTCGGCTCCCTGCCCGAGGAGGACGCCCGGCTCCGGCTGCTCACGGCGGGGCTCGACGCCTGGGCCGCGGACAACGTCATCGCCTACCTGACCGAGCAGCGTGAGGCCTGCGGCCACGTCCCGGACGACCGCACGATCGTGGTGGAGCGCTTCCGGGACGAGCTCGGTGACTGGCGGGTCGTCGTGCACTCCCCCTTCGGCGCGCAGGTGCACGCCCCCTGGGCGCTGGCCCTCTCCGCGCGCCTGTCCGAGCGGTACGGCATGGATGCCCAGGTGATGCACGCCGACGACGGCATCGTGCTGCGCCTGCCCGACGCGGACCTGATGGGCCTCGACCTGACGGACGAGGAAACCGCCCGGGCGGGCCGGGAATGGGACGGCGAGCAGGCGCCGGTGGGCGCCGGGGACGTCGTCTTCGACAAGGGCGAGGTGAGTGGGCTGGTCACCGACCAGGTCGGCGGCTCCGCCCTGTTCGCCTCCCGGTTCCGCGAGTGCGCCGCCCGCGCCCTGCTGCTGCCCCGCCGCAACCCCGGCAGGCGGACCCCGCTCTGGCAGCAGCGCCAGCGCGCGGCGCAACTGCTCTCGGTGGCGAGCGAGTTCGGCTCGTTCCCGATCGTCCTGGAGGCGATCCGCGAATGCCTCCAGGACGTGTTCGACGTCCCCGGGCTGACCGAGCTGATGGGCGACATCGAGTCCCGCAAGGTCCGCCTCGTCGAGGTGACCACCCCCGAGCCCTCCCCGTTCGCCCGCTCCCTGCTCTTCGGGTACGTCGCCCAGTTCCTGTACGAGGGCGACTCGCCGCTCGCCGAGCGGCGGGCCGCCGCGCTGTCGCTGGACTCCCGGCTGCTGGCGGAGCTCCTCGGCCAGGCCGAGCTGCGCGAGCTGCTCGACGCGGAGGTCCTCACCGAGCTGGAGCGCGAGCTGCAGTGGCTGACCGAGGACCGCCGGGTGAAGGACCCGGAAGGCGTGGCCGACGTCCTGCGGCTGCTGGGCCCCCTCACCGACGCCGAGCTGGCCGAGCGCGGCGCCGAGCCAGGCTGGGCGGAGGAACTCGCCTCGGCCCGCCGCGCCATCCGGGTGCGGATCGCGGGCGCCGACCACTGGGCCGCCGTGGAGGACGCCGGCCGGCTGAGGGACGCCCTGGGCACGGCCCTCCCCGTAGGTGTCCCGGAGGCCTTCACCGAACCCGTGAAGGACCCGCTGGGCGACCTGCTCGCCCGCTACGCGCGCACCCACGGTCCGTTCACCTCCGCCGCGGCCGCCGCCCGCCTCGGTCTGGGCGTGGCCGTCACCGAGGGCGCCCTGCGCCGGCTGGCCGCCGGCGGGCGGGTCGTCGAGGGCGAGTTCCACCCGGCCGGCATCGGCCAGGAATGGTGCGACGCCACGGTCCTGCGCCGGCTGCGGCGCCGATCCCTGGCCGCGCTGCGGCAGGAGCTCGAGCCGGCCCCGCCCGCCGCGCTCGCCCAGTTCCTCCCCCAGTGGCAGCACATCGGCAAGGGCCACTCCCTGCGCGGCATCGACGGTCTCGTCCGGGCGGTCGAACAGCTCCAGGGCGCCTCGGTGCCCGCCTCCGCGCTGGAGAAGCTGGTCCTGCCGTCCCGTGTCATGGGCTACACCCCGGCGATGCTCGACGAGCTGACCGCCGCCGGCGAGGTGGTCTGGGCGGGCGCCGGCTCGCTGCCCGGCAAGGACGGCTGGGTCTCCCTCTACCTCGCCGACACCGCACCCCTGCTGCTCCCGCCCGCCCATCCACTGGAGCCGACCGCCCTCCACGAGTCGGTGCTGACGACGCTCTCCGGCGGCTACGGCCTGTTCTTCCGGCAGATCGCCGACCAGGTCCGGGCCACCACCCACCCGGACGCCACGGACCCGCAGCTCGCCGACGCCCTGTGGGACCTGGCCTGGTCGGGGCGGCTCACCAACGACACCCTCGCCCCCATGCGCTCCCTGCTCGGCTCCGGCCGCACCGCCGGGTCCACCGCCCACCGCGCCCGGCGCACGGTGCCCCGCGGGCGGTACGGCTCCCTCACCGCCGCGGCGCGGCCCGCCTCGCGCACCGGCCCGCCCACGGTGGCCGGCCGCTGGTCGCTGCTGCCGGAGCGGGAGGGCGACCCCACGGTGCGCTCCACCGCCCTCGCCCGCACCCTCCTGGACCGGCACGGCGTGGTGACCCGGGGAGCGGTCGGCGCGGAAGGCGTCGAGGGCGGCTTCTCCGCGGTGTACCGGGTGCTGGCCGCGCTCGAGGAGGTCGGCCAGGCCCGGCGCGGCTACGTGGTGGAAGGGCTGGGTGCCGCGCAGTTCGCCATGGAGGGCGCCGTGGACCGCCTGCGGGCGACGGCCAACGCCCGTGAACGCGGCGAGGCGGCCCCGGCCCCCGCCGACCCGTGGAGCGGCGGCGCGTCCGCGGGAGCGCCGGCCGGCGAGGACGGCGTGCCCGAACCCTGGGGTCCCGCCCCGATCGCCGATCCCTCCGGCGGCCCCGGCCGGTACGGCGGCCGTCCCGCCGACCGGTTCGGCGGCGGCCGCCGGGACACCGGCGCCTCCCGTGCCGTGGTCCTGGCCGCCGCCGACCCCGCCAACGCCTACGGGGCGGCCCTCGGCTGGCCCGAGGCGCCCGGCGGCGCGGGACACAAGCCGGGCCGCAAGGCGGGCTCCCTGGTGGTGCTGGTCGACGGCGAACTGGTGCTCTACATGGAGCGCGGCGGCAAGACCCTCCTCGCCTGGCCCGCCGAGCCCGACCTCCCCGCCGACCGCGACCCCCGGCTGGGGGAGGCCGCCCAGGCCCTCGCCGACGCCGCCCGGTCCGGCTCGCTGGGCACGGTCACGGTGGAACGGATCAACGGCGAGCCCGCGCTGGGCGCACCGCAGGGGGCGGTGCTGGAAACCGCCGGTTTCGTCGCCACACCCCGGGGGCTGCGCCTGCGGGCCTGACGCCGCCGGGCCGCGCCGCCCGTTGACCCGGCGGCTCGCGGGGACCCTTGACGTCCCTCCCCTGGGGCACCCTTGAGGCATGCCCGAAGGCGACACCGTATGGCTCACCGCGAAGAAGCTGCAGGCGGCCCTCGCGGGCCGGGTGCTGCTCCGCAGCGACCTGCGGGTCCCTCGCTTCGCGACGGCGGACCTCACCGGACGGGCCGTGCTGGAGGTCGTCCCCCGCGGCAAGCACCTGATGACCCGGCTGGAGGGCGGCCTCACGCTCCACTCGCACCTGCGGATGGACGGCGCCTGGAAGATCCTGCCCGGCGGCGGCCCCGGCGTCCGGCTGCCCGGGCCGCAGCACCAGATCCGCGCGGTGCTGGGCACGGCCGAGAACACGGCGGTCGGCTACCGGCTGCCGGTGCTCGAACTGCTGCGCACCACCGAGGAGGACCAGGTCGTGGGGCACCTGGGGCCGGACCTGCTGGGGCCCGACTGGGACCCGGACGTCGCCCTCGCCAACCTGGCCCGCGACCCGGACCGCCCGCTCGGCGAGGCGCTGCTGGACCAGCGCAACCTGGCCGGCATCGGCAACGTGTACAAGTGCGAGCTGTGCTTCCTGCTGGGTGTCACGCCCTGGCTGCCGCTGCGGCTGCTGCCCGAGGACCGGGCGGCGGCGTTGCCGGAGACGGCGCGGCGGCTGCTGGCCGCCAACCGGGACCGGCACCAGCGGCGGACGACGGGGCGGACCGCCGGGCAGAACCAGAACCTCTACGTCTACGGACGAGCGCCGCGGCCGTGCCTGCGCTGCGGTACGCCCGTCCGTGTCGCGGACCAGGACGGGCGGCCCACCTCCTGGTGTCCCCACTGCCAGGCCGGTCCCACGCCGTGAGCGCGGCGGCGGTCACCCGCCCGCGTCCCGCCCCCGCAGCGCCCGGACCCACCGTCCCGTGGCGACGACGACCCCCGTCGCCTGCTCCTTGGGGACGCAGTGAACCGGCAGCAGGCTCACGGTCCACCCGGCCAGCGCCACACCGGCCTCCACCACTCCGGACGCCCGAGGGGCGAGGGCGAGCCGCAGCACCGCCCACCACCACACCAGTCCGACGGCCGCTCTCACCGCCATGCCCAAGGCGCCCATGGCGCACCTCCCGCTCCGCCCGGACGGCGGTTCACGCCCCGGAGGCCTACCGCCGGAGGCCTACCCGTTCTCCGCCTGGAACATCCAGTGGTGCTTCTCAAGGTCGGCGGTGATCCCGATGAGCAGGTCCTGCGTGATCGGGTCCGGCTTCTCGGTCTCCTCGACCCGTGACCGCATCCGGCCGATGACCGCGCCCAGCGCGTCGACCATGGTCCGCACCGCGTCGCCGTCCTTGATCCAGCCGTCGGAGACCGTCGAGACGCCGGACCCGGAGGCCACCGTGGCCGCCCGGCCGTCCGGGGAGACGCCGAGGGCCGAGGCGCGTTCCGCGACCGAGTCGGAGTGCGCCCGCGCGCTGGTCACCACGTCGTCGAGCTGCAGGTGCAGCGAGCGGAACCGGGGGCCCACGACGTTCCAGTGGACCTGCTTGGCGACCAGCGAGAGGTCCACCAGGTCGACCAGGGCGCCCTGCAGCGCTCCGTGGACGACCGTGAGGTCCTCGTCCTGCAGGGGGCTCTTCACGACGTACATGCGTTGCTCCTCGTCAGCCGACGTGTCCCTCCCCGCTTGCTCCTCCACGATGACCGCACCCCGCGCACACGGCAAACGCGGCGTACGCGCACGATGTGCGCATACGCCCCGCTGCGGTTCGTTCGTGGGCCTCGGTACTACCGCACGGATCAGGCGGCGACCACGTCGACGGCCTCCGCGGGCGCCTTGATGGTGACCCGCTCCGGGGAGACACCCGTCACCGAGACGGACCCCAGCATCGGGCGCACCGGAGCCGGCACGGAGGACGAGTCGGTGGCTGCCGCGGACTGGGCCAGCTCGGCCAGGGCGAGCTCGTCGCTCACTTCCCTCATCAGTTCGGACATCCGCACGTCCAGAGCGTCGCAGATGGCGGCGAGCAGTTCGGAGGACGCCTCCTTCTGCCCCCGCTCCACCTCGGAGAGATAACCGAGGGAGACCCGGGCGGACGAAGAGACCTCGCGCAGAGTACGGCCCTGGCGCTGCCGCTGCCGACGCAGCACGTCACCCAGCAGGCGACGGAGCAGAATCATCGGTGGCTCCCTCCTCGGACCGCGTAGCCGCTTCCTTCTCGCCCCACCGTACCGCCTCGCGCCGCGGCCGTGCGGGGAGCGATGTCGTGTTCACTCAGGGCTGCAAACATCAGATCCCCCCGTTCCGTTCCGTATCCTGTGCCCGCTCGTTTCCTTGCCGTCGGCCCGCGTGCCCCGCTCCCTGGGCGTCAAGGAGCTCTTCCGTCAGCAGCGCGAGTACGCTCCGTACACTCTCCATACGAATTTCCGCCCGTGTGCCGTTCAACCGCAGAGCGCGGACTTTCCCGCCTGCGGACGCATCCTCCCCGTCCGCCGCACCTCGCGCGACGGCGACGAAAACGGTGCCGACCGGCTTCCCGTCCTGGGGCTCGGGGCCTGCCACCCCGGTGGTGGCGATGCCCCAGTCGGCGCGCAGCGCCCGCCGCACGCCCTCGGCCATCTGCTCCGCGACCCGGGGGTCGACCGCCCCGTGCTCCGCCAGCAGCCGGTCGTCGACGCCCAGCAGCCGGTGCTTGACCTCGGTGGCGTAGGCCGTCACCGAGCCCACGAACGCCTTGGAGGACCCCGGGACCTCCGTCAGCTCGGCCGCGACCAGTCCTCCGGTGAGCGACTCGGCGACAGCGACGGTCTCCCCGCGGTGGGTGAGCATCAGGACGGCCTCGGCGGCCGCGGGCGTCATGCCTTGCTCCCCCTCAACGCGGAGCGCCGCTCGGCCATTCCCCGCCGCCGCAGCACGACCGCCTGCCGGACGTAGTCCAGACCGGTGACCACGGTGAGCGCCACCGCCACCGCCATGACCCACCAGCGCAGCGAGGCCAGCGGGCCCGTCAGCGCCAGGATGTACATGCCGACCGCGATGCCCTGGGTGAGCGTCTTCAGCTTGCCGCCCCGGCTGGCCGGGATGACCCCGTACTTGATGACCAGGAAACGGATCACGGTGACGCCGAGTTCCCGGCCGAGGATGACCGCGGTCACCCACCACGGAAGTTCGTCCAGCCAGGACAGGCAGATCAGCGCGGCACCCATGATCGCCTTGTCGGCGATGGGGTCGGCGATCTTGCCGAAGTCGGTGACCAGGTTGTAGGTGCGGGCCAGGTGGCCGTCGAACAGGTCGGTGAACATGGCCACCGCGAAGGCGGCCCAGGCGAAGGAGCGCCACGCCGGGTCGTACCCGCCATGGGCGAGCATCAGCAGGACGAAGCCGGGCACCAGGACCAGCCGGAACATGGTCAGCAGATTGGCCACGTTCCACAGGCTGGCCTCGTTCACCGCGGCAGCCGCGATCTTCCCGCCCCTGGCGGTCGGCCTGGCGCCCAGCGGCTCGACGGGCTCCTCCATCAGGACCTCCGTCTCGGGCGAGGCACCCGCCGCGGACGCGGGTACGCCGGTCATCCGATCGCCTCCGCCCGGTCCGCCGAGGCGGTCCGCGCGCCGGGCAGCGCGCCCGGCACCGCGCTCGGCACCGCGCCGGTCACCGGCTCGGCGACCAGGTCGACGCCCTCGGTCGCGACCACCTTCGCGTCGACGAACCGTCCCACCTCCAGGCCGGCGGCGTCGGTCAGCCGGACCTGGCCGTCGGTCTCCGGCGCCTGGTGCGCCCCACGCCCGTACACGCCGTCCTCCTCGTCGACGGACTCCACCAGCACCCGGACCGTCTCGCCCACGCGCTCCTCGGCGCGCTGCGAGACGAGTTCCTCGGCCAGCCGGGAGACCCGGGCGAGACGCTCGGCGACCACGTCCTCGTCGAGCTTGCCGTCGTATCCGGCGGCCTCGGTGCCCTCCTCGTCCGAGTACCCGAAAACACCGATGGCGTCGAGGCGGGCGTGGTTGAGGAAACGCTCCAGCTCGGCGAGGTCCGCCTCGCTCTCGCCGGGGAAGCCGACGATGAAGTTGGACCGCACACCGGCTTCCGGCGCCTTGGCGCGGATGGTGTCCAGCAGCTCCAGGAACCGGTCGGTGTCGCCGAAGCGGCGCATGGACCGCAGCACGGAGGGCGCGGAGTGCTGGAAGGACAGGTCGAAGTACGGCACGACGCCCGGCGTGGACGTCAGCACGTCGATGAGGCCCGGGCGCATCTCGGCGGGCTGCAGGTAGCTGACCCGCACCCGCTCGATGCCGTCGACCTCGGCGAGCTCGGGCAGCAGGGACTCCAGCAGGCGGATGTCGCCCAGGTCCTTGCCGTACGAGGTGTTGTTCTCGGAGACCAGCATGATCTCCTTGACGCCCTGCTCGGCGAGCCAGCGCGTCTCGTTGAGGACGTCGGAGGGCCGGCGGGAGATGAAGGACCCGCGGAACGAGGGGATGGCGCAGAAGGAGCAGCGCCGGTCGCAGCCGGAGGCCAGCTTCACGGACGCCACCGGCGCGCCGTCCAGCCTGCGGCGCAGCGGCGCCCGCGGGCCGGAGGCCGGGGCCAGGCCGTCGGGCAGGTCCGCCGGGGCCGGCTGGGCCTCGGCGACGGCGCCGTGCCCGGGCAGGGCGACGCCGGTGGCCGACTGGCGCTCCGCGGGGCTGATGGGGAGCAGCTTGCGCCGGTCGCGCGGCGTGTGGGCGGCGTGGATGCCGCCGGACAGGATGGTCTGCAGCCGGTCGGAGATGTCGGCGTAGTCGTCGAAGCCGAGCACCCCGTCCGCCTCGGGGAGCGCCTCGGCGAGGTCCTTGCCGTACCGCTCGGCCATGCAGCCCACGGCCACGACGGCCTGGGTCCTGCCGTGGCCCTTGAGATCGTTGGCCTCGAGGAGGGCGTCGACCGAGTCCTTCTTGGCGGCTTCGACGAAGCCGCAGGTGTTGACGACGGCGACGTCCGCGTCCTCGGCGTTCTCCACGAGGTGCCAGCCGTCCGCCTCCAAGCGGCCTGCGAGCTCCTCCGAGTCCACCTCGTTACGGGCGCAGCCAAGGGTGACGAGTGCGACGGTACGGCGTTCAGGCATGGGCTCTAGCCTACTTCGTTCCACCGGCGCCCCACGCCGACGGGGTTGGCCCGGGCGGGCCGACCCCGTGTGCGCGCGTCCCCGCTTCCCCCGTCCGGCGGCCTCATCCGGCCGCCGGGTCGCCCTTGGTGTAGGAGAGGCGTTCCACCTGGCCGTCGCGGAAGTCGTCCTCGATCTTCTCGCCGTTGACGTGCAGCTCGAGGGCGCCGGCGTTGCCGAGGACCAGGTCGACGCGGGTGTCGTCCTGGAAGGTGCGGGAGTCGCCCTCCTCGAGGACGCCGTCCCACAGGACGCGCCCGTTGTGGTCTTTCGCGGAGATCCAGCTGCGTCCCTCGGGGGCGCTCACCTTCACCACGACCTTGTCGCGCGGCGCGGCGGCGATGGCGCTCTCGGTGGGCTCGGGCGCGGCGGGCTCCGGCGCGGGCTTGTCGGTCACCGAGACGCTCGGCTCGGGTCCCTCGGCGACCTGGGCCCGGTCGGTGCCCTCGCTGTCCCCGCCGAAGGCGGTGAACCCGACGAAGCCGATCACGGCGACGATGGCGGCGACCATGGCGGCGGTCCAGTTCGGCCCGCGGCGTTCGGGGCGGAGGCGTTCCGCCTCGAACAGCGGCGCCGCGGGGGTGGGCGCGGGGCGCCCGCCGTGCTTCTTGTCGTAGGCGGCGACCAGCGGAGCCGGGTCCAGGCCCACCGCGCGCGCCAGGGTGCGGATGTGACCGCGGGCGTAGACGTCGCCACCGCAGGGACCGAAGTCGTCCTCCTCGATGGCCTGCACGATGGCGACGCGCACCCGGGTGGCGTTGCTGATGTCGTCGACCGAGAGTCCGGCCGCGGTGCGCGCCCGCTTCAGGGCGTCTCCGATCTGCGGCAGGTCTGCGCGGTCCTTGTCGGACTCGTCCTCGAACGGACGCTCGTCTTCTGGGGGGTTGCCGAGGGACACGGGGGCGCCTTTCGAGGATGTGGCCACCTGTGCTGGAGGTTCAGTCTAGGGGGGGTGCGAAAGGGTGGGGCAAGCGGGCGACGGCGGTTTGTAGGCCGCCGGTGGGCTCCCGCCTCTGCCCGGTTCGACGTGCGCGGACGGGGAACGGTTGCCCGTCCCCCAGTTACAGGAGGGTCACGAAGAACCGGTGTGCCGGGCGGGTCCGGCGGGACCTCCGACTGGATGATCCCTCATCCCGGTTGCCTTCCACGTCCGGCTCCGGTCAAACCACCCGAAGGGCGCTCGGTTGCCGCACGCTTCCCGCCGCCGCGGCACTCCTCCGGGGCCCCTGCTCCCCCCGGGCCGGGTCCCTACTCCCCCGGCGACTCGCCGCGGATCCGGGCGAGCGCCTCGTCGAGCTCGTCCGCCTTCACCAGCACGTCGCGGGCCTTCGACCCCTCGCTGGGGCCCACGATCTGACGGGACTCCATCAGGTCCATCAGCCGGCCGGCCTTGGCGAAGCCGACGCGCAGCTTGCGCTGGAGCATCGAGGTCGACCCGAACTGGGTGGTGACGACCAGTTCGGCCGCCTGGCACAGCAGGTCCAGGTCGTCGCCGATCTCCTCGTCGATCTCCTTCTTCTGCTGGGTGCCCACCACGACGTCGTCCCGGAAGACCGGGGCCATCTGCGCCTTGCAGTGCTCGACGACGGCGTGGATCTCGTCCTCGGCGACGAAGGCGCCCTGCATGCGGACGGGCTTGTTGGCGCCCATCGGCAGGAACAGGCCGTCGCCCTTGCCGATGAGCTTCTCCGCGCCGGGCTGGTCGAGGATGACGCGGCTGTCGGCCAGCGAGGAGGTCGCGAAGGCCAGCCGGGACGGCACGTTCGCCTTGATCAGGCCGGTGACCACGTCCACCGAGGGCCGCTGCGTGGCGAGCACCAGGTGGATGCCGGCCGCGCGGGCCAACTGGGTGATGCGGACGATGGCGTCCTCGACGTCGCGCGGCGCGACCATCATCAGGTCCGCGAGCTCGTCGACGATCACCAGCAGGTACGGGTAGGGCTGCAGCTCGCGCTCGCTGCCGGGCGGGGTCTGCAGCTTCCCGCTGCGCACCGCCTCGTTGAAGTCGTCGATGTGCCGGTAGCCGAAGGCCGCGAGGTCGTCGTAGCGCAGGTCCATCTCGCGCACCACCCACTGCAGGGCCTCCGCGGCCCGCTTGGGGTTGGTGATGATGGGGGTGATCAGGTGCGGGATGCCCTCGTAGGCGGTGAGCTCGACCCGCTTGGGGTCGACCAGCACCATCCGGACGTCCTCCGGGGTGGCCCGCATCATGATCGAGGTGATCAGGCAGTTGATGCAGGACGACTTGCCGGAGCCGGTCGCGCCGGCCACCAGGACGTGCGGCATGTGGGCCAGGTTGGCCATCACGTAGCCGCCCTCGACGTCCTTGCCGAGGGCCACCAGCATCGGGTGGTCGTCCTCGGCGGCGTCCGCGAGGCGCAGCACGTCGCCGACGTTGACCATCTCGCGGTCGGTGTTGGGGATCTCGATGCCGACCGCGGACTTGCCGGGGATCGGGCTGATGATCCGCACGTCGGGGCTGGCCACCGAGTAGGCGATGTTCTTGGTGAGCGCGGTGATCCGCTCGACCTTCACCGCCGGTCCCAGTTCGACCTCGTAGCGGGTGACCGTCGGACCGCGGGTGAAGCCGGTGACCGCGGCGTCGACCTTGAACTCCTTGAAGACGTTGCCCAGCGCGGCGGCGACCGCGTCGTTGGCGGCGGTGCGGGACTTGCCGGGCCCGCCGCGGTGCAGCAGGTCGAGCGAGGGCAGCGCGTAGGTGATGTCGCCGGCGAGCTGCAACTGCTCGGCCCGGGGCGGCAGGTCGTGCTCGCGGGCGGGCGGCGCCTTGGTGAGGTCGGGGACGGTCTCCGAGGTGGCCGGGAGGCGCTCGGGCGCGGGGACGGGCAGGTTGTCCGGCTCGGGCCGCGCGGACGGCACGGACCGCTCCGACCGCTCGGATCGTTCGGTGGCCTCCGCCCCGCCCCGGCCGCCCCGGTCCGTGACGCCCTGGGTGAGCCCGGCGACCAGCGGCGACGGCGGCAGCCCGTTCATGATCGCCCCGTCCAGCGCGGCGGCGGCCTCGGCGGCGACGTCCACGGCGTCCAGCGGGCGGTTCGGGTCGGGCCGCCTGCTCCGGGAGCGCCGCGAGCGGCCCCGGGCGTCGGCGGGCGCGTCCAGGCCCGCCGCCTCGGCCGCGTCGATCTCGTCCTCGGCCGCGGGCAGCGCACGCCTGCTCCGGGAGCGCGGCAGCGCCTCGCGCCACTGCTCCTCGTACCGCTCGTCGTCCTCCCCCACCGGCCCTCCGGCGGCGAACCCGGGCGCCTCCACGGGGGGCTGGACGAGGCCCAGCCGGACGCCCAGGGCCCGCAGCCGCTGCGGGATCGCGTTGACCGGGGTGGCGGTGACCACCAGCAGGCCGAAGACGGTGAGCAGCAGCAGGAGCGCGACGGCCAGCGCGGCGCCGGTCGCGTAGATCAGCGGCGTCGCGGCCGCCCAGCCGATGAGTCCGCCGGCGTCCCTTATCTCCTGCATGCCGCCGCTGCGGGCGGGTGAGCCGCAGGCGATGTGGACCTGCCCGAGCACGCCGATCGCCAGCGCGGACAGGCCGATGACGATCCGTCCGTTGGCCTCCTGCTGCTCCGGGTGGCGCACGAACCGGGCGGCCACCACGGCGAGGAGGATCGGGACCAGCAGGTCGAGGCGGCCGAAGGCTCCGGTCACCAGGATCTCCACCAGTTCGCCCACCGGCCCCTGGAGGTCGGCCCAGGTCCCGGCCGCCACCACCAGGGAGAGCGCGATCAGCAGGAGGGCGATGCCGTCCTTGCGGTGCGCGGGGTCGAGGTTCTTCGCGCCGGTCCCTATGCCGCGCAGGACCGCGCCGACGGCGTGGGCCACCCCCAGCCACAGGGCGCGCACCAGCCGGTACACGCCGTTGGTCGGGCTCGGGGCCGGCTTCGGTGCGGGCTTGGCGGTCTTCTTCGCGGGCGCCTTCTTCGCCGGGGCCTTCCTGGACGCCGGCTTGCCGGTCCCGCCCGGTTTGGCCGTCCTCGGCCCCTTCGAAGCCGAGGACGCCTTCGCGGGAGCGGGCGGCTTCTTGGCTGCGGAGGGTCGTGAGGCCATGAGAGTGAGGTTACCGGGGGAGGCGCCCGGGGACACGCCTGCGCGGGCCTTCACCCGTTCGTGTCGCTCGGCGGGTCAACGGAACCACGGCGGGGGCGGCCTGACGCCCGCTCATCACGGGGCCTGGAAGTGGCCCGCTCAGCACCGGGCGTGGAAGTGGCCCGCTCGTCGCCCGGGCGGAAGCACCCGCTCACTGCCGGACGTGCGGAAGTACGCCGCTCGTCGCCGGACGCGCGGAAGCGCCCCGACTCGTCGCCGGGCGTGGAAGCGCCGTCAGCCCTGCTGCGGAAGGCTCGGAGCGGCGGTGCCCGGCTCCAGGGCGTCCAGGGCGCGGCGCAGCCCGTTGAGCTTGCGCTCCAGGTGCGCGGCGGTGGCCACCGCGGCCGCGTCCGCCGCCTCGTCGGTCAACTGCTTGGAGAGCGCCTCGGCCTGCTCCTCGACCGCCGCCAGCCGCGCCGACAGCTCGGCCAGCAGCCCGGAACCGGCCGCGCCTTCCTTGGGGACCTCGCCCTCGGACCGCTCGCCGCCCTCCAACTGCAGCCGCAGCAGCGCCGCCTGCTCCTTGAGCTGGCAGTTCTTCATGTAGAGGTCCACGAAGACGGAAACCTTGGCCCGCAGCACCCACGGGTCGAACGGCTTGGAGATGTAGTCCACCGCGCCTGCCGCGTAACCGCGGAAGGTGTGGTGCGGCCCGTGGTTGATGGCCGTCAGGAAGATGATCGGGATGTCCCGCGTGCGCTCCCGCCGCTTGATGTGGGCGGCGGTCTCGAAACCGTCCATGCCCGGCATCTGGACGTCGAGCAGGATGACCGCGAAGTCGTCCGTCAGCAGCGCCTTGAGCGCTTCCTCCCCGGACGATGCCCGGACCAGCGTCTGATCGAGCGCGGAGAGGATGGCCTCCAGCGCCAGCAGATTCTCCGGCCGGTCATCGACCAGGAGGATCTTGGCCTTCTGCACCATGGCCCGTCCTCCTCGCCCCGGCTTGGGGCCGCCCCTGTTCGCAGGACTCGGAGCGGCGTCCTGGGACACCGCCCTTGAGGACGACTCCCTTGCGCCGTCCGTCCTTGTGCCGGTCATCGTAGCCGCACCCCGGGCGCCGCCACACCCTGTCACTGCGATGTCACTGTGCATGCAGCAGAAACGCGGCGCGGGACCAAATGGTTCCCGGTAGTGCCATTCGCCCACCGGACGCCACGCGGCCTCGGCCACCCTCCGTAGCCCGCCTACCCCCGAACGGCGGTTTCTCACCTCCGGATACGGATCACCTCCGGATACGGATCACTTCCGGCCCATCCAGTCCTCCATCACCGACAGCAGGTGATCAGGGTCCACCGGCTTGGTGACATAGTCGGACGCACCCGACTCGATCGCCTTGTCCCGGTCCCCCTTCATCGCCTTGGCGGTGAGCGCGATGATCGGCAGCCCGGCGAACTGCGGCATCCGCCGGATCGCCGTCGTCGTCGCGTAACCGTCCATCTCGGGCATCATGATGTCCATCAGGACGATCGTCACGTCCTCGTGCTGCTCCAGCACCTCGATGCCCTCACGCCCGTTCTCCGCGTACAGCACGGAGACCCCGTGCTGCTCCAGCACGCTGGTGAGCGCGAAGACGTTGCGGATGTCGTCGTCGACGATCAGCACCTTCTCGCCGTGGAACCGCGCACCCGGACGCCCACCCGCCGAGGGCGCAGCCGGCCGCTCCGCCTCCCCTGCGCCCCGACCGGACGGCTCCTCGGGCAGCCGCGCGGGCGCGTGCTCCTCGCGCCGACGCCGCCGGAACAGCGCCGCCGGACCGTTCTGCGTCTCCCGGTAGGAGTTGACCTCGGCCGGCGTCTCACCCGCCGGCAGCTCCGCCCGTTCCTCCGGAGCCTCCAGCGCCTCGTTCTCCCCCGCCCCCTGCGGCGGCACCTGGTTCGGGTGGAGCGGCAGGTACAGCGTGAAGGTGGAGCCGCGGCCCGGCTCGGACTGGGCGTGGATCTCGCCGCCGAGCAGCCGGGCGATCTCCCGCGAGATCGACAGCCCCAGACCCGTGCCGCCGTACTTGCGGCTGGTGGTGCCGTCGGCCTGCTTGAACGCCTCGAAGATCACCCGCATCTTGCTCGCCGCGATGCCGATACCGGTGTCGGTCACCGAGAACGCGATCATCTCGGCGTTCGGCTCGCTCAGCGCACCGGACTCCAGCAACTGCTCCCGGATCGCCGACGGAACGTCCGCCCCGGCCTGCCGGATCACCAGCTCCACGGCCCCGCTGTCGGTGAACTTCACCGCGTTGGACAACAGGTTGCGCAGCACCTGCAGCAGCCGCTGCTCGTCGGTGTGCAGCGTCGCCGGCAGTTCCGGCGACACCCGCACGGAGAAGTCGAGTCCCTTCTCCGCGGTCAGCGGCCGGAACGTCGCCTCCACGTAGTCCACCAGCTGCACCAGCGCGATCCGCGTCGGCGAGACGTCCATCTTGCCCGCCTCGACCTTCGACAGGTCCAGGATGTCGTTGATCAGCTGCAGCAGGTCCGAGCCCGCGCCGTGGATCGTCTCCGCGAACTCCACCTGCTTCGGCGAGAGGTTGCCGTCCGCGTTGTCCGCGAGCAGCTTCGCCAGGATCAGCAGCGAGTTGAGCGGGGTCCGCAGCTCGTGCGACATGTTGGCGAGGAACTCGCTCTTGTACCGCATGGAGACGGCCAGTTGCTCGGCACGCTCCTCCAGGACCTGCCGCGCCTCCTCGATCTCGGTGTTCTTCACCTCGATGTCGCGGTTCTGCCGCGCCAGCAGCTCGGCCTTCTCCTCCAGTTCGGCGTTCGACGCCTGCAGCGCCATCTGCCGCTGCTCCAACTCCGCGGAGCGCTCCCGCAGTTGCTCGGTCAGCTCCTGCGACTGCTTCAGCAGCACCTCGGTCTTGCTGTTCACCGAGATGGTGTTGACGCTCGTCGAGATCATCTCGGCGATCTGGTTGAGGAAGTCCTTCTGGATCTGCGTGAACGCCGTGAACGAGGCCAGCTCGATCACGCCGAGCACCGTGCCCTCGAAGAGCAGCGGCAGCACGATCACCTGCGCCGGCGGCGCCTCCCCCAGACCGGAGGCGATCTTCAGGTAGCCGCTGGGCGCGTTCTCCACCAGGATCGCGCGCCGCTCCTTCGCCGCCGTGCCCACCAGCCCCTCACCGGGCCGGAACGAGGTCGGCATCGACCCCATCGAGTAGCCGTAGCTGCCGAACATCCGCAGCTCGTAGGCGTCCCCGTCGACCGCGCCGACCTCCTGCGAGTCGCCCGGCGGGATCGCCAGGAAGAACGCGCCGTGCTGCGCCGACACCACCGGCGTCAGCTCGCTCATCACCAGCGACGCCACGTCGTCCAGGTCACGGCGGCCCTGCATCAGGGCCGAGATCCTCGCCAGGTTGCCCTTCAGCCAGTCCTGCTCCTTGTTGGCGATGGTGGTGTCGCGCAGGTTGGCGATCATCTTGTTGATGTTGTCCTGCAGTTCCTGGATCTCGCCGGAGGAGTCGACGTCGATCTTCAGGTTGAGGTCGCCGCGGGTCACCGCCGTGGCGACCCGGGCGATGGCCCGCACCTGCCGGGTCAGGTTCCCGGCCATCTCGTTCACCGACTCCGTCAGGTCCCGCCAGGTGCCGTCGACGTCCCGCACCCGGGCCTGACCGCCGAGACGGCCCTCGGTGCCCACCTCGCGGGCGACGCGCGTCACCTCCTCGGCGAACGAGGAGAGCTGGTCCACCATCGTGTTGATGGTCGTCTTCAGCTCGAGGATCTCGCCGCGGGCGTCGATGTCGATCTTCTTGGTCAGGTCGCCCTTGGCGATCGCCGTGGTCACCATGGCGATGTTCCGCACCTGCCCGGTGAGGTTCGACGCCATCTGGTTCACCGACTCGGTGAGGTCCTTCCAGGTGCCGGCCACACCGGGCACGTGCGCCTGACCGCCCAGGATGCCGTCCGTGCCCACCTCGCGGGCCACCTTGGTGACCTGCTCGGCGAACGACGACAGCGTCTTCACCATGATGTTGATCGTGTCGCCGAGCTGCGCGACCTCGCCGCGCGCCTCGATGGTCACCTGCCGCGTCAGGTCGCCGTTGGCGACCGCGGACGCCACCTGCGAGATGTTCCGCACCTGCGTGGTCAGGTTCTTCGCCATCAGGTTGACGTTGTCGCTGAGGTCCTTCCAGATGCCGGTGACGCCCGGCACGTGCGCCTGGCCGCCCAGGATGCCCTCGGTGCCCACCTCACGGGCGACGCGCGTCACCTGCTCGGCGAACGACGACAGCTGGTCCACCATCGTGTTCACGGTGGTCACCAGCTCGAGGATCTCGCCCTTGGCGTCGACGGTGATCTTCTTCGACAGGTCGCCCTTGGCGACCGCCGTGGTGACCTCGGCGATGTTCCGCACCTGGATGGTGAGGTTGTTCGCCATGAAGTTCACCGACTGGGTCAGGTCCTTCCAGGTGCCGGAGACCCCCTGCACCTCGGCCTGGCCGCCCAGGATACCCTCGGTGCCCACCTCGCGGGCCACCCGCGTCACCTGCTCGGCGAAGTTCGAGAGCTGGTCCACCATCGTGTTGAGGGTGTTCTTCAGCTCCAGGATCTCGCCCCGCGCGTCCACGTCGATCTTCTGCGACAGGTCACCGCGCGCCACCGCCGTCGCGACCTGCGCGATGTTCCGCACCTGCGCCGTCAGGTTCCCGGCCATGCCGTTCACCGAGTCCGTCAGGTCACGCCACACACCGGCCACGCCCGGCACCTGCGCCTGACCGCCCAGCCGGCCCTCGGTGCCCACCTCGCGGGCCACCCGGGTCACCTGGTCGGCGAAGGCGGAGAGCTGGTCGACCATCGTGTTGATGGTGTTCTTCAGCTCCAGGATCTCGCCCCGCGCGTCCACGTCGATCTTCTGCGACAGGTCACCGCGCGCCACCGCCGTCGTCACCTGCGCGATGTTCCGCACCTGGGAGGTCAGGTTGCCGGCCATGCTGTTGACGGAGTCGGTGAGCTCCTTCCAGGTGCCCGACACCCCGTCCACCCGGGCCTGGCCGCCGAGCCGGCCCTCGGTGCCCACGTCCCGCGCCATCCGCGTCACCTGGTCGGCGAAGCTGGACAGCTGGTCCACCATCCGGTTCACGGTGTTCTTCAGCTGGAGCATCTCGCCGGAGACGTCCACGGTGACCTTCTGCGACAGGTCGCCGTTGGCCACCGCCGTCGTCACCTGCGCGATGTTCCGCACCTGACCGGTGAGGTTCCGGAACGCCGTGTTGACGGAGTCCGTGAGGTCCTTCCACGTGCCGGCCGCACCGGGCACCTGCGCCTGACCGCCCAGCTCACCCTCGACGCCGACCTCGCGGGCGACCCGCGTCACCTCGGCGCCGAACGCGGACAGCTGGTCCACCATCCCGTTGACGGTGTTCTTCAGCTCCAGCATCTCGCCGGCCACGTCCACGGTGACCTTCTGCGACAGGTCGCCGTTGGCCACCGCCGTCGTCACCGCGGCGATGTCCCGGACCTGCGTCGTCAGGTTCCGGAAGACCGTGTTCACCGAGTCGGTGAGGTCCTTCCAGGTGCCGGCCGCGCCCGGCACGTTGGCCTGGCCGCCCAGCCGGCCCTCGGCGCCGACCTCGTTGGCGACCCGGGTGACCTCGTCCGCGAAGATCCGCAGCGTCTCGGTCATCTGGTTGATCGTGTCCGCGAGCTGCGCCACCTCGCCGCGCGCGCTCACCGTCACCTTCCGCGACAGGTCGCCGTTGGCCACCGCCGTGGTGACCTCGGCGATCCCGCGCACCTGGGCGGTGAGGTTGCCCGCCATCAGGTTGACGGAGTCGGTCAGGTCCTTCCACACCCCGGCCACGCCCGGCACCTGCGCCTGGCCGCCCAGCTCGCCCTCGGTGCCCACCTCGCGGGCCACCCGGGTCACCTCGGCGGCGAACGCGGAGAGCTGGTCCACCATCGTGTTGACGGTGTTCTTCAGCTCGAGCATCTCGCCCTCGACGTGCACGGTGACCTTGCGGGACAGGTCACCGTTGGCCACGGCGGTCGTGACGAGCGCGATGTCCCTCACCTGCAGGGTGAGCCGGTGCGCCATCGTGTTGACGGACTCGGTGAGGTCCTTCCAGGAACCGGACATGCCGCGCACCTGCGCCTGACCGCCCAGCTTGCCCTCGGTACCGACCTCGCTGGCCACCCGTGTGACCTCGTCGGTGAACCGGGACAACTGGTCGACCAGGTTGTTCACGGTCCGCGCGACCTTCAGGAACTCCCCGCGCAGCGGGTGCCCGCTGCCGTCGGCGATCCGCGTCCGCAGCTCCATCCGCGGCGACAGGTCACCCTCCGCCACCGCGGAGAGCACCCGGCCCACCTCGGAGACCGGCCGCACCAGGTCGTCCACCAACGCGTTGGACGCGTCGATCGCCGCCGCCCAGGACCCCTCGCAGGCCCCGGTCTCCAGCCGCTCCGTGAGTTTTCCCTCACGCCCGACCATCCGCCGCACCCGGGCCAGCTCGCCCGTCAGGTGCAGGTTCCGGTCCGCGACCTGGTTGAACACGGCGGCGATCTCCGACATGACGTCGTCGCCGGAGACCGTGAGGCGCTTGCGGAAGTTCCCGTCACGCATCGCCACCAGACCGGACAGCAGCCTGTTCAGCGCGGCCGTGTCCACCTGCGTGGTGCCTCCGCCCTTCGCACGCGTCCTCGTACCCCGCGTCGCCGCGCCAGACTCCACTGTGTCCCTCCCGCAGGGATCGACCAACCACTGCCGCTCGCGTGCCCGCCAACAGGGACCCGCTCACGTCGCCCGCTCATCCACACCACGTGTCATGGGCGTTTTCGTCAAGCCTGCCCAGTGTTTCACCTCGTCCCAACCAGGCCATAACAGTTCGGCAAGCCCGCACACCGTCCGCACACCCTGCGGACGTAATCGGCGTCGACCGGCATCCGCGCGGACCCCGAAGGTAAGTAACCTTGCAGGAGGCTGTCCGGCCGACGGTCCCGTCCGGCCCGGGCGGTGGCAAGACGAACATCTGGGCATCGGAGGGGCGGTCGCGGAGAGCATGACGACCGGACTGATCTCGGGGGAGCAGCCCCCGGAGCACATCGGGCCGACGGACGCGTTTCCCGCACAGCAGCGGCAGGCGCCGGACGCCGGCCCGCCGGGGCCCCCTGCCCAAGACCGCACGAGGAGTTCTGTGATCACCGCGCGGGCGGCCGCCAGCTTCGAGCCAGTGGGACGCTCGGTCGCCACGGCCCGCTCCTTCGTCCGCGACACCCTCCAGGGCTGGGGTTTCGCCGACATCGCCGACGACGCCGTCGTCCTCACCAGCGAGCTGGTCACCAACGCGGTCGTCCACGCGGGCACCGCCGCCGACGTGGTCTGCCTGCGCACCGACGAGGGCGTCCGCATCGAGGTCGCCGACCGGTACCCCGAGCGCGAGGTGCCGCTCCAGTCCGCCGCCCTGACCGTGAGCAGCCCCGACCAGGAGGGCGGCCGCGGCCTCCAGCTCTGCGCGGCCCTCGCCACCCGCTGGGGCGTCGACTACACGGCCACCCGCAAGCAGGTCTGGTTCCAGCTCGACCTGCCGGAGCGCGCCGTCGGCACCCGCTCCGCGGGCCCCGCGCTCCCCGTCGAGATGCTCCCGGCCGCGGCCGGGAGGGTCAGGGTCGCCGTCGTCCAGATCGACCGCGACGGCCTGGTCGGCTCGTGGAACGAGGACGCCGAGGAGCTCTTCGGCCACCCGGCCGCCACCGTCACCGGCAAGCCCCTCACCGACCTGGCCGCCTGGCCGCACACCCCCGGCACCAGCACCGGCATCGTCGAGGCCCTCCAGCTCTCCCGCTGGGAGGGCAGCTACGGCATCCGCGACGCCGAGGGCCGCGTCGTCCCCGTCTACGCCTCCCACCTGCGCGTCCGCGACCCCGAGGGCGAGCCCTCCACGGTCTGTCTGCTGGTCCGCAACGAGGAACGCGCCGTCCTGCAGAGCCCCTCCCGCGGCGCCGGCGGCGACACCGCCCACCACCACGACGGCCGGGACACCGACCCGTTCGAGGTCTTCATCGGCTCCCCCGCCCCCGACGACCTGGACGGGCTCCTCCAGCGCACCGTGGAACGCGCCCGCGACATGCTGGACGCCGACGCCGCCTTCCTGCTGCTGGCCACCGACGACGAGACCGAGCTGGAGGTACGCGCGTCGACCGGCCTGCCGTCGGCCCGCCAGCGCTTCGCCCGCGTCCCCGTGGAGGCCGGCCCCGGCCGCTACGGCTCGGCCCGCATGCCCGCCGTCCACGACGACCTGGCCTCGGCCCCCGGCGCCATCCCGCTCCTCGGCGGCACCGGCATGCGCTCCGTGGTGACCGTCCCCCTCAAGGTCGAGGGCCGCCTCACCGGCTCCCTCGGCGTCGCCACCGAGGCGCCCGGCCGCTACTCGAACGAAGAGGCCCTGCGCCTGCAGTTCGCCGCCGACCGGATCGCCCTGGCCGTCGAGTCCGCCCGCCTGGGCGAGCTCGAGCGGCTCCGCCGCGGCTCGCTGAGCTTCCTGGTCGAGGCCTCCGACCTGCTGGCCGGCACCCTGGACCGCGACCAGACCCTCGCCCTGATGGCACAGATGACCGTGCCCACCCTCGCGACCTGGTGCGCCGTCTACACCATCAACGACCCCTCCTCCGAGCCGTACCTGTCGTACGTGCTGCACGAGGACGAGGACCGCATCGACGGCCTCAAGGCCCTGCTCTCCAAGATCTCGCCGCCCGACCCGGTGCCGACGCCCGGCGCCCGCGTCTGGACGGCACCGTTCGAGGCCGCCCACGAAGCCGCCCTGCGCAGCTCCATGCGCAGCCTGGGGCTCGGCGAGCCGACCACCGTCTCCTCCGGCATCGGCCCCACCCTCGCCACCGCCTCAGCGGTCGGCGGCGAGACGGTCGTCCTGCCGCTGGTGGCCCGCAACCGCGTCATCGGCATGCTCACGCTGGGCAAGCCCACCGACGAGCACTTCCGCCAGGAGTCCCTGGAACTCGCCGAGGACCTCAGCCGCCGGGCCGCCCTGGCCCTGGACAACGCACGCCTGTACTCGGAGCGCACGGCGATCAGCCAGTCCCTCCAGCGCAGCCTCCTGCCGCCGGAGCTGCCGCAGATCGAGGGCGTCGAGGTCGAGGTCATCTACCAGGCCGCCGGCGAGGGCAACGAGGTCGGCGGCGACTTCTACGACCTCTTCCCGATCCGCGACGGCGCCTACGGCTTCGCCATCGGCGACGTCTGCGGCACGGGCCCCAACGCCGCCGCCGTCACCGGCCTGGCCCGGCACGCCCTGCGCCTGCTCGCCCGGGAGGGCCTCAGCGGCCCGGCGGTGCTCGAGCGCCTCAACGCCGCGATCATCGACGAGGGCGCCCGCAGCCGCTTCCTCACGCTCCTCTACGGCGAGCTGTGGCCGCAGGAGGACGGCAGCGCCCTGCTGAAGGTGGTGTGCGCCGGCCACCCGCTCCCCCTCCGCCTGCGCCAGGACGGCACGGTCGAGGCCTGCGCGGAGCCGCAGCCCCTGCTCGGCGTGATGGAGGACCTGGAGCTCTACGAGGAGACCCGCGTCCTCGCCCCGGGCGACGTCCTCCTCTGCGTCACGGACGGCGTCACCGAACGCCGCGAGGGCATGCGCATGCTCGGCGACGACGGCCTGGCGGACGTCCTGACCGCGTGCACGGGCCTGACCGCGGGAGCGGTCGCCGCCCGCGTCCTGCGAGCCGTGGAGCGTTTCGCCTCCGAGCCGCCGTCGGACGACATGGCCATCCTCGCGATGCGGGTACCGGGCCTCCAGGCGGAGTGACCCGGGCAGCCCGGCACCGCGGGCCCGGTCGGATTCCCCCGACCGGGCCCGCGCCCGTCCTGCCTGCCTGCCGGCCTGCCCCGACCGTCCTGCCTGCCCCGACCGTCCTGCCTGCCCCGCCGTCCTGGGCGTCTGGCCGTTCCGGCTGTCCCGGCCGTGCTGGAGCCGGCGGACTCACTCCCGCCGCGGCGCGGGAAGCTCCAGACGCGGCCAGCCGGCCAGGTCCCTCAGCATCTGCCGGTCGTGGGTGGCGACCACGACCGCGCAGGATGTGCTGGTCAGCGCCTGGGTGAGCTCGTCGACCAGAATGGCGGACAGGTGGTTGGTCGGTTCGTCGAGCATCAGCAGATCGGGCCGCTCGGCGAGGCACATCGCCAGGTGCAGGCGCCGCTGCTGCCCCTGCGACATGCGCCCCACCGAGGTGCGCAGCGTGATCGCGTCCAGCAGCCCCAGGCCGCTCAGCGCGGGCGCCCGCTCGCGCAGGTCGGCGCGCTCGAGCCGGCCCACGTGCGCCCGGTAGGCCTCGTAGGCGGTGTGCCCCGGATCCCAGGCGGGCACCTCCTGGGACAGCAGGACGACCCGTGCGTCGTGGTGGACGTCCAGGCTGCCCCCGGTCGGGGGCACCTGCCCGGCCAGCACAGCCAGGAGGGTGGACTTGCCCGCCCCGTTGGGACCGGTCAGCAGCAGCCGCTCACCGCCGCTGATCGTCACGTCCACCGGCGGCCGCAGTCGTCCCGACACCGTGAGGCCCCGCCCGTGCAGAACCGGCCGCCCCGTCCGGGCGGGCAGCTCGGGCCACGCCAGACTGCGGGGCGGCTCGGGAACGGTGATGCGGTGGCGTTCGAGTTCTTCCACCCGGCGGTTGAAGGCCTGCACGACCCCGGCCGCGCGAGTGGCGCGCTGATGCTTGCCGGTGCCCTTGTCCGGGCGCCAGCCGGTCTGCAGGCGCCCGCGGGCCTCCTCGGCGGCCCGGCTCAGCTGTGCGTGCTCGGCCAGCTGGGCCGCGTGCTCCTGCTCCCACCGCTCGCGTTCGCGTCGGCGGCCCTCGATCCAGCCGTCGTAGCCGCCCGCGTAGAGGCGGGGCAGACCGTCTCGGCTCGGGTCGAGGTCGAGGAAGGCCGTGGCGACGTCACGCAGCAGCGCCCGGTCGTGGCTGACCAGAGCAACTCCTCCCGGATGTTCGCGCAGCCTGCGCGTCAGGAAGTCGAGCGCGTCGGTGTCCAGGTGGTTGGTGGGCTCGTCCAGCAGCAGCAGATCGGTGCTGGAGCCCAGCACCACTGCCAGCCGCACCCGGTAGCGCTGCCCGACCGACAGCGTTGCCAGGCGCCGCTCGCGGTCCGTGCAGGCGCCCAGGCCCTCCAGGGCGACGTCGACGCGCCGTTCGGCGTCCCAGGCGTCCAGGGCGGTGACGACCTCCAGGGCCTGGGCGTAGGCGTCGTCCGCGCCGGGCGTCCCCTGGGCCAGCGCCTCGGTCGCGCGCTCGAGCGCGTCCAGGGCGGTCAGTGATTCGCCGACGGCCTCCTTGACCAGGTCGCCGACGGTGCGCTCGTCGTCGACGTGCAGGGTCTGCTCGACCAGCGCGAGCGTGCCGGTGCGCGAGACGGTGCCCGCGTCCGGCGTCAGCGTGCCGGCCAGGACGTGCAGCAGGGTGGTCTTGCCCCGGCCGTTCTCGCCGACGACGGCCACACGGGACCCGGCGGAGACGGTGACGTCGGCACCGGAGAGGACCGTGCGCTCTCCCAGCCGGACCACGATTCCCTCGGCGCGGACGTGCGCGGCGGCACCGGCGGGAAGGCCCTGGGACAGGAAGGGGACAGGGGAGGAAGAAGCATCGCGAAGCATGCGTGTGTCTCTCAGCTCGTCGTGGGAGCCGGACGGCACGCGGAGCCGCCCGGCGGGAAGCCAGGACGGCGGCGAGAGATCAGTCGGGTTCAGCCGCCGTCAGCGGCTGAACCAGGGCTTCGCGGTATAGAAACTCATGCTCCCCATCCTACGGACGGACCGGAGCGGGAGCGAACGAATTAGCCGGGGCGTGACGCCCCCCCAGGCCGATGGCGGGCCGTGCTCGGCGGTGGCTGGTACTGGCCGGCTGACAAACGAAAAAGGTCCCGCCCATTTCTGGGCGGGACCTTTTCTCGCTGAGCCCCCAAACGGAATCGAACCGTTGACCTTCTCCTTACCATGGAGACGCTCTACCGACTGAGCTATAGGGGCCTTGTCGTTTTGGAGGTTTCCCTCGCGGCGACACATGAATACTAACCCACGACCTGGGCGGATTCCAACTCCGGGCCGACTGGCCGGCAACCGCGGTACTCTTCCGCCCGCAATTGTCCGGGATTGGCCCCAAGGGGGCACGGGCCGACGTCTCCAGGCCGACAGCGGTGAGCTGCCGGCAGCGGACGCCCCCGGAAATGCAGAAAGCCCCCGCACCATAACGGTGCGGGGGCTTTCCCAATAATTGTTCGGCGGCGTCCTACTCTCCCACAGGGTCCCCCCTG
>NZ_JBEYUK010000035.1:0-59545 GCF_040643475.1 Streptomyces sp. NPDC047130 | reverse complement strand
TTGGCGGGTGAGTTCGTCGATGCGTCGGCGCGGTTGCTGGTGCCGGGTGGGCGGTTCGTGGAGATGGGGAAGGCGGATGTGCGTGATCCGGGTTCCCTCGGGTGTGCGTACCGGGCGTTCGATCTGGGGGAGGCGGGGCCGGAGCGGATCGGGGAGATTCTCCGTGAGGTGTTGCGGTTGTTCGCGGAGGGTGTGCTGGTGCTGCCTCCGGTGCGGGTGTTCGATGTGCGGCGGGCTGCGGATGCTTTCCGGTTCGTGAGTCAGGCGCGTCATGTGGGCAAGGTGGTGCTGACGGTTCCGGGCGGGTGGGAGCCGGAGGGCACGGTCCTGGTCACGGGAGGCACGGGCGCACTCGGCGCCCTCACCGCCCGCCACCTCGCCGCACGGGGTTGCCGCAGCCTCCTCCTGCTGAGCCGCAGCGGCCCCGACGCCCCCGGCGCCGCCGACCTGGCGGCCGACCTGCGGGCCGCCGGAGCCGAGGCCGAGATCGTGGCCTGCGACATCACCGACCCCGAGGCGCTGGCCGGCACGGTGCGCGGCCGGCGGATCTCCTCCGTGTTCCACGTCGCGGGCGTCCTCGACGACGGTGTGGCCACCGCCCTCACCCCGGACCGCGTCGCCCCGGTGCTCGCGGCCAAGGTCACGGCCGCCCGTCACCTGCACGAACTGCTGCCCGACCTCGAGGAGTTCGTCCTCTACTCGTCCGTCTCGGCGACGCTGGGCACTCCCGGGCAGGGCAACTACGCGGCGGCCAACGCCTACCTCGACGCGCTCGCCCGGCACCGGCACGTCCGCGGACTGCCCGCCCTCTCCCTGGCCTGGGGGCCGTGGGACGTGGGCGCGGGCATGACCGGCGTCCTCAGCGACGGCGACCGGGAGCGCGCCGCGCGTTCCGGTCTTCCGCCGACCACCGCCGAGGAGGGCACGGCCCTGCTCGACGCGGCGCTGGCCGGCGCCGACCCCGCCGTGCTGCCGGGCGCCGTGGACGTCGCCGGGTTCACCGGCCGGCCGGAGGTGCCCCACCTGCTGCGCGGCCTGGTCCGCGGCCCGCGGCGTGCCGCGGCCGCCCGGGCCGGGGAGACCGGATTCGCCGACCAGGTCCGCGCCCTGCCGGCGGACGAACGCGCGCGGGTCCTGCTGGAACGCGTCCGGGCGGAGGCGGCCGCCGTGCTCGGCTTCGCCGCGGCGGATGCCGTGGAGCGGGACCGGCCCTTCAAGGACCTCGGGTTCGACTCGCTCACCGCGGTGGAACTGCGCAACCGGCTCGGCGCCGTCACCGGCGTCCGGCTGCCCGCCACCCTGGTCTTCGACCACCCCACCCCCGAGGCGCTCGCCGAGCGGCTCGGCGCCGAACTGGTGCCGCCCGCGCGGGGAACGGCGGACGCGCTGCTGGCCGGGCTGGACGAACTGGAAGCGGCGCCCCACGAGCTGTCCGCGAGCGACCGGTCCCTGCTGCGGGTCCGGCTGAGCGCCCTCCTCGCCCGGTTGGCGGACGACCACACCGGCCAGGACGCGGACGACGACGAGGGGCAGGACGCCGACCTGCGGGCCGCCACCGAGGAGGACATCTTCGCCCTCATCGACAGCGAACTGGAGACCCCATAGATCGCACTTGTGATCGAAGGACACCCCTACTGGGTGCCGTCACGTGAATTAGGGGTGCTGACGGCGCTCCGGTGCGGGGACCATCGGAGGGCCGGCCGAGCCGAGGGTCTCTCCCTCGGCACCCCCACTCGGTATGCGGAAGCACGACCGCCGTATTCCGGCCTGCCCGAAGGGTGAACTCGCCTATGCAGCAGGTTCGTTGGCAGGATGGCCAGCAGGTTTCCCAGAGGCCCGCGATCCGCCGGGCCGTCCTGAGTCTCCCTGAGAAGGAATGCGGTGGACGACGTAACTCAGCACACGACCATGACCGACACAACCGGCCGGGACTCCGGGAGAGAGGAACCCGCCTTCCGTCTGGAAGGCCTGCACAAGGTCTTCGGGGACTACACGGCCGCGCACCAGGTGGACCTCACCGTCCGGCCCGGCTCCTTCTACGGACTCGTCGGACCGAACGGCGCCGGAAAGACCACCACCCTCTCGATGGCCGTCGGCCTGCTCCGGCCCGACGCGGGCACCGCCCGCGTGCACGGCGTCGACATCTGGCAGGACCCGCTGGAGGCCCGCCGCCTGCTGGGCGTGCTGCCCGACGGGCTGGCCATGCCCGAGCGGCTGACCGGCCGTGAACTCCTCACCTACCTGGGCCAGTTGCACGGCATCCCCGCCGACGAGGCGGACCGCCGCGCCGACGAGCTGCTCGCCGTGATGGAACTCGACGGCTCCGCCGAACGCACCCTGGTGGTGGACTACTCCACCGGTATGCGCAAGAAGGTCGGCCTGGCCACGGCCCTGCTGCACGCCCCGAAGATGCTGGTGCTGGACGAGCCCTTCGAGGCGGTCGACCCGGTCTCCGCCGCCACCATCAAGCGGATCCTGCGGCGCTTCGTCGACCACGGCGGCTCGGTGCTGATCTCCAGCCACGTCATGGCGCTCGTCGAGGAACTCTGCGACACCGTCGGAGTGATGGCCCGCGGTCGCGTCGTCGCCGAGGGACCGCTGGACGAGGTGCGCGGCGGCCGCTCCCTCGAGGAGACCTTCGTCGACCTGGTGGGCGTGACCATCGGCGGCGGGGAGGGGCTGTCGTGGTTGGCGTCCTGATCCGCATGAAACTGGCGGTGCTGCGCCACAGCACGTCGGACTCCAAGATGGCGATGAACAGCCTCGGCTGGTCCGTCGGAATCTGTCTCGCCGTCACCACCGTCATCCTGGCCTTTCTCGACTTCTCCCAGCCGCGGATGCTGATGGACGTCCTCGCGGTGACGTTCGCGCTGTGGGCGCTGGGCTGGATCGTCGGCCCGATCTTCGCGGGCGAACCCCCGCTGAACGGCGAGCACTTCCACCGCCAGCCGATCCCGCGCCGCACCCTGGCCATGGGCCTGCTCGCCGCCGCCATGGTCGCCGTCACCACCGCCGTCACCGTGGTGGCGTTCGGGGCGACCATCGCCTTCGCGGCCCGGCTCAGCTGGCAGGCCGTCGTGGTGTCGGTGCCGGCGGTGGTGCTGCTCCTGCTGCTGGTGGTGCTGCTGTCGCGGGTGGTCACCCTGCTGTTCCGCGCCCTGTCCCGGTCGCGGACGGGCGGTGTGATCACCGCGACGGTCACCGCCGCGATCGTCTCGCTGTGCTCGTTCTCGTGGGTCCTGATGATCGGGGTCTACCTGCTGCTGGAGTACGGCTTCCCACCCACCTTCTCCACCGTGGTGCGGGCCCTGCCGTCCAGCTGGGGGCTCCTCGCCGTGGAGGCGGCGGGACGCGGCGACTGGCTGTGGACGGCGGCGCCGCTGGCGGCGCTGGCCGCCCTGGTCGCGGCGCTGTTCGCCGCCTGGACGGCGCTGCTGGGGCCGCAGCGGCTGGCCCGCCCGGTCGTCCGGGGTTCCTCCGCGCGCGACGCCGTGCGGCGCCGCCGGCTGTTCGGCAGCGACGTGGGCGTGATCTGCCTCAAGGAGCTGCGGACCTGGTGGCGCGACCCGATGCGCACCCAGAGCATCGTGCTCGGCCCGGCCTTCGCGGTCATCACCGCGCTGTTCCCGCTGATCTTCGACTTCACCGCCGCGTTCCCGTTCGTCGGTGCGGCCGGAGCGCTGATGGCCGCCGCGACCTGCGCCAACCTCTACGGCCAGGACGGCACCGCGCTCTGGCTGACCCTCACCGTGCCCGGCAAGGAGAAGGCCGACGTCCGCGCCCGCCAGCTCGCCTGGCTGATCGTCTTCGGCCCGCTCACGCTGCTGCTGACGATCGCCGGATCCCTGCTGCACGGCGACACCGCCCTGCTGCCCTGGGCGCTCGCCGGCAACCTCGCCGCGCTGGGCGGCGGCTCCGGCCTGCTGATCTGGGCCTCCGTCGCGGTCCTGGTCCCGGGCCCGGACCCGCACCGGAGCAAGAACTCGCCGATGGACCACGGCGACGTCACCGGGCAGTCGTTCATGATGTTCTTCCTGGTCGCGCTCGCCATGTGCCCGGCGCTCGGGGTCGCCTGGGCGGGCCACGCCACGGAACAGCCCGCGCTGCTGTGGGCGAGCGTCCCGGTCGCCCTGCTCACCGGCGTGCTCAGCCACGTGCTGCTCGGCTCGGTGGCGGCGCGGAAGCTGCGGGACAACGGCCCGGAGCTGCTGCACCTGATGCGTTCCGGAGCCCCGGCGTCGGCCCCCGCCGACGAGGACGAGGTGGGCAAGTCCCCGTTCGAGACGATGTCCGCGGGACGCCAGACGCTCATGTGGGCCGCCGCGGCGGTCGGCATCGTCGGCCTGTTCCCGCAGGGCCTGGTGGCCATGGGCATCAAGCTCAACGGCTCCCCCGACAAGGTCTGGTTCCTCGCGCTCCACGTCCCCGACCCCTGGCAGTGGCCGGTGATCGTCGCCATGGTCCTGATCGGCCTCGCGGGCTTCTGGACCGCCTACCTGGTCTACCGGGCCGAGAAGGCGCGGACCGCCGTCCAGGTGGCCACGTGAGCCGCGCCGCCCACGCCGGCCGACCCTGAGCCGGCCGTGCGGCCGCCCTCTGGCCAGGTGGTTTAGGGGCGGCTGCACGGCGGCTAGGGGTTGGCCGCCCCGTCGGCCGCTGGCTAGCGTCCGGAGTGCTTCAGTCGAGGAAGCAGCCGGACCACACGGCGGGCACCCGCGCCCGCCCCGGCCGTCGGCCGGACATGGTTCCGGTGAAACTCGCGACGTCGAGTGATTCGGGGCATTCATGTCGGATACGTACACCGGTGGTTCCGAGGCCGTGGCGATCATCGGGTACGCGTGCAGGCTGCCCGGCGCACCCGGCCCGGCGGCCCTGTGGGAGCTGCTCGCCGCGGGCGCCGACGCCGTCACCGAGACCCCCGCCGACCGCGCGCGCGTGCCCGGCGTCCCCCGCGGCGGATTCGTCGACCACGTCGCCGACTTCGACGCCGCCTTCTTCGGCATCTCCCCCCGCGAGGCCGCCGCCACCGACCCCCAGCAGCGCCTGGCCCTCGAACTCGCCTGGGAGGCGCTGGAGGACGCCCGGAGCGTCCCGGCCGACCTACGGGGCAGCCGCACCGGAGTCTTCCTCGGCGCGATCTGGGACGACTACGCCACCCTCCTGCACCGCGAGGGCGACGACGGCGTCGACCGCCACACCATGCCGGGCCTGCAGCGCGGCGTCATCGCCAACCGCGTCTCCTACACGCTCGGCGTGCACGGCCCCAGCCTGACCGTCGACGCCGGCCAGTCCTCCTCCCTGGTCTCCGTCCACCTCGCCTGCGAGAGCCTGGCGCGCGGCGAGTCCGACCTGGCCCTCGCCGGCGGAGTCAGCCTCATCCTGGCGCCCGACAGCACCGTCGCCGCGCTGCGGTTCGGCGGACTCTCCCCGGACGGCCGCTGCTTCACCTTCGACGAACGCGCCAACGGCTTCGTACGCGGCGAGGGCGGCGGCGTCGTCGTCCTCAAGCCGCTCGCCCGGGCCCTCGCCGACGGCGACCGCATCCACGCCGTCGTCCACGGCAGCGCCGTCAACAACGACGGCGGCGGCCCCAGCCTCACCGCGCCCAGCGCCGCGGCCCAGGAAGCCGTCGTCCGCGCCGCCCACGCCCGCGCGGGCGTCGCCCCGGACGCCGTCGGCTACGTCGAACTGCACGGCACCGGCACCCCGGTCGGCGACCCCGTCGAGGCCGCGGCCCTCGGCGCGGCCCTCGGCGCCGCGCGCACCGCGCCGCTGCCCGTCGGCTCGGTCAAGACCAACATCGGGCACCTGGAGGGCGCCGCCGGCGTCGCCGGCCTGCTGAAGGCCGTGCTCACCGTCGAGCGGGGCCTCGTGCCGCCCAGCCTCAACTTCCGTTCCGCGCCCGCCGGCATCCCCCTGGAACGGCTCAACCTGCGGGTGCAGACCGAGACCGGCGCGCTGGGAGGCGAAGGCTTCGCCGGAGTCAGCTCGTTCGGCATGGGCGGCACCAACTGCCACCTGGTGCTCGGCCCCGCCCCCACCGCCTCCCCCGCGACCGCCGCCTCCCCCGCGACCACCACCTCCCCCGTGCCCGCCGCTACCTCCGTGCCCGCCGCTTCCCCCGCCCCCGCCCCCGCCGCCGACGGCGAGGCGCTGCCCACGCCGGTGGTGGTCTCCGGCCGCACCGCGCAGGCGCTGCGCGCCCAGGCCGCCCGGCTGAGGGACGCGGTCGAGGAGTCGGACCTGGCCGTCGCCGACGTGGCGCACTCGCTCGCCACCACCCGCACCCGCTTCGCCCGGACCGCCGTGCTCCTCGCCGAGGACCGCGAGCAGCTGCTCGAGCAGCTCGGCGCGGTCGCCGCCGGACTGCCCGCGCCCGGCGTCAGCGAGGCCACCGCCCGCACCGGACGCCTGGCCATGCTCTTCTCCGGCCAGGGATCCCAGTGGCCCGCCATGGCCGCCGGGCTCCTCGACGCCGACGAGGTGTTCACCCGCACCGTCCACGCCTGCGAGGCGGCGCTCGCCCCGCACACGGACTTCTCGCTGACCGACGTCCTGCGCGGCGCCGAGGGCGCCCCCACGCTGGACCGGGTCGACGTGGTGCAGCCCGCGCTCTTCGCCGTGATGGTGGCCCTCGCCGAGACCTGGCGGTCCCTGGGCGTCGAGCCCGACGCCGTCGCCGGGCACTCCCAGGGGGAGATCGCCGCGGCCTGCGTGGCGGGCGCGCTGTCCCTGGAGGACGCCGCCGCGGTGGTCGCCCTGCGCAGCCGTGCCCTGCGGGCCCTCGCCGGGCAGGGCGGCATGCTGTCCGTGCAGGCGGGCGCGGACCGGGTCCGCCAGTGGCTGGACGCCACCCCCTCGCTCTCCCTCGCCGCCGACAACGGGCCCGCCGCCGTCGTGGTCTCCGGCCCGGACGGCGACCTCGACGCCCTCGCGGCACGCTGCGCGTCGCACGGCGTCGCGACCCGGCGCATCCCCGTGGACTACGCCTCCCACTCGGCGCAGGTCGAACGCATCCGCGAGGAACTGCTGTCGGCCCTGGCCGGCATCCGGCCCCGCACCTCCGACGTGCCGTTCCTGTCCACCGTCACCGGCGAATGGACCGACACGGCCGGCCTGGACGCCGCCTACTGGTACCGGAACCTGCGCTCCACCGTCGAGTTCGCCGGCGCCGTCCGGCGACTGGCCGAGGAGGACTTCCGCTTCCTCGTCGAGGTCACCCCGCACCCGGTCCTGGTCCCCGCCGTGCGCGACACCCTGGCCGAACTGGACGTGACCGGCACCGCGGTCGTCGGCTCGCTGCGCCGCGGCGAGGGCGGCCCGGCCCGGCTGCTCGCCTCGGGCGCCGAACTGCTCGCCCACGGCCTGGACGTCCGGCTGCCCGCCCCGCCCGGCGAGGTCGTGGACCTGCCCACCTACGCCTTCCAGCGCGAACGCCACTGGCGGCCCGGCCCCGCCGCCGAGCGCTGGAACGGCACCACCGAGCCCGGCGGGAACACCGCCGCGGACGGGACCGCCGCCCACCCGACCGCTACGGACCGGACCGTCGCAGCCCCGGCCGTCGCGGCCCCGGCCGTCGCGGCCCCGGCCGCCGCAGGCCCGGAGGACGCGCTGCGCGAGCGACTGCGCTCCGCCTCCCGGCAGTCCGCCCGCGGCACCGTTCTCGAACTGGTCCGCTCCCACGCGGCCGTGGCCGGCGGGTTCGCCGACGCCTCCGCCGTCGACCCGGAACTCACCTTCAAGGACCTCGGGCTCGCCTCCCTGACCCTGGTCGAACTGCGGGACCGGCTCGCCGCCGCCACCGGCCTCACCCTGCCGCCCACCTACCTCTTCGACCGCCCCACCCCGGCCGAGGTCGCCCGCCACCTGTGCGACGCGCTGCGCGGCGAGGACACCGACGGCACGCCGCCCGGCACCGCCGCCCGCAACCCGGTGGACCCCGGCGAACCCGTCGCCATCGTCGCGATGGCCTGCCGCTTCCCCGGCGGCATCGACTCGCCCGCGGCGCTGTGGGACGTGCTGAGCGAGGGCCGCGAAGTGCTCGGCGGCCTCCCCGCAGACCGGGGCTGGCAGCCGTACCTCGACGCACTGGACACCGAACTCCCCGCCGCCGGCGGGTTCCTGGCGGACATCGCGGGCTTCGACGCCGGCCTCTTCGGCATCTCCCCCCGCGAGGCCCAGGCGATGGACCCGCAGCAGCGGCTCCTCCTGGAGACCTCCTGGGAGGCCCTGGAGAGACTCGGCACCGACCCGGCCGCCCTGCGCGGCAGCCGCACCGGCGTCTTCGTCGGCGCCACCGCCATGGACTACGGCCCCCGGATGCACGAGCCTGGCGAGGGCGCGGAGGGCTACCTGCTCACCGGCTCGACCGCCAGCGTGGCCTCCGGCCGCATCGCCTACACCTTCGGGTTCGAGGGCCCGGCCGTGACCGTGGACACGGCGTGCTCCTCCTCGCTGGTGGCGCTGCACCTGGCCGCCCAGTCGCTGCGCGCCGGGGAGTGCTCCACCGCCCTCGCGGGCGGCGTCACCCTGATGGCCACCCCCGGCGTCCTCGCCGAGTTCGCACGACAGGGCGGCCTCTCTCCCGACGGCCGCTGCAAGGCCTTCGGCGCCGAGGCCGACGGCACCGGCTGGTCCGAGGGCGCCGGCGTCCTCGTCCTGCGCCGCCTGTCCGACGCCCTCGCCGACGGGCAGCGCGTCCTCGCCGTGGTCCGCGGCTCCGCCGTCACCTCCGACGGCGCGTCCAACGGCCTCACCGCCCCCAACGGCCTAGCCCAGCAACGCGTCATCCGCGACGCCCTGGCCTCCGCGGGCCTGACGCCCTCCGACGTCGACCTCGTCGAGGCGCACGGCACCGGCACCCGCCTCGGCGACCCCATCGAGGCGCAGGCACTGCTCGCGACCTACGGCCAGGGCCGGGACCCCGAGCAGCCCGTGTGGCTGGGGTCCGTCAAATCCAACATCGGGCACACCCAGGCCGCCGCCGGCGTCGCCGGCGTCATCAAGGCGGTCATGGCGCTGCGGCACGGCGTGCTGCCCCGCACCCTCCACGCCGACACCCCCTCACCGCACGTCGACTGGTCGGCCGGCGCGGTGCGGCTGCTCACCGAGAACGTCCCCCTGGCCCCCGCGGACCGGCCCCACCGGGCCGCCGTCTCCTCCTTCGGCATCAGCGGGACCAACGCCCACGCGGTCATCGAGGCGGCACCCGCACCGGCCGGCCCCGCGACCGAGGAACCGGCAGCCGGACCGGCGCTGCCGGTGCTCCTCTCCGGACGCGGTGACACGGCGCTGCGCGCCCAGGCCGCCCGGCTCCGGAGCTTCCTGGACACCGAACCGTTCCTGCCGGTGACCGCGATCGCGCGGTCCTCGGCCACCACGCGCTTCACCCTGGACCGCCGCGCGGCCGTGTTCGCCGCCGACCGGGAGGAGTTGGCGGCACGCCTCGACGCGCTGGCCGCCGGCCACGACTCGGCGGGCCTGCTGAGCGGCGTCGCCGCACCGGGGCGCGTGGGGTTCCTGTTCTCGGGTCAGGGAGCGCAGCGGGTCGGGATGGGGCGCGAGCTGTACGAGGCGTTCCCCGTCTTCGCCGAGGCCTTCGACGCCGTGTGCGCGCGGGTGGAGCTCGAACTTCCGTTGCTGCGTGACGTGGTGTTCGGCGACGATGCGGAGCTGTTGGCGCGGACGGTGTACACGCAGCCCGCGCTCTTCGCGGTCGAGGTGGCGCTGTTCCGGCTGGTGGAGTCCTGGGGTCTGGCCCCCGACGTGCTGGTCGGTCACTCCATCGGTGAGCTGGCCGCCGCGCACTGCGCCGGGGTGTTGTCGTTGGAGGATGCCTGCCGGCTGGTGTCGGCGCGCGGCCGGTTGATGGACGCGCTGCCGTCGGGCGGCGCGATGCTGGCCGTGGAGGCCGCGGAGGACGGCCTGGAACTGCCCGACGGGGTGGACCTGGCGGCCGTCAACGGGCCCACCTCCGTCACGGTGTCCGGTGACGCCGAAGCGGTCGACTCGCTGGAGGAGCGGCTGCGCGCCGAGGGCGTGCGGGTGAAGCGGCTGACCGTCTCGCACGCGTTCCACTCGCGGCTGATGGAGCCGATGCAGGCCGAGTTCGCCGCCGTCGCCGAGTCGCTGACCTACCACGCCCCGGCGATCCCGGTCGTGACCACGGCCCCCGGAGACATCGCCACCCCTGCCTACTGGGTAGGCCAGATCCGCGAGCCCGTCCGCTTCGCCGACGCGATCGCCTCCCTCGGCGACACCCGGACCTTCCTCGAACTCGGCCCCGACGGCACCCTCTCCGCCCTCGTCCCGCTCGTCTCCGACGACGCCACCGCCGTGCCGCTGCTGCGCCGTGACCAGGACGCGGCCGGGTCGGCGCTCACCGCCGTCGCCGCCCTGTGGACGCGGGGGGTCGCGCCGGACTGGGCGGCCGTCGCCGGTCCGGGCGGAGGCCACCCCGTCGAGCTGCCGGCCTACGCCTTCCAGCGCACCCGCTACTGGACCTCCCAGGTCCCCTCCACCACCGCACTGGCCGGCGCCGGCCTCGCCGTGGCCCATCACCCGCTGCTGGGCGCCGAGGTGCCGCTGGCGGGCGACGGCGGACAGGTCTGGACCGGCGTCATCGGGCTCGCCACCCACCCCTGGCTGGCCGACCACGTCGTGCACGGCCGCGTCGTGCTGCCCGGCACCGCCTACGTCGACCTCGCCCTCCACGCGGGACGGCAGGCAGGACTGCCCGGACTCGCCGAGCTGATCGTGCACGAGCCCCTGGTCCTGCCCGAGCGGGGCGGCTGCCAGCTCCAGATGACCGTGAGCGGGCACACAGTCGAGATCCACAGCCGGCCCGACGGCGACAGCGGGGCGCGCTGGACCACTCACGCCGTCGGCACGCTGGAGCCGGACCGCCCGGCCGGGGAAGCCCCCCGCCCCGACGACGCCTGGCCCCCCACGTCCCCGTCCGTGGCACCCGAGTACGACGCACTCGCGGCCGCCGGCCTCGCCTACGGCCCCGGCTTCCGCGGCCTGCGCGCCGCCTGGCGCGAGGGCGACACCGTGCACGCCGAGGTCGAGCTGCCCGAAGGGCCGCAGGCCGTGCTGTACGACGCCGCGCTGCACGCCCTCGGCGCCACCGGACTGCTCCGCGAGGACGGCTCCGCTCTGCTGCCGTTCGCCTGGTCGGGCGTGACCCGGCACGCCGTCGGAGCCACCGCGCTGCGCGTCGCCCTGACCCGCCGCGGCCCCGACGAGTACACGGTGCGGCTCGCCGACCCGGCCGGCCGGCCCGTGCTGACGGCGCGTTCCCTGGCGTTCCGGCCCGTGACCGCCGACCGGTTGGGCGACGCGGCCACGGGCGTGCTCCACGGCATCGACTGGACGCCCGCCACCGAGGGAGAGGAAACGCGCGAGGCGCCGCTCGCGGCGCTGCCCGTGTGCACCGCCGATCTCCTCGACACCGTCGCGGGGGTGACCCGGTTCCCCGACCTGAAGGCCTGGGCCGAGGAGGGCGCCCACCCCGGCGTCGTCCTCGCCTGCGTGGGCTCCGGCCCGGAGCCGGCCGCGGTGGGCGCCGCCCTCGCGCGACGCACCCACGCCACGGTCGACGCCGTCCTCGCCCTGCTCCGCGACTGGGCGGACGACGAGCGGTTCGCCGACGGCCGGCTGGTCGTCGTCACCCGGAACGCCGTGGCCACCGCCGACGGCGAGCCGGTCGACCCGGCCGCCGCCGCGGTCTGGGGCCTGGTGCGTTCCGCGCAGACCGAACACCCGGGCCGCTTCGGCCTGGTGGACCTGGACGGCACGCCCGCGTCGGCCCAGGCGCTCGCCGGCGGCCTGCCCGGCGACATCCCGCAGACCGCTCTCCGCTCCGGCACCCCGCTGACTCCCCGCGCGACGCGGCTGCGCGGCGGCACCACGCCGACGTGGGGCCCGCGCGACACGGTCCTGATCACCGGCGGCACCGGCGCGCTCGGCGCCCGCGTCGCCCGCCACCTGGCCGCCGAGCACGGGGTCGCGGGACTGGTCCTGCTCTCCCGGAGCGGCCCCGACGCGCCGGGCGCCGGCGAACTGGTCGCCGAACTCACGGCCCACGGCGTCACCGCGACGGTCGTCGCCGGCGACGCCGCCGACCGGCGCGTCCTCGACCGCGTCCTCGCCGACCACCCGGTCACCTCCGTCGTCCACACCGCGGGCGTCCTCGACGACGGCCTGCTCACCTCGCTCACCCCCGAACGCCTCGCCGCCGTGCTGCGCCCCAAGGCCGGGACGGCGGCACTCCTCGACGAGGCGACCCGCCACCTCGGCCTGACCTCCTTCGTGCTGTTCTCCTCCGTGGCCGCCTCCTTCGGCACCGCGGGCCAGGCCTCCTACGCCGCCGCCAACGCCTTCCTCGACGGCCTCGCCGCCCGCCGCCGCGCCGAAGGACTGCCCGCCCTCTCGGTGGGCTGGGGTCTGTGGGGCGGGGCCGGAGGCATGGCCGACGGCCTCGGCGCGGCGGACCGCGCCCGCTTCGCCGCCCTGGGCGGCGCCCTCGAACCCGACCAGGGCGTGCGGCTGCTCGACGCGGCCGCCGCCGCCGGACCCGCGCACGTCCTGGCCATGGCCGCCCAGCCCGTCCCCGACGCGACCACCACCACGCCGCTGCTGCGTCACCTGGTCCGCGCCGAGCTCCGCCCGGCCGCGTCCGCCGCGTCCGCCGCGGACCCCGGCGGCCTCACCGCGCTGCCGGAACGCGAGCGGGCACGCGCCGTCGAGGAACTGGTACGGACCACGGTCACGGCCGTCCTGGGGCACTCCTCCGGCACCCGCCTGGACCCCGACCGGACCTTCAAGGACCTCGGGTTCGACTCCCTCACCGGCGTCGAGCTGCGCAACCGGCTCGCCGCCGCCACCGGGCTGCGGCTGGCCGCCACCCTCGTCTTCTCCCACCCCAGCCCCGCCGCGCTCACCGCCCACCTCCTCCAGGAACTGGGCGGAACGGCCACCACCGCCGCCGTGGCGCGGAGCCCCCGGCGCACCGCCACGACGGACGAGCCGATCGCCATCGTCGCGATGAGCTGCCGCTATCCGGGCGGCGTGGACAGCCCGGAGGAGCTGTGGCGGATGGTCCGCGAGGGCCGCGACGGCATCACCGGCTTCCCCACCGACCGGGGCTGGGACCTCGGCCGCCTCCACGACCCCGACCCGTCCCGCCCCGGCACCACCTACGCACGGCACGGCGGCTTCCTGCACGACGCCGCCGCCTTCGACGCCGGACTCTTCGGCGTCTCCCCGCGCGAGGCGCTCGCCATGGACCCGCAGCAGCGTCTGCTGCTGGAGCTGTCCTGGGAGACCTTCGAACGCGCCGGCATCGACCCGGCCACCCTCCGCGGCAGCGAGACCGGCGTCTTCGCCGGCGTCATGTACCACGACTACGCCGCCGCGGCCGAGACCCTGCACGAGACCGAGGGCTACCGGGCCACCGGCGGCGCCGGCAGCGTGGTGTCCGGCCGGATCTCCTACACCTACGGGCTCGAGGGCCCGGCCGTCACCGTGGACACCGCCTGCTCGTCGTCCCTGGTCGCCCTGCACCTGGCCGCCCGCTCGCTGCGGGCGGGCGAGTGCTCGCTGGCCCTCGTCGGCGGCGTCACCGTGATGTCCACGCCCAGCGTCTTCGTGGACTTCAGCAAGCAGCGCGGCCTCGCCCCCGACGGCCGCTGCAAGTCCTTCTCGGCGGACGCGGACGGCACCGGCTGGTCCGAGGGCGCCGGCATGCTCCTCGTCGAGCGGCTCTCCGACGCCGTGCGCAACGGCCACCGCGTGCTGGCCCTGGTCCGCGGCTCCGCCGTCAACCAGGACGGGGCCTCCAACGGCCTCACCGCACCGCACGGCCCCTCCCAGGAGCGCGTCATCCGCGCGGCCCTCGCCGACGCCGGCCTCACCCCCGGCGACGTGGACATGGTCGAGGCGCACGGCACCGGCACCAAGCTGGGCGACCCGGTCGAGGCCGAGGCACTGCTGGCCACCTACGGACGGGGCCGCAACCCCGAACAGCCCCTGTGGCTCGGATCGTTGAAGTCCAACATCGGGCACACCCAGGCGGCCGCGGGCGTCGGCGGCATCATCAAGACCGTGATGGCGCTGCGGCACGGCGTACTGCCCCGCACCCTGCACGCCGACGTGCCGTCGCCCCACGTCGACTGGTCGGCGGGCGCGGTGGAACTCCTCGCCGAGGAGCGGCCCTGGCCGGAGACCGGGCGGCCCCGGCGCGCGGCGGTCTCGTCCTTCGGCATCAGCGGCACCAACGCGCACACCATGATCGAGCAGGCGCCGGCCGAACCCGTCGCCGGTGAGCCGGTGCCCCGCGACCCGGACACGCTGATCCCCTGGGTCCTGAGCGGAGCCACGCCGGAGGCCCTGCGCGCCCAGGCGGCCCGGCTGCGCTCCTCGGCCACGGCCGAGGACCCGGCCGACGTCGGCCTCTCGCTCGCGACCCGGCGCGCGGCGCTGGAACACCGGGCGGTGGTCCTCGGGGCGGGACGCGAGGAACTCCTCGCCCACCTGGACGAGCTCGCGACGGGACGCGGCAACACGCCGACAGGCGTCGCCGTCTCCGGACGCACCGGGTTCCTGTTCTCGGGTCAGGGCGCGCAGCGGGTGGGGATGGGGCGTGAGCTGTACGAGGCGTTCCCCGTCTTCGCGGAGGCGTTCGACGCGGTGTGCGCGCGGGTCGATCTCGAACTTCCGTTGCGGGGTGTGGTGTTCGGGGACGACGCCGCGCTGCTGGCGCGGACGGTGTACACGCAGCCCGCGCTGTTCGCCGTCGAGGTGGCGCTGTTCCGGCTGGTGGAGTCCTGGGGGGTTACCCCGGACGTGCTGGTGGGCCACTCGATCGGTGAGCTGGCCGCCGCGCACTGCGCGGGCGTGCTGTCCCTGGACGACGCCTGCGCTCTCGTCTCGACGCGTGGCCGGTTGATGGACGCACTGCCGTCGGGTGGCGCGATGCTCGCCGTCGAGGCTTCCGAGGACGGTCTGGACCTGCCGGAGGGCGTGGACCTCGCGGCCGTGAACGGCCCGACCTCGATCACGGTGTCCGGTGACGCCGAGGCGGTCGGCGCGCTGGAGGAGCGGCTGCGTGCCGAGGGCGTGCGGGTGAAGCGGCTGACCGTCTCGCACGCGTTCCACTCGCGGCTGATGGAGCCGATGCAGGCGGAGTTCGCCGCCGTCGCCGAGTCGCTGACCTACCACGCCCCGGCGATCCCGGTCGTGACCACGGCCCCCGGCGACCTCGCCACCCCGGACTACTGGGTCGGCCAGATCCGCGAGCCCGTCCGGTTCGCCGACGCGATCGCCTCCCTCACCGACACCCGGACCTTCCTCGAACTCGGCCCCGACGGCACCCTCTCCGCCCTCGTCCCGCACATCACCGACGACGCCACCGCCGCACCCGCCCTGCGCCCCGAGCAGGGGGAGCACGCCAGGCTGCTGCGCGCCGTCGCCGAGGTGTACGTGCGGGGCGCCGCCGTGGCCTGGGAGACGTTCTTCGCGCCGCTCGGGGGCCGCCCCGTCGAGCTGCCGACCTACGCCTTCCAGCACGAGCGCTACTGGCCCGACGCGGTGGCCGACGCCGGGGCCGCGACCGCCCGCGACGAGGCGGAGGCCGACTTCTGGACGGCCGTCGCCGGACAGGACGTCGACCGGCTCGCCGACGCCCTGGGACTGCCCGACGACGACGCCCGGCGCGGACTGGCCGGACTCATGCCGCACCTCTCGTCCTGGCACGACCGCCGGCGCACCGAGGCGACCGTCGGCTCCTGGTACCACCGGGCGGTCTGGCGCCCCGTCGCACCGGCGCCCGCCGTGCTCGACGGCGTCTGGCTCCTGGTCGGCGCCGACCTCGACGAGGGACCGGGCGCGCGGATCGCCGACGCGCTACGACGCGGCGGCGCCACCGTCCTCGGCCTGCCGGACCCCGGCGACGACCGGACCGCCCTCGCCGACCGGCTGCGCGGGTACGGAGACCTGGCGGGCGTCGTCTCGCTGTGCGGAACGGACACCACCGCGCTGCGGGACGGCGGCGCCCTCGGCCGGGGACTCGCCGCCACCCTCCTGCTCACCCAGGCCTGTGCCGACGCCGACGTCCCGCTCTGGGCCCTCACCCGGGGAGCGGTGTCGACCGGCCGCGCCGACGGCCCGCCGGACCCCGCCCAGGCCCAGATCTGGGGATTCGGCCGTGTCGCCGCCCTGGAACTGCCGCACGTCTGGGGCGGGTTGATCGACCTGCCCGAGACCCTGGACGACCGCGCCGGGAACCGCCTGTGCGCCGTCCTCGCCGCCGGCAGGGACCGTGACGGCGACGGGGACGTCGAGGACCAGCTCGCGGTCCGGGCCGACGGCGTCTCCGCACGCCGTCTCGTCGCCGCCCCCGCGCCCCCGCCCGCCACCGGTCCCGGACCCCGCACCGACGGCACCGTGCTGGTCACCGGCGGCACCGGCGCGCTCGGCGCCCAGGTGGCCCGGCTGCTCGCCGCACGCGGCCACACCCGGCTGCTGCTCGTCGGCCGACGCGGACCGGACGCTCCCGGCGCGGCCGAACTGGTCGCCGAACTCGCCGCTGCGGGCGCCACCGCCACGGCCGTCGCCTGCGACGCCGCCGACCGCGACGCGCTCGCCGCGCTGCTCGCCGGCATCCCCGAGCAGCATCCGCTCACCGCCGTCGTCCACGCCGCCGGCGTCCTCGACGACGGCGTGCTGGACGCCCTGACCCCGGACCGCTTCGAACAGGTGCTCCGCGCGAAGACCCTGGCCGCCGAGAACCTCGACGCCCTCTCCGGGGACCTCCCGCTCGACTCCTTCGTCCTCTTCTCGTCCTTCACCGGCGCCGTCGGCACGGCGGGCCAGGCCAACTACGCCGCCGCCAACGCCCACCTCGACGCACTCGCCGAGCGCCGACGCGCCCGCGGACTGCCCGCCACCTCGATCGGCTTCGGGCCGTGGGCCGAGACCGGCATGGCCGAGGACGAGGCCCTCACCCAGCGCCTGCGCCGTTCCGGCCTCACCCCCCTCGACCCGGACCTCGCCATCGGCGTCCTCGGCCGGACGCTCGACGGCACGGACGCGACGGCGGACGGCGCGGCCGTCGTCGTCGCGGACGTCGACTGGCGGCGGTTCGCGACCGGGTTCACCGCCGCCCGCCCCAGCCGCCTGCTCCGCGAACTCGTCCCCGCCGGCCGGCCGGACGAGGCCGGGGACCCGGCCGGAGCCACCGGCCTCGCCGCCCGCCTCGCCGCCGCCGGCGAGGGCGAGCGGCGCCGGATCACCGAGGACCTGGTGCGCACCCTGGCCGCCTTCGTGCTCGGCCACGGCACGGCCGCCACCGTCGCGCCCGACAAGGCCTTCCGTGACCTGGGCTTCGACTCCCTCACCGCCGTCGAGCTGCGCAACGCCCTGCGCGCGGCCACCGGCCTCCCCCTCCCGGCCGGCCTGATCTTCGACCACCCGACGCCGGCCGCGCTCGCCGCCCGCCTGCGCGCCGACCTCACCGGCGCCACCGAGGCCGTCGCCCCCGCCGGAGCCCCCGGCCCCTCCGCGTCCGCCGCCGCCGACGACCCCGTAGCCGTCGTCGCGATGGGCTGCCGGTTCCCCGGGGCGGCCACCCCGGAGGAGTTCTGGGAGGTGCTGACCCAGGGCCTCGACCTGGTGGGCGACCTCCCCGCGGACCGGGGCTGGGACCTGCGCGACGCCCCCGACTTCGCCCGCCGCGGCGCCTTCCTGCCCGACGCCGCCGGATTCGACGCGGACCTCTTCGGCGTCTCCCCGCGCGAGGCGCTCGCCATGGACCCCCAGCAGCGGCTGATGCTGGAGACCTCCTGGGAGACCTTCGAGCGGGCCGGACTGGACCCCGCCACCCTCCAGGGAAGGCGCATCGGCGTCTTCGCCGGCACCAACGGACAGGACTACGCCGGTCTGTTCCCGGCCGTCGGCTCGGGCGTGGAGGGCCACGTGGCCACCGGCAGCGCGGCCAGCGTGCTGTCGGGCCGGATCTCCTACACGTACGGCCTGGAAGGCCCGGCGATCACCGTGGACACGGCGTGCTCGTCGTCCCTGGTCGCCCTGCACCTGGCGGCGCAGTCACTGCGGTCGGGCGAGTGCTCGATGGCGCTCGCGGGCGGCGTCACGGTCATGACCGGGCCCACCGCGTTCGTCGAGTTCGCCCACCAGCGCGGACTGTCGGCCGACGGGCGCTGCAAGGCGTTCGCCGCCTCCGCCGACGGCACCGGCTGGGGCGAGGGCGTCGGACTGGTGCTGCTGGAGCGGCTGTCGGACGCGCGGGCCAACGGCCGACGTGTCCTCGGACTGCTGCGGGGCAGCGCGGTCAACCAGGACGGCGCGTCCAACGGCCTCACCGCCCCCAACGGCCCCGCGCAGCAGCGGGTGATCCGCGCCGCCCTGGCCTCCGCCCGGCTGTGGCCGTCGGAGGTGGACGCCGTCGAGGCGCACGGCACCGGCACGCGGCTGGGCGACCCGATCGAGGCGGAGGCGCTCCTCGCCACCTACGGCAAGGACCGGACGGAACCCCTCCACCTCGGCTCGGTGAAGTCCAACATCGGCCACACCCAGGCGGCGGCGGGCATCGCCGGCGTCATCAAGATGCTCCTGGCGATGCAGCACGGCGTGCTGCCCCGCACCCTGCACGCGGCGGAGCCGACCCCGGCCGTCGACTGGGACACCGGCAGCCTGCGGCTGCTCGACGAGGCAACCCCGTGGACGCCACGGGACGGCCGGCCGCGCCGGGCGGCCGTCTCCTCCTTCGGGATCAGCGGCACCAACGCCCACGTCGTCCTGGAACAGGCCGACGACGCCGCACCGTCGGCGCCCGACCAGCGGTCCGTGCTGCCCTGGGCCTTCTCGGCCCACTCCGGCACGGCCCTGCGCGCCCGGGCGGAGGCGCTGAAGGCGCTGTGCGACACCCCCGGAACCTCCGCCGTCGCCACCGGACGGACGCTCGCCACGACGGCACGCGGACAGGCGCACCGCGCCGTCGTCCTGGCCGAGGACCTCACCGGCTACGCCACCGGCCTGACGGCCCTGACGGCGGACGAACCCGCCGCCGGGACCGTACGGGGCACCGTGCGCGAGGGCCGCACCGGCTTCCTGTTCTCGGGTCAGGGCGCGCAGCGGGTGGGGATGGGTCGTGAGCTGTACGAGGCGTTCCCGGTGTTCGCGGACGCCTTCGACGCGGTGTGCGCGCGGGTGGACCTGGACCGGCCGCTGCGTGAGGTGGTGTTCGGAGACGGCGAGGCGCTGAACCGGACCGTGTACGCGCAGGCCGGGCTGTTCGCTCTCGAGGTGGCGCTGTTCCGGCTGGTGGAGTCGTGGGGGGTGACCCCGGACGTGCTGGTGGGCCACTCCATCGGCGAGCTGGCCGCCGCGCACTGCGCGGGCGTGCTGTCCCTGGACGACGCCTGCCGGCTGGTGTCGGCACGCGGCCGGCTGATGGACGCGCTGCCGTCCGGCGGCGCGATGCTCGCCGTCGAGACCGCGGAGGACGGCCTGGAGCTGCCCGACGGGGTGGACCTCGCGGCCGTCAACGGCCCGACCTCGATCACGGTCTCCGGCGACGCCGACGCGATCGGCACGCTGGAGGAGGGACTCCGGTCCGAGGGCGTGCGCGTCAAGCGGCTCACCGTCTCGCACGCGTTCCACTCACACCTGATGGAACCCATGCAGGCCGAATTCGCGGCCGTCGCCAAGGCGTTGACCTACCACACCCCGTCCGTGCCGGTCGTGACCACGGCCCCCGGCGACATCGCCACCCCCGACTACTGGGTGGACCAGATCCGCGAGCCCGTCCGCTTCGCCGACGCGATCGCCTCGCTCACCGAGCACACCCGCTTCCTCGAACTCGGCCCCGCGGGCGCCCTGAGCGCGCTCGTCCCCGGCGCGGTCCCCGCGATGCGCCGCGACCGCCCCGAGGCGGAGTGCCTGTTCGCCGCCCTGGCCCGGCTGTGGGTCGAGGGCACGGACGTGGACCTGGCGGCCGCGTTCCCGCAGGCGCCGCCCGTCACCCTGCCGCCCTACCCGTTCCAGCACACCCGCTTCTGGCCCGAGGCGACCCCCGCCGCCCACCGCGCCGCGCCCGACCGGGGCCGGTACGAGGTGATCTGGACCCCGGTGGCCGAAGGAGCCGCACGGCCGGCCGGCACCTGGCTCCTGGTCACCCCGCCCGGCGGGGGCGCCCGGGCCGACGTCGCCGCCGACCGGGTGGGCCGCGCGCTGGAGGGCGCCGGCGCCCGGGTCGTCGCCGTCCCCGGCGGCACCGACCGCGCCGCCCTCACGGCGCGGCTGCGCGCCGCGACCGAGGGGAGCACCCCGGCCGGGGTGCTGGCACTGGCGTCCGGCGCGGGCTCCCTGCCCTCCGTGGTGGTCCTCGCGCAGGCGCTCGACGACGCCGGCGTGCCGGGACCGCTGTGGTGCGCCACCCAGGGCGCCGTGCGGGTCTCCACCGACGACCCCGGGCCCGACCCGGACCAGGCCGCCGTCTGGGGCTTCGGCCTCACCGCGGCCCTGGAGATGCCCCGCACCTGGGGCGGACTGGTCGACCTGCCCGCCGAGTGGGACGACCGGACCGGCACACGCCTGGCCGCACTGCTCGGGTCCGCCGACGCCGAGGACCAGGCGGCGATCCGCCGGACCGGCGTGCTCGGCCGCCGTCTCGTCCAGGACGCCCCCCGGCGCGCGGACGGCACGCCCGACGGATGGCGGCCGACCGGCACCGTGCTGATCACCGGCGGCACCGGCGCGCTCGGCGCGCACACCGCCCGCCGCCTCGCCCGGCGGGGCGCCCCCCATCTGCTGCTCGTCGGACGCCGCGGCCCGGACGCCCCCGGCGCCGCCGAACTGGCCGCCGAACTGACCGCGCTCGGCAGCCGCGTCACCCTCGCCGCCTGCGACACGGCCGACCGCGACGCGCTCGCCGAACTGCTCGCGCACCTCCCGGAGGACCTGCCGCTCAGCGGCGTCGTCCACGCGGCCGGGACGGTGCACGACGGAGTGATCACCTCGCTCACCCCCGACGGCGTCGCGGACCTCCTCGACACCCGACTGGCCGCCGCCCGCCACCTCGACGAGCTGACCGCGGAGCACCGGCTCGACCACTTCGTGCTCTTCACCTCCTTCGCCGGTGTCGTCGGCAACCTCGGGCAGGCCGCCTACGCCGCGGGCAACGCCGCGCTGGACGCCTTCGCCCAGCGGCGCCGTGCGGCCGGACGCGCCACCACCGCCCTCGCGTGGGGCCCGTGGGCCGGTACCGGAGTGGGCGCGGCCACGGCGGCCGGTGAGCAGCAGCAGCGCACCGGCGTGACACCGCTCTCCCCCGACGAGGCCCTCCTCGCGTTCGACGAGGCCCTCGCCGAGGACCGGACCACGGTCTGCGTGGCCGGCATCGACTGGAACCGCTTCGGCTCCCTGCTGCGGGCCGGGCGCGGCGGGCGGCTGCTCGACCTGCTGCCCGCCGCACCCCGGCCCGCCACGCCCGCCACCGACGGGCAGGGGCAGGGGCAGGAGCAGCCGGACCTCGCCGGACGGCTCGCCGGGGCGTCGCGGGCCGAACAGGAGCGCGTCCTCGTCGACCTGGTCGTCTCCAGGACCGCCGCCGCGCTCGGCCACCGCACCACGGCGGCCATCGACCCGGACCGGCAGTTCCGCGCCCTGGGCACCGACTCGGTGATGGCCGTCGAGCTCCGCAACCTGCTCGACGCCGCCACCGGGCTGTCCCTGCCCGCGACCCTCGTCTTCGACCACCCGACCCCCGCGGCTCTCGCCGCCCACCTGCGCGGGCGCCTCCTCGGCGAGGACCCGGCCACCGACCCGGCGGACACGGAGAGTGCCGTCGTCCGGCTGGAGAAGTTCGAGCTCGGGCTCCTCGAGACCCCGCCCGACGCGGAGGAGACGGCTGTCCTGCTCGCCCGGCTCCGCGACCTCACCGACCGGCTCCGCTCCGCGGCGGCCCCCGCCCCGGCCCGTTCCGGGCCCACGGGCGCGGCCGACGAGATCGATCTGGAGGCGGCGAGCGCGTCCGACCTCTTCGATCTGATCCACAAAGAATTCGGCAAGTCCTGACATGTACGGTCCCGCCTGCTGGGAGTCACGCTGATGGCGAATGAAGAGAAGCTGCTCGACCACCTGAAGTTCGTCACGGGTGAGCTCCGACAGGCGCACCAGCGGCTGCGCGAACACGAGGAGCGGGACACCGAGCCCATCGCCATCGTGGCCATGGCCTGCCGCTTCCCCGGCGGGGTCCGCACCCCGGAACAGCTGTGGGAGCTGGTCACCGAGGGCCGGGACGCCATCGGTCCCTTCCCGGCGGACCGGGGCTGGGACCTGGACGCGCTGCTCGACCCCGACCCCGAGCGGCCGGGCGGCAGCTACGCCCACGAGGGCGGATTCCTCCACGACGCCGCCGAGTTCGACGCCGGGCTCTTCGAGATCTCGCCGCGCGAGGCCGTCGCCATGGACCCGCAGCAGCGGCTGCTGCTGGAGACCTCCTGGGAGGCCTTCGAACGCGCGGGCATCGACCCGAAGTCGCTGCGCGGCAGCCGCGTCGGCGTGTTCGCCGCGACCAACGGCCAGGACTACGCCGCCGCGCTCGCCGCCGACCCGGCGGCGGCCGAGGGCTACCTCGCCACCGGTGCGGTCGCGAGCGTCCTGTCCGGCCGCCTCTCCTACGTCTTCGGCCTCGAAGGCCCCGCCCTCACCGTGGACACCGCCTGCTCGGCGTCCCTGGTGGCGCTGCACCTCGCCGTGCAGTCGCTCCGCAGGGGCGAGTGCACGATGGCGCTGGCGGGCGGCGTCACGGTGATGGCCACCCCCGCCGCCTTCGTCGAGTTCAGCCGCCAGCGCGGGCTGGCCGCCGACGGCCGCTGCAAGGCCTTCGGCGACGGCGCGGACGGCACCGGCTGGGGCGAGGGCGTCGGCGTGCTCCTGGTCGAACGGCTCTCGGACGCCGTGCGCAACGGCCACCAGGTGCTGGCCGTCGTGCGCGGCTCGGCCGTCAACCAGGACGGCGCGTCCAACGGCCTCACCGCCCCCAACGGGCCCTCCCAGCAGCGGGTCATCCGCGACGCGCTGGCCTCCGCGGGCCTGGCGCCCTCCGACGTGGACCTGGTCGAGGCGCACGGCACCGGCACCCGCCTCGGCGACCCCATCGAGGCGCAGGCACTGCTCGCGACCTACGGCCGCAACCGTCCCGCCGACCAGCCGCTGTGGCTGGGATCGGTCAAGTCCAACATCGGGCACACCCAGGCCGCCGCCGGTGTGGCCGGCGTCATCAAGGCGGTCATGGCGCTGCGGCACGGCGTGCTGCCCCGCACCCTGCACGCCGACCGGCCCTCCCGGCAGGTGGACTGGTCGGCCGGCGCCGTCCGGCTGCTCGCCGACAACCGGACCTGGTCCGGCTCCGGCCGCACCAGACGCGCCGCCGTCTCCTCGTTCGGGGTGAGCGGCACCAACGCGCACACCGTGCTCGAGCAGGCCCCCGAGCCCGACCCCGCGTCCGAGGAGGCCCCCGCCGCGCCGTCCCCCACGGCCGCCGAGCCGCCGCTGATCCCGCTGCCGCTCTCCGCCCGCACCCCGCGCTCCCTGCGCGAGCAGGCGGCCGGTCTCCGCGCGCTCCTCACCGAGCGGCCCGGGACCCGGCTGGCCGACCTCGGCCACTCCCTGGCCACCACCCGCGCGTCGCTGGCCGCCCGCACCGTGGTGCTGGCGGCAGGACACGACGACGCGCTCCGCGCCCTCGCCGGGCTCGCCGAGGGCACGGTCCCGCCGGAGGCCGAGTCCGGCATGGTGGTCCCCGGGCGCACCGCGTTCCTGTTCTCCGGTCAGGGCGCGCAGCGGGTCGGGATGGGGCGTGAGCTGCACGACGCGTTCCCCGCGTTCGCCGAGGCCTTCGACGCGGTGTGCGCGCGGGTCGACCTCGAACTGCCCCTGCGGGACGTGGTGTTCGGCAACGACGCCGAACTGCTGGCGCGGACCGCGTACACGCAGCCCGCCCTGTTCGCCGTCGAGGTGGCGCTGTACCGCCTGGTGGAGTCCTGGGGCCTCACCCCGGACGTACTGGTCGGCCACTCCATCGGGGAGCTGGCCGCCGCGCACTGCGCGGGCGTGCTGTCCCTGGACGATGCCTGCCGGCTGGTGTCGGCGCGCGGCCGGCTGATGGACGCGCTGCCGTCCGGCGGCGCCATGCTCGCCGTCGAGGTCGCCGAGGACGGCCTGGAACTGCCCGACGGCGTGGACCTCGCGGCCGTCAACGGCCCCACCTCGATCACCGTCTCCGGTGACGCCGACGCGGTCGACGCGCTGGAGCGGCGCCTGCGCGCCGAGGGCGTCCGCGTGAAGCGGCTGACCGTCTCGCACGCGTTCCACTCGCACCTGATGGAGCCGATGCAGGCGGAGTTCGCCGCCGTCGCCGAGTCGCTGACGTACCACGCCCCGACCGTCCCGGTCCTGACCACCGTCTCCGGCGACCTGGCCACCCCCGGCTACTGGGTCGGGCAGATCCGCGAGCCCGTCCGGTTCGCCGACGCCGTCGGCCGGGCCCACCAGGCCGGAGCCACCCGCTTCGTCGAACTCGGCCCGGACGGCACGCTGTCCGCCCTTCTCCCGCACATCGTCGACGACGTGACCGCCGTCCCCACCCTGCGTTCCGGCCGCGACGAGGCCACGGCCCTCCTCCACGGCATCGCGCGCGCCCACGTCCACGGCGCGCCCGTCGACTGGTCGGCCCCCCTGGCCGCCGCCGGCGCCCGGCCCGTGGAGCTGCCCACGTACCCGTTCGAGCGGCAGGCGTACTGGCCGAGCGCCCGCATCGGCACCGGGGACCTGACGTCCGCCGGGCTGGGCGCGGCCGGCCACCCGCTGCTGGGGGCCGCCGTGTCGCTGGCCGCCGGCGGCGGGGTGCTCCTCACCGGCCGGATCACCGCCGCCACCCACGGCTGGCTCACCGACCACACCATCCACGGCAGCGTCCTCCTTCCGGGCACCGCCTTCGTCGAACTGGCCTGGCAGGCCGGGGAGTACGTCGGCTGCGGCACCGTGGAGGACCTCACCCTCACCGCGCCCCTCGTGCTGCCCGCGCGCGGCGGCGTGCAGATCCAGGTCAGCGCCGGGGCCGAGAACGAGGACGGCACCCGCCGCCTGGAGATCCACTCGCGCCCCGACGGCGAGGAGGAGTGGACCGGCCACGCCGTCGGCGTCCTCGCCGCCACCGCGGCCGACCCGGCCGGCGCACCGATGGTGTGGCCGCCGGACGCCGAGCCGGTGGACCTCGACGGCTTCTACGGGCGGGCCGCCACGGCCGGCTTCGCGTACGGCCCCGTGTTCCAGGGCCTCAAGGCCGCCTGGCGGTCCGGCGAGGAACTGTACGCCGATGTGGAACTGCCCGCCGCCGCCCACCGCGACGCCGGCCGCTGCGGACTGCACCCCGCCCTCCTCGACGCGGCGCTGCACCTGACCGGTCTCGACCCCGACCGGGCCGGGCTGCCCTTCGGTTGGGAGGGCGCCACCCTGCACGCGACCGGCGCCACCACGGTCCGCGTCCACCTGGCGCCCACCGGGACGGACACCTGGACGCTGCGGATCAGCGACCCCGAGGGCGGCCCCGTCGCCACCGTCGAGTCGCTCACCCTGCGCGCCGCGACCGCCGTCGGCCCGCGCCACGACTCGCTGTTCACCCTCGACTGGACGGCCGTGCCCGTGCCGGAGCGGACCGGCACCCTCGCCACCGCCGCCGACGGCCTCGAAGCCTTCCTGGCCGGGCACAGCGGCCCGGCGCCCGACGCCGTCGCCTGGCCCGTGCCGGACGCGGACGTGGCCGCCGGCACCGCCGTCACCGGCACCGCCGCCGTCGGCACCGCCGTCGCCGGGGTCCTGGCCGGCCTCCAGGCATGGCTCGCCGACGAACGGTTCACCGGCTCCCGCCTGGTGCTGGTCACCCGCTCCGCCGTGGCCGCCGCGACCGGCGACGACGTCACCGGTCTGTCCGGCGCGGCCGTCGGCGGACTCGTGCGCTCCGCGCAGGCCGAACACCCCGACCGGTTCGTGCTGCTGGACGCCGACACCACCCCCGACGACGCCCTGCTCGCCGCGCTCGCGCACGGCGACGAACCCTGGCTCGCCCTGCGCGGCGGCGCCCTGCTCGCCCCCCGGCTGGCCCGCGCGTCGGCGTCCGGCGCCCTCGCCGTCCCCGACACCGGGGCGTGGCGGCTCACCTCCGACCGCGCGACCGGATCCCTGCGCGACCTGGCCCTCACCCCCGCCCCCGGGACGGCCGCGGAGCTCGCGCCGGGCGAGGTGCGGGTCGCGGTCCGCGCGGCCGGCGTCAACTTCCGCGACGTGCTCATCGCGCTCGGGCAGTACCCCGACCCGTCGGCCCTGATGGGGTCGGAGGGCGCCGGCGTCGTGGTCGAGGTAGGCCCCGGCGTCGGCGACCTCGCACCCGGCGACCGCGTGTTCGGCCTCTTCGCGGGCGGCTTCGGACCCCTCGCCGTGGTCGACCGGCGGATGCTCGCACCGGTGCCGCCGGAGTGGACGTTCACCGACGCGGCGACGGTGCCGATGGCCTTCCTGACGGCGTACTACGCCCTGGTGGACCTGGCCGGCCTCGAGCCCGGCGAACGGGTGCTGATCCACGCCGCCGCCGGCGGCGTCGGCATGGCGGCCGTACAGATCGCACGGCACCTCGGCGCCGAGGTGTACGGAACGGCCTCGCCCGCGAAGTGGGCGGCCACCGGCCTGGACACCACCCACCTCGCCTCCTCCCGCGACCTGGGCTTCGAGGCGGCCTTCGCCGAACGCACCGCCGGACGCGGCGTGGACGTCGTCCTCAACGCGCTGGCCGCCGAGTTCATCGACGCCTCGGCACGGCTGCTCGCCCCCGGCGGCCGGTTCGTCGAGATGGGCAAGGCCGACCTGCGCGACCCGGAATCCTTCGGCGACCGCAGCTACCGCGCCTTCGACCTCGGCGACGCGGGACCGGACCGCCTCCAGCAGATGCTGCTGGAGGTCCTCGACCTGTTCCGCGCCGGCAGCCTCACCCTGCTGCCCGCGCGGACCTGGGACGTCCGTCAGGCACCCGACGTCTTCCGCCACGTCGGCGCCGGCCGGCACGTCGGCAAGAACGTGCTCACCCTCCCGCGCGCCCTCGACCCGGACGGCACCGTCCTCGTCACCGGCGGCACCGGCGTCCTCGGGCAGCGGCTCGCCCACCACCTGGTCGAACGGCACGGCGTCCGCCACCTGCTGCTGGTGAGCCGCAGCGGCCCCGCCGCGCCCGGCGCCCAGGAACTCGTCGACCGGCTCGGCGCGCTCGGCGCACAGGTACGGGTGGCGGCGTGCGACGTCGCCGACCGGGAAGCACTGTCCGCACTCCTGGCCGGCCTCCCCGCCCGGCACCCCCTCACCGGCGTGGTGCACGCGGCCGGAGTCGCCGACGACGGCGTCGTCGACGCGCTGACACCCGAGCGGATCACCGCGGTCCTGCGCCCCAAGGCGCACGCCGCGCTCGCCCTGCACGAGCTGACCGCCGGCCACGACCTGGCCCTGTTCACCCTGTACTCCTCGGCGTCCTCCGCCTTCGGCTCACCCGGCCAGGCCAACTACGCCGCCGCCAACGCCTTCCTGGAGGCCCTCGCCCAGCACCGCCGCGCCCGGGGACTCGCCGGAACCGCGCTCGGCTGGGGCCTGTGGGCGGAGGAGAGCGCCATCAGCGGCGGCCTCGACACCACCGGTGTCTCCCGCGCCACCCGCGTCGGCGGCGCGCTCACCACGGACGAAGGGCTCACCCTCTTCGACGCCGCCCACGACACCGGGCTGCCCCACCTGCTCCCGCTGCGCTTCGACCTGTCCGCGGCCCGGACACTGCGGCCCGTGCCCGCCCTGCTCCGCGGCCTCGTCCGCGCGCCCGCCCGCCGCGTCGCCGGCGCGGTCACCGGCGGCTCCGGGCTCGCCGAACGCCTCGCCGCGCTCCCCGCCGCCGAACAGCACCGCCTGCTCACCGGGCTGGTGCGCGCCGAGGCCGCCGCCGTCCTCGGCCACTCCGGCGTCGACGCGGTCGCCCCCGACCGGGTCTTCCGCGAACTCGGCTTCGACTCGCTGACCTCCGTCGAACTCCGCAACCGCGTCAACGCGGCCACCGGGCTGCGACTGCCCGCCGGCCTCGTCTTCGACTTCCCCACCCCCGCCGCCCTCGCCGCCCACCTGCGTGAACTCCTCACCGCCGGCAGCGGCGACGCGCCCGTCGCCGCCACCGTCGCCGCCCCCGCCGACGAGCCCATCGCCGTCGTCGGCATGGCCTGCCGCTTCCCCGGCGGGGTGGGCTCGCCCGAGGACCTGTGGCGGCTGGTCTCCGAAGGCGGCGACGCCATCGGCCCGTTCCCCACCGACCGCGGCTGGGACCTGGGATCGCTGTACGACCCGGACCCCGACCGCGTCGGCACCACCTACGCCCGCGCCGGCGGATTCCTCTCCGACGCCGCCGAGTTCGACGCGGGCCTCTTCGACATCTCGCCGCGCGAGGCGCTGGCGATGGACCCGCAGCAGCGCCTGCTCCTGGAGACCTCCTGGCAGACCTTCGAACACGCGGGCATCGACCCCCACCAGCTGCGCGGCAGCCGGGCCGGCGTCTTCGTCGGCGCCGCCTCGTCCGGCTACGGAGTGGGCGTGCGCCTGCCCGAGGGCGTCGAGGGCCACTTCCTCACCGGCAGCTCCACCAGCGTCGCCTCCGGCCGCCTCGCCTACACGTACGGGCTCGAGGGCCCGGCCGTCACCGTGGACACCGCCTGCTCGTCGTCCCTGGTCGCCCTGCACCTGGCCGTGCAGTCGCTGCGCAACGGCGAGTGCACCATGGCGCTGGCCGGCGGCGTCAGCCTGATGGCCACGCCGGCGATCTTCACCGAGTTCTCCCGCCAGCGCGGCCTGTCCGTCGACGGCCGCTGCAAGTCCTTCTCGGCGGAGGCGGACGGCACCGGCTGGAGCGAGGGCGTCGGCATGCTCCTCGTCGAGCGGCTCTCCGACGCCGTGCGCAACGGCCACCGCGTGCTGGCCCTGGTCCGCGGCTCCGCCGTCAACCAGGACGGCGCGTCCAACGGGCTCACCGCGCCCAACGGGCCCTCCCAGCAGCGGGTGATCCGCGCCGCGCTGGCGTCGGCGGGGCTGGAGCCCTCCGACGTGGACGCGGTGGAGGCGCACGGCACCGGCACCCGGCTCGGCGACCCCATCGAGGCGGAGGCACTGCTCGCCGCCTACGGCCAGGGCCGCGACCCGGAACAGCCCCTGTGGCTCGGCTCGGTGAAGTCCAACATCGGCCACGCGCAGGCCGCCGCCGGTGTCGGCGGCATCATCAAGACGATCGAGGCGCTGCGCCACGAGGTGCTGCCCCGCACCCTGCACGCCGACCGGCCGACCCCGCACGTGGACTGGTCCGCCGGCGCCATGGCGCTGCTGACCGAGGCCCGCCCCTGGCCGTCGACCGGACGGCCGCGGCGCGCGGGCGTGTCCTCGTTCGGCGTGAGCGGTACCAACGCGCACGTCATCATCGAGCAGGCGCCCGACCAGCTCGCACCGGCCGCACCGGCCGCGGTGCCCGACGCGCCCGGGGCGCCCGAGCTCGCGCGCCCCGTGCTGGTGACGCTGTCCGCACGGTCCGCACCCGCACTCGCCGGCCAGGCCGACCGGCTGCTCGGCCTGCTGGAGCGCGACGACACGCTGCGCCCCGTCGACCTGGCCCACTCCCTGGCCGTGTCCCGCCCCGCCCTGGACCACCGCGCCACCCTGGTGGCCACCGACCGCGCCGAACTCGTCGCGGAACTGACGGCACTCGCCAGGGGCGAGGCCCGCACGGACGTCGCACGCGGCGGCGGCACCGGCTTCCTGTTCTCCGGTCAGGGCGCCCAGCGCGTCGGGATGGGGCGTGAGCTGTACGAGGCGTTCCCCGTCTTCGCCGAGGCGTTCGACGCCGTGTGCGCGGCGGTGGAGCTCGAACTGCCACTGCGTGACGCGGTGTTCGGGGACGACGCGGAGCTGCTGGCGCGCACGGTGTACACGCAGCCCGCGCTCTTCGCGGTCGAGGTGGCGCTGTACCGCCTGGTGGAGTCCTGGGGCCTCACCCCGGACGTGCTGGTCGGGCACTCCATCGGTGAGCTCGCGGCCGCCCACTGCGCGGGCGTGCTGTCACTGGAGGACGCCTGCCGGCTGGTGTCGGCACGCGGCCGGCTGATGGACGCGCTGCCGTCCGGCGGCGCGATGCTCGCCGTCGAGGCCGCCGAGGACCGCCTGGAACTGCCCGACGGCGTGGACCTCGCGGCCGTCAACGGTCCCACCTCCGTCACGGTCTCCGGCGACGCCGAAGCGATCGACACCCTTGAGCAGCGCCTGCGCGCCGAGGGTGTGCGGGTGAAGCGGCTGACCGTCTCGCACGCGTTCCACTCGCATCTGATGGAGCCGATGCAGGCGGAGTTCGCCGCCGTCGCCGAGTCGCTGACCTACCACGCCCCGACCGTCCCGGTCGTGACCACGGCCCCTGGCGACATCGCCACCCCTGCCTACTGGGTCGGCCAGATCCGCCGGCCCGTCCGCTTCGCCGACGCCATCGCCTCCCTCACCGAGCACACCCGCTTCCTCGAACTCGGCCCCGACGGCACCCTCTCCGCCCTCGTGCCGCACAGCGTCGAGGCCACCACCGTCGTCGTCCCCGCCCTGCGCGACGGACACGGCGAGACGGCGAGCCTGCTGCGCGCCCTCGCCCGGCTGCACAGCCACGGCGCACCCGTCGAGACCACCCGCCTCACCGCGGGCGGACGCCTGGTCGAGCTGCCCTCCTACGCCTTCCAGCGCGAGCGGTACTGGCTCGACGCCACGCCAGCCCAGGCCGTGCGCGGCACGACCGGTGAGGCCGAGGAACGGTTCTGGGACGCCGTCGACGCGGCCGACCGGGACGCGGTGGCCGCCGCGCTCGACCTCCACGACGGCGACACGGGCCTCGACACCGTGCTGCCCGCGCTCACCGCCTGGCGCCGCGAGAGCCGCAAGCGCTCCGTGGTCGACACCTGGCGGTACCGCACCGCCTGGACGCCGCTGGAGAGCCTGCCCGACACCGCGCTCACCGGCACCTGGCTGCTGGTCGGCGAACCCCTGCCCGACGTGGCCGACGCGCTGCGGGCCGCCGGGGCCCGGGTGACCGAGTGCGCGCCCGCCGACGTCCGCCCCGAACTGTTCCTCGCCGACGACCTGGCCGGAGTCCTGGCCCTGAACCCCGACGCGGGCGGCCTGCTGACGCTCCTCCAGGCGCTCGCGCAGGCGGACGACACCGGCGCGCGCTGCTGGGCCGCCACCCGCGGCGCCGTCTCCACCGGACGCCTCGACCCGCTCACCGACCCCGCCGCCGCCCGGGTCTGGGGGCTCGGCCGGACCGCCGCGCTGGAGCACCCCGGCCGGTGGGGCGGACTCGTCGACCTCCCCGAGACCCTCGACCGCCGGGCGGGCGCCCGGCTGGCCGCCGTCCTGGCCGGCGCCGGCGACGAGGACCAGCTCGCCGTCCGCGACGCCGGTGTCTTCGCCCGCCGACTGCGTCACGCCGCGCCCGAGCCGGCCGCCGCGCCCTGGCGGCCGGACGGCACCGTCCTCATCACCGGCGGAACCGGCGCCCTGGGCTCCCACCTCGCCCGGACCCTCGCCGCGCGCGGCGCCCACCGCCTGATCCTCACCGGCCGCCGGGGCCCCGACGCCCCCGGCGCCACCGACCTCGTGGCCGAACTGCGGGCCACCGGAGCCGAGGCCGAGGTCGTGGCCTGCGACGCCGCCGACCGCGACGCGCTCGCCGCCCTGCTCGCCGGCATACCCGCGGCCCACCCGCTCACCGCGGTGGTGCACGCCGCGGGAATCGGCGACGACACCCCCCTCACGGACCTCACCGAGGAGCGCCTGGGCGCCGTACTGCGCGCCAAGGCCGACGCCGCCGACGTCCTCGACGAACTCACCACCGCACTCGGCACCGTCACCGCCTTCGTCACCTACGCGTCCATCTCCGGCATCTGGGGCAGCGGCGGCCAGGCCGCCTACGCCGCCGCCAACGCCCACCTCGACGCCCTGGCCGAACGCCGCCACGCCGCCGGACTGCCCGCCACCTCCATCGCCTGGGGCCCCTGGGCGGAGGCCGGCATGGCCGCCGGCGACGAGGCGGTCGCCCACCTGCGCCGCCGCGGACTGCGCCCCCTCGACCCCGAGCTGGCCGTCACCGCGCTCGACCGTGCCGTCGCCTCCGGCGACGCGTGCGTGACCGTCGCCGACGTGGACTGGGAGCGATTCGCCGCCACCTTCACCGCCACCCGGCCGAGCCCCCTGCTCACGGACATCCCCGAAGTGGGCGACACCGCCACCGCCGTCGCGCCCGCGGCCGGCGCGGCCCTCCGCGACCGGCTCACCGCACTGCCCGCCGCCGAACGCGAGCGGGCCCTGCTCGACCTCGTGACCGGCACGGTCGCCGGAGTCCTCGGACACCGTGACCGCGCCGCCGTCGACCCCGAGGCCGCCTTCCGCGACCTCGGCCTCGACTCGCTGACCGCCGTCGAACTCCGCGACCGGCTCACCGCGGCCACCGGACTGCCCCTGCCCGCCGCCCTGGCGTTCGACCACCCCACCGCGTTGCTGCTCACCGCCCGCCTCCGGGACGAACTGCTCGGCGACACGGGCACGGACACGGCGGCGCTCCCGCACGCCGGGCCCATCGGCACCGACGAACCCCTCGCCATCGTCGCCATGAGCACCCGGCTGCCCGGCGGCGTGCGCTCGCCCGAGGACCTGTGGCGGCTCGTCGCCCAGGGCGGCGACGGCATCTCCGGCTTCCCGACCGACCGCGGCTGGCACCTGGACGGCCTCGACCACACCACCGAGGGCGGCTTCCTCCACGACGCCGCCGAGTTCGACGCCGAACTCTTCGGCATCTCGCCGCGCGAGGCGCTCGCCATGGACCCGCAGCAGCGGCTGCTGCTCGAGGCCTCCTGGGAGGCGTTCGAACGGGGCGGCATCGACCCGACCTCGCTGCGCGGCCGCCACGCCGGCGTCTTCGTCGGCGCCTCCAACAGCGGATACGGCACCGGCGGCACCCCGCCGGAGGAGGTCGGCGGCCACCTGCTGACCGGCACGTCCAACAGCGTGCTGTCCGGACGCCTCGCCTACACGTACGGGCTGGAGGGCCCCGCCCTCACCGTGGACACGGCCTGCTCGTCGTCCCTGGTCGCCCTGCACCTGGCCGCGCGTGCCCTGCGCGCCGGCGAGTGCGACCTCGCCGTCGTCGGCGGCGTTGCCGTCATGCCCACCCAGGCGGGCTTCAGCGAGTTCGCCAAGCAGGACGGCCTCGCCGCCGACGGACGGTGCAAGTCCTTCGCCTCCGCGGCCGACGGCACCGGCTGGTCCGAGGGCGTCGCCGTCCTCCTGGTGGAACGGCTCTCCGACGCCGTCCGCGACGGCCACGAGGTCCTCGCCCTGGTACGCGGCTCGGCCGTCAACCAGGACGGCGCGTCCAACGGGCTCACCGCCCCCAACGGCCCCGCACAGCAGCGCGTCATCCGTACCGCACTGTCCTCGGCGGGACTCGAGCCCTCCGACGTCGACGCGGTGGAGGCGCACGGCACCGGCACCCGGCTCGGCGACCCCATCGAGGCGGAAGCCCTGATCGCCACCTACGGCCGCGACCGGGACCCGCGACGCCCCCTGCTGCTCGGCTCCCTCAAGTCCAACATCGGCCACACCCAGGCCGCCGCCGGACTGGCCGGCGTCGTCAAGATGGTCATGGCGCTGCGCCACGCCGAACTCCCCAGAACCCTGCACGTGGACGAGCCGACGCCGCACGTGGACTGGTCGGCCGGCACGGTCGCCCTGCTCACCGAGCACCGGCCCTGGCCCGAGACGGACCGGCCCCGCCGGGCGGCCGTGTCGTCGTTCGGCATCAGCGGCACCAACGCACACGTCGTCGTCGAACAGGCGCCGGACACCGCGCCGGACACCCCGGCCGGTGCGCCGGACGGGGGGCCCGCGCCGGTCGCCGTCCCGCCTGTGCTCGCGTGGCCCGTCTCCGGGCGGACCCCCGCCGCACTGCGCGCCCAGGCGGCCCGACTGCGCCAGGCCCTCGACGAGCGCCCCGAGGCCGACCTCGTCCGCCATGCCCGCGCCCTGGCCGCCGGCCGGGCCGCCCTCGACCACCGTGCCGTCGTCCTCGGCTCCGGCCGGGACGACCTCCTCGACGGCCTCACCGCCCTCGCGGAGGACCGCACGTCCCCGGCCGTCGTCCGAGGCGCCGACGGTTTCGGCCGGGCCGCCTTCCTGTTCTCGGGTCAGGGCGCGCAGCGGGTGGGGATGGGGCGTGAGCTGTACGAGGCGTTCCCGGTGTTCGCGGACGCCTTCGACGCGGTGTGCGCGCGGGTGGACCTGGACCGGCCGCTGCGTGAGGTGGTGTTCGGGGACGGTGAGGCGCTGAACCGGACCGTGTACGCGCAGGCCGGGCTGTTCGCTCTCGAGGTGGCGCTGTTCCGGCTGGTGGAGGCCTGGGGCGTGACCCCGGACGTGCTGGTCGGTCACTCCATCGGGGAGCTGGCCGCCGCGCACTGCGCGGGTGTGCTGTCGCTGGACGACGCCTGCCGACTGGTGTCGGCGCGCGGCCGGCTGATGGACGCGCTGCCGTCCGGCGGCGCGATGCTCGCCGTCGAGACCGCGGAGGACGGCCTGGAACTGCCCGACGGGGTGGACCTCGCGGCCGTCAACGGCCCGACCTCGATCACGGTCTCCGGCGACGCCGACGCGATCGACACTCTTGAGCAGCGCCTGCGCTCCGACGGCGTACGCGTCAAGCGGCTGACCGTCTCGCACGCGTTCCACTCGCACCTGATGGAACCCATGCGGGCGGAGTTCGCCGCCGTCGCCGGGTCGCTGACCTACCACGCCCCGACGATCCCCGTCCTCACCACCGCCCCCGGCGACATGGCGACCCCCGGCTACTGGGTGGACCAGATCCGCGAGCCCGTCCGCTTCGCCGACGCCGTCGGCCGGGCCCACGACGCCGGGGCCGACGTCTTCCTGGAGCTGGGCCCGGACGGCACCCTCACCGGGGCCACCCTGCGCTGCCTCGACGGGCGCCCCGTCGTGGGCACGCCCGCCCGGCGCACCGAGGGCTCCGAGCCCGAGGCGCTGCTGCGGGCCGTGGCGGTGCTGCACGTCAACGGCGTGTCCGTGGACCTGTCCGCCCCCCTCCCGGCCGGCGCCGTACGGGCCGACGGACTGCCCACCTACGCGTTCCAGCGGGAGCGCTACTGGATCGAGCCGGCCCCGCAGTCCGCGGCCGGCGCCGACGACGCGGCGGAGGGCCGGTTCTGGGAGGCCATCGAGCGGCAGGACGCCGCCGAGGTCGCCCGGACCCTCGGCCTCGACGCCGACACCCTCGACGCCGTCCTGCCGGCGCTGTCCGCCTGGCGCGGCGGCCGGCGCGAGCGGGCCGTGCTGGACTCGTGGCGCTACCGCGCCGTGTGGCAGCCGCTGCCCGAGCGGCCCGCCCTGCCCACCGGGACCTGGCTGGTCCTCACCGCCGACGGCTCCGTCCCCGAGGACCTCGCCGCCGCCTTCTCCGGCCACCTCGTCGGCGCCCGGTTCGACGCCGACCCCGCGTCCTTCACCGATGTCGCGGGAGTGGTCTGCCTTCCGTCGGCCCCCGACGACCTGCTGCCCCTGTTCCGTGCCGAACTCCCCGCCCCCCTGTGGGTGCTGACGCGCGGCAGTGTCGCGGTGGGCCGCGCCGACCGGCTCACCGACCCGTCCGGCGCCCTCCTGTGGGGCCTCGGCCGCGTCGCCGCCCTCGAACTGCCCCGCAGCTGGGCGGGTCTCGTCGACCTGCCCGCCACCCTGGACCGCCGCGCCTCCGCCCGGCTCCTCTCCGTCCTCACCCAGCCGTCCGGCGAGGACCAGGTGGCGATCCGGGAAACCGGCGTGCTCGCCCGGCGCCTGCGCCGCGCCCCGCTGTCCGCCACGTCCGACGCCGCCGAGCCCTGGCGGCCGTCGGGCACCGTGCTGGTCACCGGCGGCACCGGCGGCCTCGGAGCACGGGTGGCGCACTGGCTGGCGGACCGCGGCGCCCGCGACCTGGTGCTGACGAGCCGTCGCGGACCCGGTGCGCCGGGCGCCGCCGGCCTGGTCGCCGCGCTCGCGGAGCGCGGCGTACGGGCCGAGGCCGTCGCCTGCGACGTCGCCGACCGCGACTCCCTGGCCGCCGTGCTGGCCGCCCACCCCGTCACGGCGGTGGTGCACACCGCGGGCGTGACCGCGACGGGACCGCTGGAGACGGTCACCGGCGAGGAGTTCGCCGAGGTCCTGCGGGCCAAGGTGGTGGGCGCGACCCACCTGCACGAACTGCTCGCCGGCACCGACCTGGACGCGTTCGTGCTGTTCTCCTCCATCGCCGGGGTGTGGGGCAGCGGCGGCCAGCCGGCGTACGCCGCGGCCAACGCCTACCTCGACGCCCTCGCCGAGCACCGCCGCCACCTGGGCCTGCCCGCCACCTCCGTGGCATGGGGCCCGTGGGCCGGGTCCGGCATGCTGGCCGACACCGACGCCGAGGACGCCCTGCGCCGCCGCGGCCTGAACGCCCTCGACCCCGACCGCGCGCTGGCCGCGCTCGGCGAGGCCGTCGACGCGGGCGACACCTGCGTCACCGTCGCCGACGTGGACTGGAGCCGCTTCGGCGCCGCCTTCACCAGCGGGCGCCCCAGCCCGCTGCTGGAGGAGTTCGTCACCCCCGCAGACCAGGCGGAGACCGGCAGCGGCGCCGCGACCGAGTTCGCCGCCCGGCTGCGGTCCGCGCCGCCCGCCGAGCGCATCCGGCAGCTGACCGACCTGGTCCGCGCCGAGGCCGCCGCCGCCCTCGGCCACCGCTCCGCCGACAACGTCTCCGCGCAGCGGGCGTTCGCCGATCTCGGCTTCGACTCGCTGACCTCCGTCGAACTCCGCGACCGCGTCAACGCGGCCACCGGGCTCCGGCTGCCGGCCGGCGTCGCCTTCGACCACCCCACCGCCGCGTCCCTCGCCGCCCGCCTCGCCGAGCTGCTCGGCGAGCCCGCCGACCCGGCCCCCGCCGGAGTCCGCGGCACGGTCGCCGCCGACACGGACGACCCGGTGGTCGTCGTCGCCATGGCCTGCCGCTTCCCGGGCGGTGTGACCGACCCCGAGAGCATGTGGCGGCTGGTCGGCGAAGGCCGTGACGCGGTCCGGTCCTTCCCCACGGACCGGGGCTGGGACCTGGAAGCCCTCGCCGCAGGTGACGGCCCCGGCACCTCGTACGTCGACCAGGGAGCCTTCCTGGACGACGTGAGCCGCTTCGACGCCGCCCTGTTCGGCATCTCGCCGCGTGAGGCGCTCGCCATGGACCCGCAGCAGCGGCTCCTCCTCGAGACCACCTGGGAGGCCCTGGAGCGCGCCGGCATCGACCCGCTGTCCCTGCGCGGCAGCCGTACCGGCGTCTTCGCCGGCACCAACGGCCAGGACTACACCCGGCTCACCCTCGCCGACTCCGGCGAACTGGAGGGCCACGTCGCCACCGGCGGCTCCGCCAGCATCCTGTCCGGGCGCGTCGCCTACGCCTTCGGGCTCGAGGGCCCGGCCGTCACCGTGGACACGGCCTGCTCGTCGTCCCTGGTCGCCCTGCACCTGGCCGCGCAGTCGCTGCGCAACGGCGAATGCGACCTGGCGCTGGCCGGCGGTGTCACCGTCATGGCCACCCCCGGCGCGTTCGTGGAGTTCAGCCGCCAGCAGGGGCTGGCGGCCGACGGCCGCTGCAAGCCGTTCTCCGACGACGCCGACGGCACCGCCTGGGGCGAGGGCATCGGCCTGCTCCTGGTCGAGCGGCTGTCCGACGCGCGCCGCCACGGCCACCCCGTGCTCGCGGTGGTCGCCGGCTCCGCCACCAACTCGGACGGCGCGTCCAACGGGCTCACCGCGCCCAACGGCCCTTCCCAGCAGCGGGTGATCCGCGCCGCGCTGGCGTCGGCGGGGCTGGAGCCCTCCGACGTGGACGCGGTGGAGGCGCACGGCACCGGCACCCGGCTCGGCGACCCCATCGAGGCGGAGGCGCTGCTCGCCGCCTACGGCCAGGGCCGCGACCCGGAACAGCCCCTGTGGCTCGGCTCGGTGAAGTCCAACATCGGCCACACCCAGGCCGCCTCGGGCGTCGCGGGCGTCATCAAGATGATCGAGGCGATGCGCCACCGGCTGCTGCCCGCGTCCCTGCACGCCGACCGGCCCGCGTCCGCGGTCGACTGGTCGACCGGAGCGGTGCGACTGCTCGACAGCCCCCGCCCGTGGCCCGGCACCGGACGGCCGCGCCGCGCGGGCGTGTCGTCGTTCGGCATCAGCGGAACCAACGCGCACGTCATCCTGGCGGAACCGCCCGCCGCCGAGGAGCCGGAGCCGGTCGTCGCCGCCCCGGCGCCGCAGCCGGCCGTGGTGCCCTGGCCGCTGTCCGGGCACACCGCCGACGCCCTCGCCGCCCAGGCCGGCAGACTGCTCGGCGCGCTCGACGCACGACCGGCCGACGTCGGTCGCACCCTGGCCACCGGCCGGGCCGCGCTCACCCACCGCGCGGTGGTGCTGGCGCACGACCCGGACCGGGCCGCCCAGGCGCTGACCGCCCTCGCCGAGGGCCGCCCCGACCCGGCGGTCGTCCGGGGCACCGCACGCGAGGGCAGGACCGGGTTCCTGTTCAGCGGGCAGGGCGCCCAGTACGCCGGCATGGGACGCGAGCTGTACGACGCGTTCCCCGTCTTCGCGGACGCCTTCGACGCCGTGTGCGCCCGGGTCGACCTCGAACTTCCGCTGCGTGAGGTGGTGTTCGGCGACGACGCCGCGCTGCTGGCCCGGACGGTGTACACGCAGCCCGCTCTCTTCGCGGTCGAGGTGGCGCTGTTCCGGCTGGTGGAGTCGTGGGGTGTCACCCCGGACGTGCTGGTCGGCCACTCCATCGGTGAGATCGCGGCGGCGCATTGCGCCGGCGTGCTGTCGCTGGACGACGCGTGCGCCCTCGTCTCGGCGCGCGGCCGGCTGATGGACGCGCTGCCGTCCGGCGGCGCGATGCTCGCCGTGGAGGCCGCCGAGGACGGCCTGGAACTGCCCGACGGCGTGGACCTGGCGGCCGTCAACGGCCCGACCTCCGTCACGGTGTCCGGTGACGCCGACGCGATCGGCGCGCTGGAGCAGCGGCTGCGCGCCGAGGGCGTGCGCGTGAAGCGGCTGACCGTCTCGCACGCGTTCCACTCGCGGCTGATGGAGCCGATGCAGGCCGAGTTCGCCGCCGTCGCCGAGTCGCTGACGTACCACGCCCCGGCGATCCCGGTCGTGACCACGGCCCCCGGTGACCTCGCCACCCCGGACTACTGGGTGGGCCAGATCCGCGAGCCCGTCCGGTTCGCCGACGCGGTCGCGCCGCTCACCGACGTACGGGTCTTCCTCGAACTCGGCCCCGACGGCGTGCTGTCGGCGCTCGTGCCGCACCTGCACGACGGCACCCCCGCCGTGCCGCTCCTGCGCCGCGACCGCGACGACACCGAGTCCGCGCTGACCGCCCTCGCCCACGCCCACACCGCCGGCGTCACCCCCGACTGGGCCGCCGTCTACGCCCCCTGGACGCCCCGCCGGATCGACCTGCCCACCTACGCCTTCCAGGGCGAGCGCTACTGGCTGCGTCCCGGCCACGACGCCGGTGACCTCGGCGCCGCCGGGATGCGGGCCGCGGGCCACCCCCTGCTGAGGGCCGAGGTCTCCCCGGCCGTCGGCGGCGGACTGCTGCTCTCCGGCCGTCTGTCCACCGCGGTCCAGCCCTGGCTCGCCGACCACGTCGTGCACGGCGGCATCGTGCTGCCCGGCACCGCGTTCGTCGAACTCGTCCTGCACGCCGGCGCGTCCGCCGGACTCGCGCGGCTCGACGACCTGACCCTGCACACCCCGCTCGTCCTGCCCGAGCGCGGGGGAGTGCAGGTCCAGGTGCGCGTCGCGGCCGACGGCGCGGTCGACGTCCACGCCCGGCCCGAGGCCGACGAGGACGGTCCGTGGACCCGCCACGCGAGCGGCCTGCTCACCGCCGAGGAACCCGCCCTCCCGGCGCACGACACCGCCTGGCCCCCCGCCGGCGCGGAGCCCGTCGTCCTCGACGGCCACTACTCGGCGCTGTCGGACGCCGGACTGTCCTACGGCCCCGCCTTCCAGGGCCTGCGGGCCGCCTGGCGGTCCGGGGACGTGCTGTACGCCGAGGTCGCGCTGCCCGGACAGGGCACGCCGGACGGGTACGGCCTGCATCCCGCCCTGCTCGACGCCGCGCTCCAGGCGCTCGCCGCCGGCCCGCTCGGCGACGACGGGGCGGCCCGGGTGCCGTTCGCGTTCGGCGGTGTCTCGCTGTACGCCACCGGAGCCTCCGTACTGCGGGTCCGCCTGACCCCGGCGGGCCGGGACACGGTGTCGGTGGCGGCCTTCGACGAGACCGCCCTGCCGGTGCTGACCGTCGACGCGCTGACCCTGCGCACCCTCGACGGGCCGCCCGCGCAGGCGTCCGCCCCCCTGTACGAGGTGACGTGGACACCGCTGGGGGCCAAGGGAGAGCCCTCCACCGCGCGGACGGAAGCGGACCCGGTGGTCGTCGACGACCCCACGGCTCGGCACGCGGCCGGTCCGGTGGTGTGGCGGGCGCCCGCCGACGCCGTGGAGGCGCTGGCGGGCCTGCAGGCCTGGCTGGCCACCGAGCCGCTGGACGACGCGCCGCTGGACGACGCGCCCCTGGTGGTGCTCACCCGTGGAGCCGTCGCCGTCCTGGACGACGGCGAGATCACCGACCCGGCGCGGGCGGCGGTCTGGGGACTGGTCCGCTCCGCGCAGACCGAACACCCCGGCCGACTGGCCCTGCTGGACGTGGACACGGAGGACGGCCTGACCACCGCCGTCGGAAGGCTGCTCGACTCGGGAGAGCCGCAGGCGGCCCTGCGCGACGGCGCCCTGCTGGCGCCCCGGATCACCCGGGCGCGCACCCCGGAGGAGCCGAGCGAGCCGCGCCCCGCCCTCGACCCCGAGGGCACCGTGCTCATCACCGGCGGCACGGGCGCCCTCGGCTCCCTCCTCGCCCGCCACCTGGTGGAACGCCACGGAGCCCGGCACCTGCTGCTCACCGGCCGGCGCGGCGCCGAAGCGCCGGGCGCCGCCGAACTCGCCGCCGAACTGGCGGACGCGGGGGCCTCGGTGCGGTTCGCGGCCTGCGACACCGCCGACCGCGACGCCCTCACGGCCCTGCTGGCCGACGTGCCCGCGGAGCACCCGCTCACCGGCGTCGTGCACGCCGCGGGCGTCGTCGACGACGGCATGGCCGACGCCCTGACCCCCGAACGGCTGCGCGCCGTCCTCGCCCCCAAGGCGGACGCCGCGATCGTGCTCGACGAGGCGACCCGGGACCTGGACCTGTCGTTCTTCGTCCTCTACTCGTCCGTGGCCGCCACCCTCGGCACCCCCGGACAGGCCAACTACGCGGCGGCCAACGCCGTCCTCGACGCCGTGGCACGGCGCCGCGCCGCGCTCGGCCTGCCGGCCGTGTCGGTGGCCTGGGGCCTGTGGGCCCGGTCCAGCGCCATCAGCGGCCACCTCGACGCGCAGGCCCTCGCCCGGGCGAGCCGGCTCGGCGCGCCCCTGACCGACGCGCAGGGCCTCGCCCTCTTCGACGCGGCCCTCACGGCGGCCCGCCCGCACCTGGTGGCGGCGGCCGTGGACCGGGGCCGGCTGCGCGCCGCCACCGAGGTCCCCGCGATCCTGCGCGCCCTCGCGGGCGTCACCCGCGGCCAGGCCGGACGGGCCGACGGCCGGCGCGGCCGTGAAGGACTCGCCGCGACCCTGGCCACCGCCGCGGACCCGGTGCGCCTGCTGCTGGACCTCGTCCGGGCCGAGGCCGCCGCCGTCCTCGGCTTCGCCTCCGCCGACGAGGTGACGGCGGACCGCGCCTTCCGCGAGCTGGGCTTCGACTCGCTCACCGCGGGCGAACTGCGCAACCGCCTCAACACGGCCACCGGCCTCAGGCTCCCCGCCACCCTCGTCTTCGACTACGCCAACCCCACCGCCCTCGCCGAACACCTGCTGGTCCAGCTGGGCGGCGCCCGGGAGACCGTCGCGAAGCGCCGCACCACCGCCGTCCGCGACGACGAGCCGATCGCCATCATCGGCATGGCCTGCCGCTACCCCGGCGGCATCGCCTCCCCCGAGGACCTGTGGCGGCTCGTCACGGCAGGCGACAGCGTCGCGATGCCGTTCCCCGAGGACCGCGGCTGGGACCTCGAGGCGCTCTACGACCCCGACCCGACGCGCCGCGGCAGCTCCGACGTCCGCCTCGGCGGGTTCCTCGACGGCGCGGGCGACTTCGACGCCGGCCTGTTCGGCATCTCGCCCCGCGAGGCGCTCGCCATGGACCCGCAGCAGCGGCTGCTCCTGGAGACCTCCTGGGAGGCCTTCGAGCGGGCCGGCCTGAACCCCGCCGGACTGCGGGGCACCCAGGCGGGCGTCTTCGTCGGCGCCACCAACGTCGGCTACGCCAGCGGCCCCAACCTCCCCGAGGAGGTGGACGGGCACCTGCTCACCGGCATGTCCGGAAGCGTCGTCTGCGGCCGGATCGCCTACACCTTCGGGCTGGAGGGTCCCGCCGTCACCGTGGACACCGCCTGCTCGGCGTCGCTGGTCGCCCTGCACCTGGCGGTGCAGTCGCTGCGCAACGGCGAGTGCGACCTCGCCCTCGCGGGCGGCGCGACCGTGCTCGGCGCCCCCGACGTCTTCACCGAACTGAGCAAGCAGAAGGGGCTCGCCCCCGACGGCCGCTGCAAGTCCTTCTCGGACGACGCGGACGGCACCGGCTGGTCCGAGGGCGCGGGCATGCTCGTCGTCGAGCGCCTCTCCGACGCGCGGCGCAACGGCCACCGCGTCCTCGCCGTGGTCCGCGGCACCGCCGTCAACCAGGACGGCGCCTCCAACGGCCTCACCGCGCCCAGTGGCCCCGCCCAGCAGCGGGTCATCCGCGCCGCGCTGGACGCCGCCGGCCTCGCCCCCTCGGGCGTGGACGCCGTCGAGGCCCACGGCACCGGCACCCGGCTCGGCGACCCCATCGAGGCCCAGGCCCTGCTGGCGACGTACGGGCAGGAACGGGAGGACGACCAGCCGCTCTGGCTCGGCTCGCTGAAGTCGAACATCGGCCACACCCAGTGCGCGGCGGGCGTCGGCGGCGTCATCAAGATGGTGGAGGCGATGCGGCACGGCGTCCTGCCGCGGACCGTCAACGTCTCCGAGCCGACCGGGCAGGTGGACTGGTCCGCCGGCTCCGTCGCGCTGCTCACCGAGGAGCGGCCGTGGCACCGCGGGGAGCGGCCGCGCCGCTCCGCCGTCTCCTCCTTCGGCATCGGCGGCACCAACGCGCACGTCATCCTCGAGGAGGCCCCGGCCCCCCGCGCGCTGCCGCCCGCCCCGCGGCCCGGAACGGCTCCCGGCGGCGCCGAGGCCGCGCGGCCCGTCGCCTGGCCGGTCTCCGCCCGCGGCACCGAGGGCCTGCGCGCCCAGGCCGCCCGCCTGCGCGCGTACGCCGCCGACCGGCCCGGAGCGGACCCGGCGCGGATCGCCCGGACCCTGGTCACCGCCCGCGCCGCGCTGGACCAGCGGGCCGTGGTGCTCGGACGCCACGACGACCCGGACGGCCTCCTCGCCGGACTCGACGCGCTCGCCGCCCAGACCCCGGCCGCCTCCGTGATCCAGGGCACCGCCGTCCAGGGGCGCACCGCGTTCGTCTTCACCGGCCAGGGCGCCCAGTACGCGGGCATGGGGCGCCAGCTCCACGCCGCGCACCCGGCGTTCGCCGAGGCGTTCGACGCGGTCGCGGCCCGGATCGACATCGGGACCCCGCTCGCCGACCTGCTCTTCGAGGACGGCCACCGGTTCGAGCGGGCCGGCAACGCCCACGCCTGCACCTTCGCCCTGCAGGTGGCCCTCGCCCGGCTGCTGGAGTCCTGGGGCGTCACACCCGACGCGGTGCTCGGCCACTCCACCGGCGAACTGGCCGCCGCGCACATCGCCGGCATCCTCTCCCTCGACGACGCCTGCGCCCTCGTGGAGGCACGCGCCCGGCTCCTGCTCGACCTGCGCGAGGACGGCAGGATGCTCGCCGTCGAGGCGCGCGAGGAGGACGTGCTCCCGCTGCCCGACGGCGCCGACCTCGCCGTGGTCAACGGGCCCGAGGCACTGGTCGTCTCCGGCGACGCGGACGTCCTGGAGGCGCTCGCGGAACGCTGGCGCGAGGAGGGCCGGCGCGTGAAGGACGTCTCCGTCTCCCTCGCCGCCCACTCCCACCACGTGGACCCGGCCCTCGCCCCGCTCGCCGCCGTGGCCGCCGGGCTCACCCACCACGAGCCCGCCGTCCCCATGGTGGCCACCGGCCCCGGACGGCTCGACACACCGGAGTACTGGGTCGGCCAGATGCGGCGCACCGTCCGCTTCGCCGACGCCGTGCGCCGCCTGGACGGCGTGCGCAGGTTCGTCGAGATCGGCCCGAGGAGCGGCCTGTCGGCGATGGTGCAGCAACTGGTCGAGGACGCGGTCACGGTGCCGACGCTGCTGCCCGACATGCCCGAGACCGAGGCCCTGCTGCGGACGCTGGCCGGGCTGCACGTCTCCGGCGCCCGCGTCGACTGGCCGCTGGAGCCGGTCGAGGGCGCCGACCTGCCCACCTACGCCTTCGAGCACCGCCGCTACTGGGCGCTCCCCGAGTCCGGCCCCGCCGACGTGGAGGGCGCCGGACTGGCCGGCGTCGACCACCCGCTGCTGGGCGCCGCGGTGGCGTCCGCGACCGACGACGGCCTGGTGCTCACCGGCCGGCTGTCCACCTCCGCGCACCCCTGGCTCGCGGACCACCGCCTCCGCGGCACGGTCCTCGTCCCCGGCACCGCGCTCCTCGAACTCGCCCTGCAGGCCGCCCGGGCGACCGGCGGACGGCTCGTCGAGGAACTGACCCTCCACGCGCCGCTGGTCCTGCCCGAGCGGACCGCCGTCAGGTTCCAGGTCGTGGTCGGCGCCGAGGACGGCGCGGTCGGAGGCCGCGAGGTCGCCGTCTACGCCCGCCCCGAGTCCGGCGCCGACGGCCCCTGGGTCCGGCACGCCTCGGGCGTGCTCGCGCCCGACCTGCCGGCGGAGCCGGAACCGGCCGCGGTGTGGCCCCCGGCGGACGCCGAACCCGTCGACCTCGACGGGCACTACGCGCTGCTGGAGGCGGCGGGCCTGGAGTACGGGCCGGCCTTCCGCGGGCTGCGGGCCGCCTGGCGGACCGGCGACGTGCTGCACGCCGAGGTCGCCCTCCCGGAGCAGCAGCGCGGCGGCGCCTACGGCGCCCACCCCGCGCTGCTGGACTCCGCGCTGCACGCGCTGGCCCTGGCCGGCCCCGAGGGCGACGGGCCGCCGCGACCGCGGCTGCCGTTCTCCTGGTCCGGGGTCGCGCTGCACGCGGTCGGCGCGGGCACGCTGCGGGTGCGCCTCACCCCCGCCGGGCCGGACGCCGTGACGCTGGACGCCTTCGACGACGCGGGCCTGCCCGTGCTGTCGGTCGCGTCGCTGACCCTGCGGGAGGCCACCGGGCGTATCACCCCGGAACCCGCGGACGACTCGCTGTTCGAGGTCACGTGGACCGAGCCCGACCGGCACGGCGCGACCGACGCCGGCACGGCGTACGTGACGGTGGACGACCCGGCCGGTCTCGCCGAGGTGCCACCGGTCGCCCTGTGGCGGGCCCCGGCCGACCCGGCGGCGGTGCTCGCCGGCGTGCGGGCCTGGCTCGCCGACGACCGCACGGCCGACGCGCGCCTGCTGGTGCGCACCCGCGGCGCGGTCGCCGCCGTCCCCGGTGACGACATCGCCGATCCGCTCACCGCCGCCGCCTGGGGCCTGGTGCGCACGGCGCAGACCGAGCACCCCGGACGCTTCACGCTGGTCGACGCGGACACCGACGAGGAGGCGGCCGCGGTCCTCGGCCCCCTCGCCGAGGCGGACGAGCCGCAGGCGGCGGTCCGCGACGGCCGCGTTTTGGTGCCCAGGCTGACCCGCTTCCGGCACGGCACCGCCGCCGGCACCGCCGACCGCAACGGCACCGACATCGCCGACCCCGCCACCGACACAGGTACCGCCGCCGACACCGCGGACGGCACCGGCACCGCCGCCGGCGCCGCCGTGCGCCTCGACCCCGACGGCACCGTGCTCGTCACCGGGGGCACCGGTGCGCTGGGCGCCATGCTGGCCCGGCACCTGGTCACCCGGTACGGCGTCCGGCACCTGCTGCTGACCGGCCGCCGCGGCCCGGACGCCCCCGGAGCACGGGAACTCGTCCAGGACCTCGCCGGCCTCGGCGCCGACGCCCGCGTCGTCGCCTGCGACGCCGCCGACCGCGAGGCGCTGGCCGCGCTGCTCGCCTCCATCCCGGCCGCGCACCCGCTGACGGGCGTGGTCCACACCGCCGGCGTCCTCGACGACGGCGTGCTGGAGGCGCAGACCCCCGAGCGGCTGGCCACGGTGTTCGCTCCGAAGGCCGAGGCCGCCCTCCACCTGCACGAACTGACCGCGGGCCGGGACCTCGCCCTGTTCGTCCTGTACTCCTCCCTCGCGGCGACCGTCGGAGCCGCCGGGCAGGCCAACTACGCGGCGGCCAACGCCGTCCTGGACGCGCTCGCCGAGCACCGCGCCCACCGCGGCCTGCCCGCCCTCTCGCTGGGCTGGGGGTTGTGGGAGCAGCCGGGCGCGATGGCCGAACACCTCGACGGCACGGCCGTCGCCCGGCTCACCCGGCTCGGCGACGCCCTGGGCGCCGAGGAGGGCCTGGCCCTCTTCGACACCGCGCTGACCGCGGGACGGGCCCACCTGGTGCCCACCCGCTTCGCGCCCGCCCCGGTCCGCGCGGCCCACGAGGTGCCGCCCCTGCTGCGCGCGCTGGTGCGGGTCCCCGCCCGGCTCCGCAAGGCCGGCGCGTCCGGCGCGGACCGCGGGAACGGCCTCGCGCGGCGACTGGCGGCCGCCGCAGACCCGGCCACCCTCCTGCTCGACCTGGTCCGCGACGAGGTCGCCGCGGTCCTGGTCCTCGCCCCGGGCGAACGGGTCGCCCCCGACCGGGCCTTCCGCGAGCTGGGCTTCGACTCGCTCACCTCCGTGGAACTGCGCAACCGGCTCTCGGCGGCCACCGGCCTCAAGCTGCCCGCCACCGTCGTCTTCGACCACCCCGCGCCCCGGGCCCTGGCGGAGCACCTGCGGGAGCGGCTCGCCGTCGCCGTCGGCTCCGCCGCGTCGGCCTCGGCGTCCGCGCCCGTGCCCGCCCCGTCCGCGTCGGCCGAGGCGCCGTCGGGCGAGCCGATCGCCATCGTCGCCATGGCCTGCCGTTACCCGGGCGGGGTGAACAGCCCCGAGGACCTGTGGCGGCTGATGGCCGAGGAACGGGACGCGGTCGGCCCGTTCCCCACCGACCGCGGCTGGAACCTCGGCGCCACGGGCCGCGGCGACGTCCGTGCCCGCGGCGGCGCGTTCGTCGACACCGCCGGCGAGTTCGACGCGGCGCTCTTCGGCATCTCCCCGCGCGAGGCCCTCACCATGGACCCGCAGCAGCGCCTCCTGCTGGAGACCGCCTGGGAGACCTTCGAGCGCGCCGGCATCGACCCCGCCGCCCTCCGCGGCAGCCGCACCGGCGTCTTCGCCGGCGCCATGGGATCCGGCTACGGCACGGGCCTGCGGATGCCCGAGGACGCGGAGGGCCACCTGGTCACCGGCAGCGCCGGCAGCGTCGCCTCCGGCCGCATCTCCTACACGTTCGGGCTGGAGGGCCCCGCCGTCACCGTGGACACCGCCTGCTCGGCGTCGCTGGTCGCCCTGCACCTGGCCGCGCAGGCGCTGCGCGCCGGGGAGTGCACCATGGCACTCGCCGGCGGCGTCACCGTGGTCGCCGCCCCGGACGTCCTGATCGGCTTCGACCGGCAGAACGGCCTGGCCGCCGACGGCCGCTGCAAGGCGTTCGCCGCCTCCGCCGACGGCACCGGCTGGGGCGAGGGCGTGGGCCTGGTGCTGCTGGAACGGCTCTCCGACGCCCGCCGCAACGGGCACCAGGTGCTCGCGGTGGTCCGCGGCTCCGCCGTCAACCAGGACGGGGCCTCCAACGGCCTCACCGCGCCCAACGGCCCCTCCCAGCAGCGCGTCATGCGCGAGGCGCTGGCCGCCGCCGGCCTGCGGCCGTCCGAGATCGACGTGGTGGAGGCGCACGGCACCGGCACCCGGCTCGGCGACCCGATCGAGGCCCAGGCCCTGCTCGAGGTCTACGGCCAGGACCGCGAGGAGCCGCTGCGGCTCGGATCGGTCAAGTCCAACATCGGCCACACCCAGGCCGCCGCCGGCGTCGCCGGCGTCATCAAGACCGTCGAGTCGATCCGCCGCGGCATCCTGCCGAAGACGCTGCACGTCGACGAGCCGACCCCCGAGGTCGACTGGACGGCCGGCGCGGTGGAACTGCTCACCGAGGCCCGGCCCTGGCCGAGCACCGGCCGCCCGCGCCGGGCGGGCGTCTCCTCGTTCGGGATCAGCGGCACCAACGCCCACGTCCTCGTCGAGGAGGCCCCGCCCGAGCAGCGGCCGGAGCCGACCGCCCCGGACGACCGGTCCGCCCCGGCCGCCCCGGCAGGCCCGGGCGAGGCGCCCGCCGTGCTGCCCTGGCTGCTCTCGGCCGGTTCGCCCGCCGCCCTGCGCGGCCAGGCGGCACGGCTGCTCGCCTTCGCCGACGCCCACCCCGAGGTCCCGGCCGCGGACGTCGCCCGCGCCCTCACCGGCTCCCGCGCGCAGCTCACCCACCGCGCGGCGTTCCTCGGCACCGACCGCGAGGCGCTCCTCGCCGCCCTCCGGGCCTTCACCGAAGGCGTGCCGGGCGCCCCCGTCGGCAGGGCGGACGCCTCCCGCACCGCGTTCCTCTTCGCCGGCCAGGGGGCGCAGCGCGCCGGCATGGGCCGGGAACTGTACGAGACCCACCCGGCGTTCGCGGAGGCGTTCGACGCGGTCTGCTCCCGGTTCGCACTCGACCGGCCGCTGCGGGACGTGGTGTTCGGCGGCGACGACGACATCCTGGCCAGGACCGAGTACACCCAGCCCGCCCTGTTCGCGCTGGAGGTGGCGCTGTTCCGGCTGGTGGAGTCGTGGGGCGTCCGGCCGGACGTCCTGGTCGGCCACTCGATCGGCGAACTGGCCGCCGCGCACGTCGCCGGCGTGCTGTCGCTGGACGACGCCTGCACCCTGGTGGCCGCCCGGTCGCGGCTCATGCAGGCCCTGCCGGCCGGCGGCGCCATGCTCGCCGTCGAGGCCGCCGAGGACGAGATCGCGCTGCCCGACGGCGTGGACCTCGCGGCGGTCAACGGCCCGAAGGCGCTGACCGTCTCCGGCGACGAGGACGCGATCGCCGACTGCGAGGAGCGCTGGCGCGCGGAGGGCCGCAAGGTACGGCGGCTGGTCGTCTCGCACGCCTTCCACTCGCACCGCGTGCAGCCGATGCTCGACGCCTTCCACGAGGTCGCCGCGCGGCTCACCTACCACGCGCCGTCCGTCCCGCTGGTCTGCACGGCGCCGGGCGACCCGGCGACCCCCGAGTACTGGGTGCGCCAGGTCCGCGAGCCGGTCCGGTTCGCCGACGCCGTCGCCGAACTGGGACGCCGCGACGTCGGCGCCTGCGTCGAGCTCGGCCCCGACGGCGTGCTCTCCGCGCTGGCCGGTGCCACCCTCGGCCAGGACGTCGCCGCGGTGCCCGTCCTGCGGCCCGGCCGCGCCGAACCCGTCACCCTGCTGGCCGCCGTCGCCACCGCGCACACCCGCGGCACCCGCGTCGACTGGCGGGCCGTCCTCGGCTCCGGCCCCCGGGCCGCGCTGCCCACCTACGCGTTCGACCGCACCCGCTACTGGCCGGAGCCCCGCGCGGAGGAGACCGGCACGGCCGACACCGAGTTCTGGGCCGCCGTCGACTCCGGCGACCTCGGCTCCCTGGCCGGGCTCGACCCGGCCACCGCCGCCGCGCTCGCCGAGGCGCTGCCCGCCCTCGCGACCTGGCGCCGCACCCGCGCGCTGAGCGGGACCGCGGCCGGCTGGCGGTACCGCGTCACCTGGGCCGACGTCCCCGCGGCCCGGCCCGCCGGCGGCCACTGGCTGGTCGCCGCCGACGACGAGAACACCGGCCTCGCCGCCGGCGTGGCCGCCGCCCTGCGGGACGGCGGAGCCGGGGCGACCGTCTGCACCCCGGACGACCTGTCCGCGGCCGACCCCGCCGACGGCGTGCTGCTGCTGTCCGGCGACCCGGAGACCGTGCTCTCCGTGGTCCGCACCGGCCTCGGTTCGCCGCTGTGGTGCGTGACGACCTCGGCGGTCGGCGCCGCCGGCACCACCGCCGACGCCCGGGCGGCCCAGGTGTGGGGGCTGGGACGGGTCGCGGCCCTCGAACTGCCCCGCCGCTGGGGCGGACTCGTCGACCTGCCGGAGCGGCCCGGCGCGGACACCCTCGCCCTCCTCCCGGCCGTCCTCGGCGGAACGGAGGACCAGGTGGCCCTCCGCGACGGCCGCATCCTGGCCCGACGCCTGGACCGGGCGCCGCTGGCACCCGGCGGGGCGTGGACCCCCGCCCGCGCCACCCTCGTCACCGGCGGCACCGGCGCCCTCGGCGGGCACGTCGCCCGCCTGCTCGCCCGGCAGGGGGCCGAGAAGCTGGTCCTCACCAGCAGGTCCGGAGCCCGGGCACGAGGCGCCGCGGCCCTGGTCGCGGAACTCGCGGAGCTGGGCTGCACCGCCGTCGTGGAGGCCTGCGACGTCGCCGACCGCGACGAGCTCGCCGCCCTGCTGACACGGCACCCGGTCCAGGCCGTCGTCCACACCGCCGGAACCGACACCGCCCGCCCGCTCCAGGAACTCGACGCGGACACCTACCGCGACGTCGTCCGCGCCAAGGTCCTCGGCGCCCGGAACCTCGACGAACTCCTCCCCGACGCCGAGCAGTTCGTGCTGTTCTCGTCCATCGCCGGGGTGTGGGGCAGCGGCGAGCAGGCCGCCTACGCGGCCGGCAACGCCTCCCTCGACGCGCTCGCCGAACGCCGCCGCGCCCAGGGCCGCCCGGCCCTCTCCGTCGCCTGGGGACCCTGGGCCGGCCAGGGCATGGCAGCCGCCGGACTCGGCGGGGGCGACGGCGACGCCGCCGCCTACCTCGCCCGCCGCGGACTGGGCGCGATGGAACCCACCACGGCACTGCGGGCCCTGGCCGACGCGCTCGGCGCGCAGGACACCTGCGTCACCGTCGCCGACGTCGACTGGAGCCGCTTCCTGCCCGCCTTCACGGCGAGCCGCCCCGCCCCGCTGTTCGCCGTGCTCGCCGAGAGCGAGGGACAGGGCGAGGAGGCCGCGGAGGCCGTCGAGGAAGGCCTCACCGCCTACGCCGCCGGCCTCGCCGACTTCTCCCCGGCACGGCGCGAACGCGCCCTGCTCGACCTGGTGCGCCGGCAGGTCGCCGACGTGCTCGGTCATCAGGGCCTCGACGGCGTCGCCGCCAGGAGCGGATTCGCCGACCTCGGCTTCGACTCGCTCACCGCCGTCGAGATCCGGGGCAGGATCGCGGCCGCCACCGGGCTGGCGCTCCCCAACTCGATGATCTTCGACTACCCGACGCCCGCGGCGCTCGCCGCACACCTGTCGGAGGAGATCGCCGCCGAGGCCGCGGGAGGCGCCGACCCGGCCCCGCCCGCCGCCACGGATATCCCCGCGGACGACCACGAAGAGGGGCCGTCGGAGAACGACATCGACCTGATGGACGTCGACGCCCTCATCCAGGCCGCGTTGGAGAATCCGGACGACTGAGCCCCTTTCCCGTCCGCTCCGACAGCCCCGCCGATGCCACCGGCCGGCCCGGCCCCCTAAGGGGTCGGGCTAGGGGTTGTCCACGCCTCGGAGCCGTTCGTAGGCTCAGCGAGAGTTTCCGCACGGAATTTCGATTGCCTGCCGAGAACGCCCTTTCCGCATCGAGGAAAAGGCAGACGGAATTCTTTTGTCGCGCGGTCCTGGTAATTCAGCGAATTTCCGCCGCGAAAGTGCGCTGCGGGGTCCGGAGAAGGTGACAGCGAGTGGCCGACGACCAGAAGTACCTCGACTATCTCAGGCGGCTCACCGCGGACCTGCGGCAGACGCGTCGCCGCCTGCGGATCGCCGAGGCGCGCGGCAGCGAGCCCGTGGCGGTCGTCGGCATGGCATGCCGCTACCCCGGGGACGTCCGCTCCCCCGAGGACCTCTGGGAGATGGTCTCCGAGGGCCGCGACGGCATCTCCGCCTTCCCCGTGGACCGCGGCTGGGACACCGCCGCCATCTACGACGAGGCACCGGACGCCGCCGGCACCACCTACGTGCGCGAGGGCGGATTCGTCCACGAGGCCGGCGAGTTCGATGCCGGCCTGTTCAGCATCTCGCCGCGCGAGGCGCTCGCCATGGACCCGCAGCAGCGGCTGTTCCTGGAGACCTCCTGGGAGGCCCTGGAGCGCGCGGGCATCGACCCGCTGTCCCTGCGCGGCAGCCGCACCGGCGTCTTCGTCGGCTCCTCCTCGTCCGCCTACGGCGCCGGGCTGCGCGCCCTGCCCGAGGGCGTCGAAGGACACCTGCTGACCGGCAGCGCCCCCAGCGTCGTCTCCGGCCGGGTCTCCTACGCCCTCGGCCTCGAAGGCCCCGCCGTCACCGTCGACACCGCCTGCTCGTCGTCGCTGGTCGCCATCCACCTCGCCGTGCAGGCGCTGAGGTCGGGCGAGTGCGACGCCGCCCTCGCCGGCGGCGTGACCGTGATGACGAGCCCCGGCATCTTCACCGAGTTCAGCCGGCAGCGCGGCCTGGCCGCGGACGGCCGGTGCAAGCCGTTCTCCGCGGACGCCGACGGCACCGGATGGGCCGAGGGCTCCGGCACGATCGTCCTGCGCCGCCTCGCCGACGCCGAGCGGCGCGGCGACCGGATCCTCGCGGTGATCCGCGGATCGGCGGTCAACCAGGACGGCGCGTCCAACGGCCTGAGCGCCCCCAACGGCCCCTCCCAGGAGCGGGTCATCCTCGCGGCCCTGGAGAACGCCCGCCTGAGCCCCGGCGACGTGGACGCGGTCGAGGCGCACGGCACCGGCACCAAGCTGGGCGACCCGATCGAGGCCCAGGCGCTGCTCGCCACGTACGGTCAGGGCACCCGCCGCGAGCCGCTGCGCCTCGGCTCCGTCAAGTCCAACATCGGGCACGCGCAGGCCGCCTCCGGCGTCGCCGGGCTCATCAAGATGGTGCTCGCCCTCGGCAACGAGCAGCTGCCGCCCACCCTCCACGTCGGCGAACCCACCCCGCACGTCGACTGGTCCCAGGGCCAGGTCCAGCTGCTCACCGAGCCGGTCGCCTGGCCCCAGGACGCGGAACGGCCCCGCCGGGCGGGCGTCTCCTCGTTCAGCATCAGCGGCACCAACGTCCACATCATCCTGGAGGGCCCCGACGCGACGGCCGAACGGGCCGCCGCCGACGGCACCGACGGAACCGTCGACGCCGAGGACGGCGTGGGCGGCGAGGAGGCCGACAGCGGCAGCGCCCCGGCGACGACCGCCGACGCCGGCCGGCCGGTGCTCCCCGTGGTCCCCTGGGTGCTGTCCGGGCACACCGCCGAAGCCCTCGCCGCCCAGGCCGCCCGGCTCACCGCCCTCGCCGACACCGACCCCGCCTCCGTGGGCCGCTCCCTCCTCTCACGTGCGGTGCTGGAGCACCGTGCGGTGGTGGTGGGGGAGGACCGTGCCGGTGCGTTGCGTGCGCTGGCGCGGGACGTGGCGCATCCGGGTGTGGTGCGGGGTGTGGCGCGGTCCGGTGGTGCGCCGGTGCTGGTGTTCCCTGGTCAGGGGTCGCAGTGGCTGGGGATGGGGCGGGAACTGGCGGTGTGGTCGCCGGTGTTCCGGGAGTCGTTGGAGGAGTGCGCGGCGGCGTTGGAGCCGTTCGTGGACTGGTCGTTGTGGGAGGTGCTGGAGAGCGAGGACGAGAGCCTGTGGGGCCGTGTCGATGTGGTCCAGCCGGTGCTGTGGGCGCTGATGGTGTCCCTGGCGAAGCTGTGGCGGTCGGCCGGTGTGGTCCCGTCTGCGGTGGTGGGGCACTCGCAGGGTGAGATCGCCGCCGCGGTCGTGGCGGGTGCTCTGACCTTGTCGGACGGGGCGCGTGTGGTGGCGCTGCGTTCGCGTGCGCTGCGGGCTCTGGCCGGACGCGGGGGCATGGTGTCCCTGGCCGCCGGCTCGGACATCGCGGAGGAACTGGTGGCGGGCTCCGAAGGCCGGGTGTCCGTGGCCGCGGTGAACGGTCCCGGTTCGACGGTCGTGTCGGGTCAGCCGGAGGCGCTGGACGCGCTGATGACGGCGTGTGAGGAGCGGGGCGTGCGCGCCCGCCGGATTCCCGTGGACTACGCCTCGCACTCGGTGCAGGTGGAGGAGCTGCGGGAGCAGATCCTCACCGAGCTCGCCCCGATCACGCCCGTGTCGTCGACGGTCCCGCTGTACTCGTCGCTGACGGGCGGTCGGATCGACACCGCCGAGATGGGCGCCGAGTACTGGTACGACAACCTCCGCTCCCTGGTCCGGTTCGGCGACGCGACCGAAGCACTCCTGGCCGACGGCCGCTCCCTGTTCCTGGAGAGCAGCCCGCACCCGGTGCTCACCCCCGGCATCGAGCAGACCCTGGAGGCGTCCGATCGACAGGGCGCCACCCTGGCGTCCCTGCACCGCGACCGCGGCGACGCGACGCGCTGGCTGACCGCGCTCGCCGAGGCCCACGTCGCCGGTGTCCCCGTCGACTGGGCCACCGTCCTGCCGGAAGCCCGGCCCGTCGACCTCCCCACCTACGCCTTCCAGCACACCCACTACTGGATGACCGAACCCCCCGAGGTCGCCCGCGCCCTGGACGCGGCCACGGGCGGCGATCCGGACGAGACCGAGTTCTGGGACGCCGTCGACCGGCTCGACTACGACCAGGTCGCCGGCACCCTGCACCTCGAGTCCGGCGACGGTCTGGAGACCGTGCTGCCCGCCCTCTCGGTGTGGCGGCGTGGCCGCGCCGAACGCTCCACGGTCGACGCCTGGCGCTACCGCGTCGCCTGGCAGCCCGCCGAGCGGGCCCCCGCCACCGCACTCGACGGGCACTGGCTGCTGCTGCGCACGGAGGGGACGGACGCCGACCACGCCGCGCTCTGCGCCCGGGCGCTGCGCGAGGCCGGCGCGGACCTGACCGAACTGACCGTGCCCGACGACGGCCTCGACCGGTGGGGCCTCAGCGAACTCCTGCGCGGGGCGGCCGGATCCGCCGCGCGGATCAACGGCGTCCTGTCGCTGTCCGCCGACGACCGCAGGCCGCACCCCGAGGACCCGGCGGTCTCCGTCGGACTCGGCGCCACCCTCACCGTCGTCCAGGCGCTGGCCGACGCCGAGATCACCGCACCGCTGTGGTGCCTCACCCGCGGCGCCGTCGCCGCGCACCGCGCCGACCGGATCACCGACCCCGCCGCCGCCCGCGTCTGGGGCCTCGGCCGCGTCGCCGCCCTGGAACACCCCGAGCGCTGGGGCGGTCTCGTCGACCTGCCCGCCGACGCCGAACCCCGCGCGCTGGCCCGCCTCGCCGCCGTACTGACCGGGGCCGAGGACCAGGTGGCCGTACGGGCCGAAGGGGTCTACGTACGCCGCCTGCTCCACGCCCCCTCCACCACCACCGGTGAGCCGGCCCCCCGGCCCGCCGCACCCGAAGCCGTCCTGATCACGGGCGGAACCGGCGCGCTGGGCGCGGAAACCGCCCGGATGCTCGCACGCCGGGGCACCCGGAAGCTGGTGCTGTGCAGCAGACGGGGCGGGGACGCCCCCGGCGCCGCCGACCTCGTCGCCGAACTGGCGGGCCTCGGGGCGGCGGCCACCGTCGTCGCCTGCGACGTCGCCGACCGCGACGCACTCGCCGCGCTGCTCGCCGAACACCCGGTCACCGGCGTCGTCCACGCCGCGGGACTCGACCCGGTCCTCCCGCTCGACGCCACGTCGGTCCCGGAGCTCGCCGACGGCCTGCGGGCCAAGGCCCTCGGCGCCGAACACCTCGACGCGCTCCTCCCCGACGCCGAACTGTTCGTCCTCTTCTCGTCCATCGCCGGCATCTGGGGCAGCGGCGGACAGGGCGCCTACGCCGCCGCCAACGCCCAGCTCGACGCCCTCGCCACCGCCCGCCGGGCAGCGGGCCGGGCCGCCACCGCCGTCTCCTGGGGCTCCTGGGCGGAAGCCGGCATGGCCGCGCGGGACGGCGCCGACGAATACCTCCGACGCCGAGGGCTGCGCCCCATGGCCGCGGCCCTGTGCATCGCCGCGCTGGAGCGCGCGATCGACTCCGAGGACGCCTGCCTGACCGTCGCCGACGTGGACTGGGCACGCTTCACGCCCGCCTTCACCAGCCGCCGGCCCAGCCCGCTGCTGACCGCGCTGCCCGAGGCGGCCGACGCCCTCGCGGAGACCGCGGACGGCGGCGAGACCTCGTCGGACGCCCCGGGCGCCTCCGCGGCCGTGCGGTCCCTGCTGGCCGGGGTGCCCGAGTCGGAACGCGGCCGTACGCTCGCCGACCTGGTCCGCCGCGAGACCGCCACCGTCCTCGGCTATCCCGAACCCGTCGAGGCCGACCGCCCGTTCAAGGACCTGGGCGTGGACTCCCTCACCGCGCTCCAGGTCCGCAAGCACGTCGCCGAAGCCGTCGGTCTGCCGCTGCCCGCGACCCTCGTCTTCGACCACCCCACCCCCGCCGCGGTCGCGCGCCACCTGCTGTCGCTGATCAGCGAGGACGAGCGCGCGGACGCCACGGACGGCACGACGGCCGTGGCGTCCGACGAACCGCTCGCCATCGTCTCCACGGCCTGCCGCTACCCCGGCGGGGTGGACTCGCCCGAGGCCCTGTGGGACCTCGTCGCCGAGGGCCGGGACGGCGTCGGCGCCTTCCCCACCGACCGAGGCTGGCGGGCGGCTCCCGGCGCGAGCGTCGACTTCGCCCTCGAGGGCGGCTTCGTGCACGACGCCACGGAGTTCGACGCCGGACTGTTCGGGATCTCGCCGCGTGAGGCGCTGGCGATGGACCCGCAGCAGCGGCTGCTGCTGGAGACGGCCTGGGAGGCGCTGGAGCGGGCGGGCATGAACCCGCGCGCGCTCCAGGGAACGCCGACCGGCGTCTTCGTCGGCGCCTCCCCCTCCGGCTACGGCGTCGGAGCCACCGACTCCGGCTCCGAGGGGCACTTCCTGACCGGCATGTCGGGCAGCGTGCTGTCCGGCCGCGTCGCCTACACCTTCGGCCTGGAGGGTCCCGCCGTCACCGTGGACACGGCGTGCTCGTCGTCGCTGGTGGCCCTGCACCTGGCCGCCCAGTCGCTGCGCGCCGGCGAGTGCTCCATGGCGGTCGTGGGCGGCGTCGCGGTGATGAGCACCCCCGGTGTCTTCGCCGAGTTCGACCGCCAGGACGGTCTGGCGTCCGACGGCCGGTGCAAGGCGTTCGCGGCCGCCGCGGACGGCACCGGCTGGGGCGAGGGCGTCGGCGTCCTGCTCGTGGAACGGCTGTCCGACGCCCGCCGCAACGGCCACCAGGTGCTCGCGGTGGTGCGGGGATCGGCAGTCAACCAGGACGGTGCGTCGAACGGTCTGACGGCGCCGAACGGTCCGGCGCAGCAGCGGGTGGTGCGGGCCGCGCTGGCGGCAGCCGGGCTGGAGGCGTCCGAGGTCGACGCGGTGGAGGCGCACGGCACCGGTACCCGGTTGGGTGACCCGATCGAGGCGCAGGCGCTGCTGGCGACGTACGGGCAGGACCGTGAGGAGCCGCTGTACCTGGGCTCGGTGAAGTCCAACATCGGTCACACGCAGGCCGCTTCGGGCGTCGCCGGTGTGATCAAGATGGTGGAGTCGCTCCGCCGGGGCGTACTGCCGCGGACGCTGCACGTGGACGAGCCGACGCCGCACGTGGACTGGTCCGCGGGCGCCGTGTCGCTGCTCACCGAGGACCGGCCCTGGCCGGAGGCGGGGCGTCCGCGTCGAGCGGGTGTGTCGTCGTTCGGCGTGAGCGGGACCAACGCGCACGTGATCCTGGAGCAGGCCGCCGAGGCAGCCGAAGCCGCCGAGGTGGCACCGGTGGGGTCCGGGGCGGCGGGGCCGTGGATGTTGTCGGCCCGGTCGCGGGGTGCCCTGGTCGCGCAGGCCGGGCGCTTGGCGTCCTTCCTGGCCGAGCGTCCCGAGGCGGATGCCGCGGCGGTGGCGCACACGCTGGCGACCGGTCGTGCGGCGTTGGAGCACCGGGCGGTCGTGCTCGGTGACGACCGGGACGAACTGCTCACCAGCCTCCGGGCCCTCGCCGCCGACGAGCCCTCACCGGGTGTCGTCAACGGCACGGCACGCAGTGGCCGCACGGGCTTCCTGTTCTCGGGCCAGGGCGCGCAGCGGGTCGGGATGGGCCGTGAGCTGTACGACGCCTACCCGGTCTTCGCCGACGCCTTCGACGCCGTGTGCGCCCGGGTCGACCTCGAACTGCCGCTGCGGGACGTGGTGTTCGGCGAGGACGCGGAGCTGCTGGCGCGGACCGTGTACACGCAGCCCGCCCTGTTCGCCGTCGAGGTGGCGCTGTTCCGCCTGGTGGAGTCCTGGGGCGTGACCCCGGACGTGCTGGTCGGCCACTCGATCGGCGAGATCGCGGCGGCGCACTGCGCCGGCGTGCTGTCGCTGGACGACGCGTGCCGACTGGTGTCGGCGCGGGGGCGCCTGATGGACGCGCTGCCCGAGGGCGGCGCGATGCTGGCGGTGGAAGCCGCCGAAGAGCTGGAGCTTCCGGAGGGCGTGGACCTGGCGGCCGTGAACGGGCCGACCTCCATCACGGTCTCCGGGGACGCCGACGCGGTCGGCGCGCTGGAGGAGCGCCTGCGCTCCGAGGGCGTGCGCGTGAAGCGGCTGGTCGTCTCGCACGCGTTCCACTCGCACCTGATGGAGCCGATGCTCGACGAGTTCGCCGCCGTCGCGAAGTCCCTGACCTACCACGCCCCGACCGTCCCCGTCGTCGCCACCGCTTCCGGCGACCTGGCGACCCCCGACTACTGGGTGGGGCAGATCCGCGAGCCCGTCCGGTTCGCCGACGCGATCGCCTCCCTGACCGACGCCGAGACCCGGACCTTCCTCGAGATCGGCCCGGACGGCACCCTCGCCGCCCTCGTCCCGCACATCAGCGAGGACGCGACCGCCGTCCCGGCCCTGCGCAAGGGAGCGGGGGAGACGGCCGCCTTCGGACGGGCCCTGGCCGGCCTGTTCGCCCAGGGCACCGCCGTGGACTGGGGCCGGTATCTGTCGGGGCCGGGTGTGGGTCTGCCGACGTATGCGTTCCAGCGTGAGCGGTTCTGGCTGGAGGCGGTGGGGGCCGCGGGGGA
>NZ_JBEYUK010000034.1:0-64457 GCF_040643475.1 Streptomyces sp. NPDC047130 | reverse complement strand
GTGCGGCTGCTGACCGAGGCGCGGGAGTGGCCCGAGGCGGACCGTCCGCGCCGGGCCGGTGTCTCCTCGTTCGGCATCAGCGGCACCAACGCCCATGTCATCCTGGAAGCCGCACCCTCCGCCCCGGCCGCACCGTCCGCCGAGGACGACACGGCCGACCCGACGGACGGCGCCGCCGCGCCCTGGCTGCTGTCGGGCCGGTCGGCCGCGGCACTGGCCGAGCAGGCGGACCGGCTGCGCGCATTCCTCACCGGAAGGCCGGAGCCGGCCCCCGCAGCCGTGGCCCGCACCCTGCTGTCGCGTGCCCGACTCGACCACCGCGCGGTGGTGACCGGCGCCGACCGTGCGGAACTGCTGGACGGGCTGCGCGCACTGGCCGCGGGCGAGCAGGCCCGCGGAGTGGTGCGGGACCGGATCGGATCCGGCGGCCTGGCCCTGCTCTTCTCGGGCCAGGGCGCGCAGCGGGTCGGGATGGGGCGCGAGCTGTACGACGCATTCCCCGTCTTCGCGGACGCCTTCGACGCCGTGTGCGCCCGGGTCGACCTCGAACGGCCGCTGCGCGACGTGGTGTTCGGCGACGACGCGGAGCTGCTGGCGCGGACCGTGTACACGCAGCCCGCCCTGTTCGCCGTCGAGGTGGCGCTGTTCCGGCTCGTGGAGTCCTGGGGTGTGACCCCGGACGTGCTGGTGGGCCACTCCATCGGGGAGCTGGCCGCCGCGCACTGCGCCGGGGTGCTGTCCCTGGACGACGCGTGCGCCCTCGTCTCGGCGCGCGGCCGGCTGATGGACGCGCTGCCGTCCGGCGGCGCGATGCTCGCCGTGGAGACCTCCGAGGACCGGCTGGACCTGCCCGAGGGCGTGGACCTGGCGGCCGTCAACGGCCCCACCTCCGTGACCCTGTCGGGTGACGTCGACGCGATCGAGGCCCTTGAACAGCGGCTGCGCGCCGACGGTGTCCGCGTGAAGCGGCTGGTCGTCTCGCACGCGTTCCACTCGCACCTGATGGAGCCGATGCTCGACGAGTTCGCCGCCGTCGCGAAGTCGCTGACCTATCACGCCCCTGCCATCCCCGTGGTCACCACGGCCCCCGGCGACATGGCCGGCCCGGACTACTGGGTGGGGCAGATCCGCGAACCCGTCCGCTTCGCCGAGGCCGTGAGCCTGGCCCACGACTCCGGCGCCACCCGCTTCCTCGAGCTGGGCCCCGACGGTGTGCTGTGCGCGCTGGCCCAGCAGTCCTTGGGCGAGGGCGTGTTCGTGCCGTCGCTGCGCAAGGACCGGGACGAGTGCGAGTCGGTGACGGCCGCGCTGGGACGCCTGTGGGTCTCCGGCGTGGAGGTGGACTGGTCGGCTCTGCTGCCCGAGGGCCGTCCCGTCGAGCTGCCGACGTACGCGTTCCAGCGGGAGCGCTACTGGCCCGAGCCGGCGGTGGACACCACGCAGGCCGGTGCGGCCGGGCACCGGGACGAGGACGAGGCCCGCTTCTGGGAGGCCGTCGAACACGAGGACCTCGCCGGACTCGCCGACACCATCGGACTGCCCGACGTCCCCGACGCGGTCGGGACCCTCCTCCCGGCGCTCTCCACGTGGCGCAGACGCACCCGGGAGGACTCCGAACTGGCCGGGCTGCGCTACCGGGTGGACTGGCGGCCCGTCGTGGTCCCGGACACCGCGCTCGACGGCACCTGGCTGCTCGTCATCGAGACGGGCGACTGCGACGACGACGCCGGTGTCGGCGACGCGCTCCGGGCCGCCGGCGCCGAAGTCGTCCGCCTCGCGGTGGACACGGCCCGCTCCGACCGGCACGACGTGGCGGCACGGCTCCGCGCCTCCGCCGAAGCCGTCACGGGCGGCGTCACCGGCATCGTCCACGTGGCGGGACCGCACGCCGCCCTGCCGATGGAACTCGCCCTCGTCCAGGCCCTCGGCGACACCGGGATCGACGCGCCCCTGTGGTGCGTGACCCGCGGCGCCGTCGCCGTCAACGCGGGCGACCGGGTCACCCGGCCCGACCACGCCCAGCTGTGGGGCTTCGGACAGGTCGCCGCCCTCGAACACCCCAAGCGCTGGGGCGGCCTGATCGACCTGCCCGCCGACGGGAACTGCAACCCGGCCAGGCTGATCGCCGTCCTCGCGGGGGTCACCGGCGAGGACCAGGTCGCCGTGCGCGGCGGCCGGGTCCTCGGCCGGCGCCTCGTCCGGGCCGACCGCGCGGAGCAGAACGCGCCGGCCTGGACCCCGTCGCGGCCCGGCACCGTGCTCGTCACCGGCGGCACCGGCGCCCTCGGCGCCGCCACCGCCCGGTGGCTGGCCGACCGCGGCGTCGCACACCTCCTGCTCACCGGCCGCCGGGGCCCCCAGGCACCCGGCACCGCGGAACTGCGCGCCGAACTCGAGGCCAAGGGCGCCCGGGTGACCGTCGCGCAGTGCGACGTCTCCGACCGGGAGGCGGTGGCCGAACTCCTCGCCTCCGTCCCGGCGGACCTGCCGCTGACCGGCGTCGTCCACGCCGCCGGCGTGGCCCAGTCGGAACTGGTCGAACACACCGGCCCCGACGCCGTCGCGGACGTCACCGGCGGGAAGGTCCGCGGCGCGGCCCACCTGCACGCGCTGACCACCGCGACCGACACGCACGCGGACCTCGAACTCTTCGTGGTCTTCTCGTCCATCGCGGCCACCTGGGGCAGCGGCGGACAGGCCCTCTACGCGGCGGGCAACGCCTACCTGGACGCGCTGGTCCGGGCACGCCGGGACCGCGGGCTGGCCGGCACCTCCGTCGCCTGGGGACCCTGGGCGGGATCCGGCATGGCCGCGACGGGGGAGGCGGAGGAGTTCCTGCTCCGCCGCGGCATCACCCCCCTAGACCCCCGGCTGGCGACCGCCGCGCTCGCCCAGGCCGTCGACGCCGGGGAGTCCGCGCTGACCGTCGCCGACGTCGACTGGGCACGCTTCGCACCGGTGTTCACCTCCGGCCGGCCCAGCCCGCTGCTCGGCGAACTCCCCGAGGCGGTCCACGCGCTGACCGCCGACGACCCGGACGACGAGGGCGACACCGGCCTGCGCGAACGGCTCGCCGGCCTGAGCGCCGGCGAACGGCTGGCCGAACTCGGCCGGCTGATCCGGCGCACCCTCACCGTCGTCCTGCGGTACGCCCCGGACGAGCAGATCGACGACTCACGGCCCTACAGCGACCTCGGCTTCGACTCCCTCACCGCGGTGGAGTTCCGGGACCTGCTGGCCCGCGAGTGCGGGCAGCCCCTCCCGGCCACGCTCGTCTTCGACCACCCGACCCCGGCCGCCCTCGCCGAGCACCTGCACCGCACGCTCCCGGGCGCCGCGCCCGTCACCGACGTCGCCCCGCTCATCGGCGCGCTCGACGCCCTGGAGGCCGTGGCGGCCGACAACCCGCCGGACGAACTGTCCAAGGCGCGCCTCACCGTCCGTCTCCAGGCCTTCCTGGACAGCTGGACGGCGACCGGCCCGGCCGGCCGGAACACCAGGACCGCCCCGACGGCCGACACCGCCGCCGCGGACGAACCCGTGGCCGACCGGATCGCCGCCACCGACGACGACGAGGAGCTGATCAACCTCATCCGGGAACAGCTCGGCGCGGGCCTGGACGACTGACCCCCGGACACGACGGCGACGCCACGACGGCGACACCACGACAGCGACAGCACAACGGCGTGGCCCGGACCGGTTCACCACCGGTCCGGGCCACGCCGTCGTGCCGTCAGCGGGTCAGCTCACCTTCTCCTGCACCTTCCGCGGCTGGTCGCCGTCCACCGCCAGCAGCCAGCTCGGCAGGTCGGTGCGCTGCCGCACGTTCAGCTTGCGGTAGGTGCGCGTCAGATGCTGCTCCACCGTGCTCACCGTGATGAAGAGCGCGTCGGAGATCTGCCGGTTGGTCCGCCCCCGCGCGGCCAGCACCGCCACCCGGAGCTCGGCCTCGCTCAGCACGTCGTCCCGGTCACCGCCCTCCCCGGCCTGCGCCTCGCCCTGACCGCCCTGCCCGCCCTGGCCGACCTGCCATTCCTGCGCCTGACGCACCCAGGAAGCGGTGTCCGCACCCTGGGCCGCCTCGTCCGCGCGGAACAGGAAGCGCCGGGCGTGACCCGTCTCCCCGGACTGCCGCATCACCTGGTCGATGTCGGCCAGCGCCCGGGCGAGACCCTGCCGGTCGCCACAGGACTGGAACAGCTCCACCGCCTTGGAGAGCAGCTTGCGCCGGTGGTCGGGCGCGGCGGTCGAGGCCAGCAGGCGCAACGCCCGGCCCCGCGTCCGCTCGTCCAGCCCCTGCGACACGTGCAGCTGGTCCCGCAGGAGCTGCGCGGCGAGCGTCCGCTCCCCGAGCTCCATCTGCACCCGGGCCAGCTCCAGCCGCCACGGCACCAGCCCGGACGCCTCCAGGTTCCAGCCCCGCATCATGGCGCCGCAGCGCTGGAAGTCCGAGGAGGCGGCCTGCCGGCGTCCCATCGCCAGATGGTGCGATCCCCGGGCGACCAGGTAGTGCGCGCCGATCGGGGTGCGGAACATCCTCTCCGGCACCGGCTCGGCGAGCCAGCGTTCGGCCTCGGCATGCCTGCCGGTCTCCGTCGCACAGCTGATCAGCGTGCCCAGCGGCCCGCCGACGACCACCCCCCACGCCGGCACCGGCAGACCCTCCAGCGCGGCACGGGCTCCCTGCTCCGCCTCGGCCAGGTCGCCCAGCCGCAGCGCCGCCTCCGCGCGGATCGACTGCACCACACCCCGCCACACCGGGGTGTGACGGGCCTCCGGGCGGCCCAGCAGCGTGTCGCTCCACACCACGACCCGGCCGGCGCGCCCCCCGTACAGCAGCGCCAGCAGCGGGGCGACCAGCAGACCGCGGTTGCCCCGGTCCAGGTGGTGCCGCTGCAGGAACTGCTCGGCGGCGGCCGCGCTGTCCACCCCCTCCGTGGGGAGCAGAGCACTGCCCAGCACCGAGACCGCCTGCAGCAGCGGGCTGACCGAGTGCGGCGCGGTGGCCGCCCGGCTCCACCGGTCCCGCGACTCCCGCACCGACACCAGGAAGTCCGGGTGCGACAGGGAGACCAGCAGCCGCATCGCCTGCAGCCGGCCGTCCACGGCACCCGCCGCCCCGCCCGCCTTCGGCGCCGCCCTCCCCGGCGCGGCGGTCCTCGCCTCCCGGCCCGGGGCGACCGCGTCGGCGGCCTCCTCCGCCCGCCCCTGCCACAGCAGGTACGGCACCGCCGAGACGGGCGCGGGCGCCGGGTCCTCGTCGGCCCCCGCCGACTGCACCAGCATGTCCAGATCACGGTCGGCCGCCAGCGGATTCACCTGCCAGCGCGCCCCGACCAGCATGGTCGCCAGGGCGCCGCGCCGCCCCTCGTCGGCGCCTGCCCCGCGGCCCAGCCGCAGGTACGCCACCGACAGATCGGGCCGGCCCGCCGCCAGGGACTGCTCGGCGGCGTCCCGCAGCACCGGCGCCACCCACTCCTCACCCGTCCACCCGGAGGCGACCAGGTGCCCGGCCACCACGCTCGACGCGGCGCCGTGCTCGTGCAACGCCCTGGCGGCCCGCTCGTGCAGCCGCTGCCGCACCTCGGCCGGCGTGTCGGCCAGGACGGACTGCAGGATGCGCGGGTGCCGCAGCCGGTCGGTGTCCACGAGCCCCGAACTGTGCAGCACCCGCAGGGCCGACGCCACGGAGCCCGGCGGCATGCCGAGGAGCTGGCCGACCAGCTCCGGCGACGCCGACCGGTCCAGCACCGCCAGCGCCTGCGCGACCTTCCGCGCCTCCGGCTCGTGGCGGTAGAGACTGTGCAGCACGGCCTGGCCGAAGGCGTCACCGGCGCGCGGCTCCGGGGCGGACCCGCCGCCCTCGCCCTCGCGCCCCTCCTCCGCCAGCAGGGCCTGGACCAGCAGCGGACTGCCGCCCGTCGTCCCCACCAGGCGCCGCGCCTCCTCCAGCGCCTCGCCGCCCGCCGCGCCCTGCGGTCCCCCGGCGCGGGCGGGGAGCGCCCGCGCCACCAGGTCCGCGGTCAGCGGCGGCAAGGCCACCTGCGTCAGGCGCGGCCGGCTGCGCAGCTCCGCGTGGAACAAGGGGTTCGCCGGACGGGACGTCAGGGCCTCCGACAGCAGCACCATCACCGGCACGTGCTGCAGCCGCCGCGTCACGTACAGGAGGGAATGCAGCGACGTCGCGTCCGCGTGGTGCAGGTCGTCCACCACCAGGACCAGCGGACCCGGGTCGACCAGCTCGAGAAGGGTCGCGAACACCTCGCGCGACAGCGGTGCCCACAGGGCGCCCTCGGCCGGCAGCTCGTCCGCCGCCTCCCACCCGGCCTCGGCCGCGGGAACGACGTCGGCGGCCTCGCGCATCAGCTTCTCGGCCCGCGTCGTGTCGCTGCCCGCCAGCCGGGCACCGTGCAGGAGCTGCCCGAGCACGCCGAAGGGCAGGCCCTGCTCGGCACGGGACCCGGCGGCCGTCAGCACCCGCGCGCCGGTGGCGACCGCGCCCCGGTGGAAGGTCTCCAGCACCTGCGTCTTCCCGCTGCCGACCGGACCGGTCACCAGGGCCACATGGCCCTTCCTCTGGTGCGCGCACTCGTGCAGGTCCCGCCGGAGCCGGGCGAATTCATTGACTCGTTCGATCAGCACGACTGGTTCCGCCTCCCCGTCTACGGTTCCGGACCAGCGGTGGTGCCGATCCGACGCCGCTCCCCGTCCGCGCCGCCGGACATACCGGCCCGCGGATTCCCGGCTCAGATAAAAATTCTCAAAACCGGGGCAATGCCGAAGTCAAACCGTCGGCAGATTTGCATGCCTGACTCCGGAGAAGCAACAGAGGTCATCGGGGCGGAGCGGCGGAGCGCCCCCGCCGACGCCGTGACGCAATCCCGTCGGTGCGGCGGCCCCGTGCTGCGCCGACGCGTCCGCGACCCCCGGGACCGGGACTTCTCCCTGGCCGGAGAGCGACGGGGCGGTTTCCGGCCACGACGCGTCCTGCCGCCGGCCTCTCGCGGAGGCCGTCGCGGACCCGTTCTCCCGCACAGCGGGACCGAGGCGTCCTTCGAGCCGCTCTGGACGCCTTCTCGAGCGGCCCGCGAAATGCACGGGCGCGGGCCTTCGCGGACGCCCGGGGAAAGCCCGGGGAAATGCGTCGACCGTTGCTCGCCCTTTCCGTCGCGGCGCATGCTTCGTGTGAGATCCGTGCGTGAAGGAAAGAGCGGTTCGATGTTGGACTGGGGTAGGGTGGCCGCCGGAGGTGAGGTCCGTGTCCACTGAGGACCAGTTGTTCAGCGCGGTGGACGCGCTCCTGGAACAGGTCGCCCAGAACGACCTTCCGGCCCCGGCCGAGCGCAGGAGGCTGCGGGAGGCGGCGGGGTTGAGCCAGGCTCAGGTCGCGGCCGCGTTGAACACCCGCCGCGAGACCGTCGCGAGCTGGGAGTCCGGGAGGAACGAGCCGCGGCCGCCCCAGCGGGCCGCCTACGCCCGGCTCCTGGAACGCCTCGCCGAACGCTTCCCCGCCCCCGACACCGCCCCGCCGGCAACCCCCTCGGTCCCGGTCCCGGCTCCCGCCCCGAGTGCGGCCCCGGCTTCCCTCCCCGCCCCCGCCTCGGCGGTCCCGAACCCTGCCCCGGCTCCCGCTCCTGCCCCGGCTCCCGCTCCGGGTTCGCCCACCGCCTCGGGTGCAACTCCCGCCCCGGCACCCGCCCCGGCCCCGGCCGGCGCCTCAGCTCCCGCTCCGGCTCCCGCTCCGGTCGCGGGCCCGGCTCCCGCCGCAGGCTCGGCTCCCGCCGCGGTCCGGGGCCCCGCCGCGGCCCAGGGCCCCGCCCGGGGTTCGGCTCCGGCTGTCGGGGCGGCCCCCCCGGCGGGCAGCGGGGCCTCGGCGTCCGCGCGGCGGCCCGCTGCCCGCAAGGCGGCGCAGAAGGGGGCGAGGCCGGCGGCGCGGAAGCCGGCCGCCGCCACCACCGCCGTCGACCCCCGCTTCGAGAACGGACCCCTGGCCGTCGTGGACGTCGACGAGGACGGCCGCGTCGTCGCCTACTGCGTCGGCGGCCTGGTCCTGGACGTGCCCGCCAAGTCCCTCCCGGCACTGGTGGACTGGACGCTGGCCGAGGCCCGGCTCGGCCAGCCGCGCCTGCACCGCCACGGCCGTGACGCCGACCCCGTCCTCGTCCTCGCCGCCGCCGCACTCGAACGCTACGGCCTGCCCGCCGAGCTCTCGCCGGAGGAACGCCGCGCCGGACGCCTCCCCGCCGGCCACAAGGTGGTCAAGCAGATTGCCCGGGCGGGCCTGCACCTCACCCAGCGCGGGTTCGGGGCGTGGACGCGGGTCTACCGCGAGCCCGAGGGCTCCCGGCGCCGCTGCGTACAACTCGCCGTCCCCGCCTGGGGCGCGCTGCCCGCCGAGGAGTGGGACGACCGGCACGACCCCCGCCTCCCCGCCATGCACGCCGCCGACCTGGCCCGCTTCCTCGGCACCTACGCCGAGCGGGTGATGACCCCGCGCGGCACGACCGCCGTCACCGGCCTCGAGCTGATGACGGCACTGCGCCCCCCGACGCGCGCGGAGAAGGACCCGGCGACCGGCGAGTTCCGGCAGGCGTTCAACGACGACGCCCTCACCCGCCTGTACGACGTGGTGGAGTGCGAGGTCCCCGACGAACACCCGGTCCTCAAGGGCCGGTTCCCCCGGCACCACCAGCGCACCCCGGCCGAGATGCTGATGGAGGAGCCGTACAACTGGTGCCGGCCGCTCACCGACGACGAGTGCATGCGTCCGTACCTGGTCGCCATCGACGTCAACATGGCCTTCGCCGCCGCCGCGAACGGCCTCACCGTCGGCCTGGACGGGCCCGAACACCTCACCGGCAACCCCCCGTTCGACCCGGCGCTCCCCGGCTCCTGGCTGGTCGACCTCTCCCACGTCGACCTCGGCCGCGTGCGGGTCGACGGCCGCACCGTCGACGCGGACCGGCTGCCGTCCCCGTTCACGCCGACCGGCGAACGCCCCACCGGCCCGGCCTGGTACGCCACGCCCACCGTCGCCTACGCCCGGGAACTCGGCTTCGACGTCGCGCCCCTCGAGGCGTACGTGCGCACCCGCACCGGCCGCTACCTCGACCCCTGGTACAAGCGCCTGCGCGACGCCTACGTGTCGACGATGGCCGACCTCGGCGTCACCACGGACCTCGGGGGCCAGGACTTCCTCGACGCCATGGCCCGCTCACGGGACGCCGACCCGGCGCTGGCCCTGGTGCTGAAGGCCGTCAAGGCCACCGCGAAGGGCGGCATCGGCAAGCTGCGGCAGCGCAACCGCGGCCAGGTGCCCTACTACGAGCCCTGGCCTGCCCTGGAACGCCCGACGTGGCGTCCGGACATCCGGGCCGCCGTGCTGGCCGGGGTGCGGGTGAGCATGCACCGCAAGATGATGAAGACCGCCGCCACCGCCGGCGTCTACCCCGTCGCCATCGGCACGGACGCCCTCGTCTACCCCTCGCCCGGCCCGTCCCCCCTCGACTTCCTGCCCCACACCCCCGACGGCAGGCCGGTCCCGGGCACCTTCCGGCTCGGCGTCTCGCCCGGCATGGTCAAGCACCAGGGCACCGAGACCGTGCTGTGGGCGGAGCAGCAGTTCGAGGAGCACGGCGGCGTCTTCAACATCGCCAACCTCGTCAAGACGGACCGGAACGCCGGAGAAGGGGAGTAACCGCCGGTGGACTCGATCGGGGACGGCCTGGACCGTGCGCTGGAGGCGGCGTTCACCCGCCCCGTCCCGCGGAGCGCCCAGGCGCAGATGCGGTACCTGGTGAAGCAGCTCAAGGGCACCGCCGCCGTGGCCCGGGCCCTCGGCGTCTCCCAGCGCACCGTGGAGCGCTACGTCAAGGGCCAGTTGAAACGGCCCCGCGCCGCCCTGCGCGAGCGCATGGAACGCGAGGTCAGGAAGCGGTGGCAGCCGCAGATCCGCGCCAGGGCCAAGGAGAGGGCCGCCTCCACCGACGGCCTGGTCGTCTCCACCCGCGCCCGGTTCGGCTTCACCGCGGCTCCGGGCACCACGGACGACGCCCGGATCCGCGACATCACCCAGGCGCTGCCGCCGGAGTTCGCGGACCGGCTGTTCGCGGCCCGGGACCAGGGCGCCTCCGAGGACCGGCTCCGCGAGATCGCGGCCGAGGGCCTGGGCCGCATGTACTTCCGCGACAACGACCGGCGCGCCCAGGGACTGGCGGTGGAGTTCACCGACGTCCAGCACGTCGACATCAGCCTGTGACCCGCCGGGCGCTCCCGGGCCGCGCGCTCCCGGGCCGGGCGCGCCGTGCCCGCGCCCGGGAGCGTGGCGCCGTCAGCGGCCGGTGAAGACGATGTCGTGCCAGGACTTGCGGGCGGCGCCGGTGTTCTCGGACATGACGTGCTTGACGTTGGTGTACTCGTCGAAGGAGTAGACCGACATGTCCTTGCCGAAGCCGGACGCCTTGAAGCCGCCGTGCGGCATCTCGCTGACGATCGGGATGTGGTCGTTGACCCACACGCAGCCCGCCTGGATCTCGCGGGTGGCGCGGCCCGCGCGGAAGACGTTGGTGGTCCAGGCGGAGGCGGCCAGCCCGTACGGCGTGTCGTTGGCGAGCCGGATGCCGTCGTCGTCGGAGTCGAACGGCAGGCAGACGAGGACGGGCCCGAAGACCTCCTGCTGGACGATCGCGGAGTCCTGCGCCGCACCCGTGACGAGCGTGGGCTCGTAGTACGCGCCGCCCGCCAGGCCGCCACCGGGGGCCCGGCCTCCCCGGACCACCGTCGCGCCCGCCGCGCGGGCGGCGTCGACCATCCCGGCGACCCGGTCGCGCTGCCGGGACGAGATCAGCGAGCCCATGTCGGTGGCGGGATCGTCCACCGGGCCGAGCCGGACCTCGTCCATCAGCTCGGCGACCCGCCCGACGAACCGGTCGTACAGCGGGCCCTGGACGTAGGCGCGGGTGGCGGCCGTGCAGTCCTGGCCGGCGTTGATGAGGCTTCCGGCGACGGCGCCCCGGGCGGCCGCCTCCAGGTCGGCGTCGTCGAAGACGACGAACGGGGCCTTGCCGCCCAGCTCCAGGTGGACCCGCTTGACCGTCCCGGCGGCCTGCGCGGCGATCTGCCGGCCCACCGCGGTGGAGCCGGTGAACGACACCATGGCGACGTCCGGATGCCCGACCAGCGCCTGCCCCGCGACCGGGCCCGTGCCGGTGACGACGTTGATCACCCCGTCGGGAATGCCGGCCTCCCGCGCCGCCTCCGCGAACATCAGCGAGGTCAGCGGGGTCAGCTCGGACGGCTTCAGCACGACGGTGTTGCCGGCCGCGACCGCCGGCAGCAGCTTCCACGCCGCCATCTGCAGGGGGTAGTTCCACGGCGCCACCGAGCCGACGACGCCCAGCGGTTCACGCCGGACGGAGGACGTGTGCTCGCCGGAGTACTCCGCCGACGCACGGCCTTCCAGGTTGCGGGCGGCCCCGGCGAAGAAGCGGATGTTGTCGATGGTGCCCGGCACGTCGAACCCGCGGGTCAGCCGGATCGGCTTGCCGCACATGCGGCTCTCGACGGCGGCGAACTCCTCGTCGCCCGCCTGCACCCGGTCCGCCCAGCGGGACAGTGCCTCGGACCGTTCGGCGGGCGTGGCCCGCGACCAGGCGGGGAACGCCTCCCGCGCCGCGGCGACCGCCGCGTCCACGTCCTCGGGGCCGGCCAGGACGCCGGAGGCCAGGACCTCGCCGGTGGCGGGACTCGTCACCGCGAACCGCTCGCCGGACGTACCGGGGCGGCGGCGCCCCGCGATGAAGTGGTCTGCGTCGATCTGCATTGCCGTCAGTTCTCCAGCTCGTCGGTACCGAAGGAAGGATGCGTGCGGACGCGACGCCGCGGGCACCCCGGAGGCCGGGGTGCCCGCGGCGTCACCCGGTCGAGGATCAGCCGTCGCCCTTGACCAGCAGGTCGTCGACGCGGCCGAGGACCTCGCCCAGGATGCGCAGGCCCTCCCGCGCCTCGTCGTCGGTGACGGTGCACGGCGGGACCATGTGGATCCGGTTGGAGTTGGTGAACGGCAGCATGCCCAGCTCCTTGCAGGCGCGGACGGCCTCCGCCATCACCGGGCTGCCGCCCCCGGTCGGCGCCACGGGCTCCCTGGTCACCTGGTCGGCGACCAGCTCCACCGCCCAGAACACGCCCCGCCCCCGCACCTCGCCGACGCAGCGGTGCCGTGCGGCGAGCGCGGCCAGACCGGGGCCGAGGACCTCCTCGCCGATCCGGCGGGCGTTGTCCACGACGCCGTCCCGCTCCATCACGGTGATCGCCGCGACGGCCGCCGCGCAGGCCAGCGGATGCCCCGAGTACGTCAGACCACCCGGGTACGGGCGGTGCGCGAAGTGGTCCGCGATCCGCTCCCCGATGGCCACGCCGCCCAGCGGCACGTACCCCGAGTTGACCCCCTTGGCGAAGGTCAGCAGGTCCGGGACCACCCCCTCGTCCTCTGCGACGAACCAGCTGCCGGCGCGCCCGAACCCGGTCATCACCTCGTCGAGAACGAGCACGATGCCGTACCGGTCGCACAGCGCCCGCACCCCGGCGAGGTAGCCCGGCGGCGGCAGCATGATGCCGGCCGTGCCGGGGATCGACTCCAGCAGGACCGCCGCCACGGTCTGCGGACCCTCCAGCTCGATGACCTGTTCGAGGTGGGCGAGGGCCCGCTCGCACTCCTCGGCCTCGGAGGAGGCGTGGAAGTGGCTGCGGTACAGGTAGGGGCCGAAGAAGTGGACGACGCCCGCGTCCGCCTTGTCGTTGGCCCAGCGCCGGGGGTCGCCGGTGAGGTTGATCGCGGTCTGCGTCCCGCCGTGGTACGAGCGGTAGCGGGTGAGGACCTTGGGGCGGCCGGTGCTCAGCCGGGCCATCCGCACGGCGTGCTCGTTGGCGTCGGCGCCGCCGTTGGTGAAGAAGATCCGGTTCAGGTCGCCCGGGGTGCGCTCGCTGATCAGCCGGGCGGCCTCGGAGCGCCGGTCGTTGGCGTGCTGGGGGGCGACCGTGGCCAGGGTGCGGGCCTGCTCGACGATCGCCTCGACCACGTCGGGGTGCTGGTGGCCGATGTTGGTGTTCACCAGCTGGGAGGAGAAGTCCAGCAGGCGGTTGCCGGCGCCGTCCCAGACGTAGGAGCCCTCGGCGCGGGTGATCACCATCGGGGTGATCTCGGCCTGCGCCGACCAGGAGTGGAAGACGTGCCGGCGGTCGAGCTCGTAGGTCCGGGCGGCGGCGTCGAGCAGGGACTCGGCGGGAACTTCGGTCATGACGGTCGTCCTCTCAGACGTTCTGCGGGAAGCCGAGGTCGACGCCGCCCTCGGCGGGGGTCCGCCAGCGGGTGGTGACGACCTTCCCCCGGGTGAAGAAGTGCACGCCCTCGGTGCCGTGCGCGTGGCTGTCGCCGAACAGTGAGTTCTTCCAGCCGCCGAAGCTGTAGTACGCCGTGGGCACCGGGATGGGCACGTTGATCCCCACCATGCCCACCTCCACCTCGTTGTTGAACCTGCGGGCCGCGCCACCGTCGTTGGTGAACAGCGCCGTGCCGTTGCCGAACGGGTTGGCGTTGACCAGGTTCAGGGCCTCGTCGTAGGTGTCCACCCGGAGCACCGACAGCACCGGGCCGAAGATCTCGTCGGTGTAGCAGGACATGTCGGTGCTGACGTGGTCGACGACGGTCGGCCCCAGCCAGAAGCCGTCCGCCTCGCCGTCCGCGGCGACCTCGCGGCCGTCCACCACGAGGGTCGCGCCCTCCGCCTCGGCGCGGTCGACGTACCCGGCGACGCGGTCCCGGTGCGCGGCGGTGACCAGCGGCCCCATGTCGCAGCCCCGGGTGCCGTCCCCGGTGCGCAGCGCGCGCGCCCGCTCCGCGATCTTCGCCACCAGCGCGTCGCCGACGCCGCCGACCGCCACCACCGCGGAGACGGCCATGCAGCGCTCGCCCGCCGAGCCGAAACCGGCGGAGACCAGCGCGTCCGCCGCCGTGTCCAGGTCCGCGTCGGGCAGCACCACGGCGTGGTTCTTCGCACCGCCGAGCGCCTGCACCCGCTTGCCGTGCGCGGTGGCCGTCGCGTACACGTACTGGGCGATCGGCGTGGAACCGACGAAGCTCACGGCCTTCACCGCCCGGTGCGTCAGCAGCTCGTCCACGGCCGGCTTGTCGCCCTGCAGCACGTTGAAGACGCCCGCGGGCAGACCCGCCTCGGCCCACAGCTCGGCCAGCCACAGCGCGGCCGAGGGCGCCTTCTCGCTCGGCTTCAGCACGACGGTGTTGCCGGCCGCGATGGCGATGGGGAAGAACCACATCGGCACCATGGCGGGGAAGTTGAACGGAGCGATGATCGCGACGACGCCCAGCGGCCGGCGCACCGAGTGCACGTCCACCCCCGTCGACACGTTCTCGCTGAACGCGCCCTTGAGCAGATGGGGCATGCCGCAGGCGAACTCCACGACCTCCTGGCCCCGGGCGACCTCGCCCAGCGCGTCGGAGAGCACCTTGCCGTGCTCGGCGGTGATGATCGCCGCCAGCTCCTCCTTGCGCGCGTTGAGCAGCTCCCGGAACCGGAAGACGACCGAGGTCCGCCTGGCCAGCGAGGTGTCCCGCCAGGCCGGGAACGCCGCCGCGGCGGCCTCGACGGCGGCCCGGGCGTCCGCCACGTCCGCCAGCGCCACCTCGCGGGTCACCGCCCCGGTCGCCGGATTCGTCACCGGCGCCGTGCGCCCGCCGCTCCCGGCGAACGGCTTGTTGTCCACCCAATGTCCGACGCGCTGCAGGTCCGTCGTCACCACTGATCCCTCACCTTGTTCCGGTCGCGCACAAGCTGGCGGACCCGGCCGCGGCGGAACGCGGCGGCAGGGTCCGCGAGAAGCCTCCCAGCGCCCGGGACCGACAGTCTGTACAGCGATACCGGAAGATCTTTACACTGTGTCGATGCAGCCCACCGTCCGGGAAGTCCTCCAGCTCTCCGCCCTGGCCAGGGGCAGACCGGCCGTCGTCGGCGGCCACGCCCACCTCGACCGCCCGGTGCGCTGGGTGCACGTCAGCGACCTGACGGACCTGACGGACCTCCTGGAGGGCGGCGAACTCGTCCTGACCACCGGTGCGCCCCTGACCGGCGACGCCCGCGCCGTCGAGGCGTACCTGGGCATGCTGGCCGAGCAGGACGTCGCCGGACTCGTCGTCGAACTGGGCACCTTCCTGGACGCGGCGCCCGACTGCCTGGCACCCCTCGCCCGCTCCCTGGCGTTCCCCGTGGTGACCCTGGCGGCCAGGACACGCTTCATCGAGGTCACCCAGCAGGTCCACCGGCTGATCGTGGCGGAGCAGTACGAGGAGGTCGAGTTCGCCCGCACCACCCACGAGGTCTTCACCTCCCTCAACCTCGCCCGGGCCTCCACCACCGACATCGTCACCAAGGCCGCGCAGACGCTCGGCGCCTCCCTGGTCCTGGAGGACCTCAGCCGCCACGTCCTCGCCTACTGCGCCCTCGACACCTCCACCGCAGGGCTGCTCCACCAGTGGGCCGAACGCTCCCGCCTCCACAGCCCGACGGCCGGCGCCCGCGAACCCGGCCCCTCGTGGACGGCCGTGCCCGTCGGCGTCGGCTCCGAGGAATGGGGACGCCTGGTCATGCCCGGCCACGGCCCCGCCCACCCCCGCGCCCGCGCCGTCCTGGAACGCGCCGCCCAGTCCCTCCAACTGCACCGCATGATCCAGCAGGAACGCGAAGCCCTCGTGGTCCAGGCGCTCGGAGGACTCCTCGACGACCTCGTCCACGGCAGGATCAGCGAGGAGACCGAAGCCCTCGCCAGGGCCACCTCCCTGGGGCTGCGCCCCAACAGCGCCTACGCCCCGCTCTGCGTACGCGTCCCACGGACGGCCGACACCGGCGTCCTGGCCCAGGGCGAGACCGACCGGCGGCTGCTCGCCTCCCTGCGGCAGGCCGTCGCCGCGGCCGGCGCCGGCGCGATCTTCGCCGTCCGCCGCGAGGGAACCGTGTCGGCCCTCGTCTCCTGCCCGGCGACCGGGGCGGACCGGGTGCTGCGCGCCATCTGCTCCGGACTGGCCGAGCGGCTCGCCGGCAAGGCCGAGGCGGAGACATGGGCCGCCGGCACCGCGGCGGCCTCGGCCGGCCTGGTCACCGCGGCGCGGGGCATCGCCGAGGCCGAACACGTCGCCGAAGTGGGCCTCGCCATGCCGGAGACGAACCGGCTCTACCGCTCCACCGACGTGCGCCTGCGCGGACTCGTCGCCCTGCTCCGCGAGGACCACCGCGTGCAGCGGTTCGCCCAGACCGAACTGGGCGCCCTCCTCGACCACGACGTCCGCACCGGCGACAGCCTCCTGGACCTGCTCCGCACCCACCTCGACGGCGGCGGCAGCAAGACCCGCACGGCCCGGCTGACCGGGCTCAGCCGCCCCACCCTCTACAGCAGGCTGCACGCCGTCGAGCGCATCCTCGGCGTCTCCCTGGACGACCCCGCCTCGCGCACCTCCCTCCACACCGCCCTCATGATCATCGACGCCCGCTGAGGACGGACTCGCGGAGCGCAGCCGCCCCGAGGTGCACCGCCGCGTCGCCCGGCCGCCTGCCTCCGCCCCCGGGGCGGCCCGCCGTTGAGCAGTCCGCCTCCGCCGAGGGTGGTGAGGGCGTGGCGGCGACCCCGGTGACGACCCCGACGGCGCCCCGGCGGCGGGTGATTGCCGCGGCGCGGGGTGCCGACCACCCCCGACCGGCTGACCGCCGCCCGGACCGGCGGTCTCCGGGACCCGGTCACGGCCCAGCGCGAGCATCGCGCGGTGGTCGACTCCCCTTTCGCGCGGGGGCGTTCCGTTCACACCATCGGCGCCCCCGCACACCCTGTCCGTCGCTCCCCCCGAGGAGCAGCCTCGTGTGCACCGGCCGGGATGCCGTGGACCACGGCCTCGCAGCCGTCGGGAACCCTCCCACCCCCCGCCCTGACGCATCACGCACGGAAAGGGACCAGTCATGTCACCCAGCCCCACCTCACCTCCCCGAAGCCTCCTCCGGAGCAGGCTCGTCAGGCTGCTCTCGGCGGCCTGCCTGCTGGTCGGCGCCCTGCTGACCGCGGCACCGGCCGGCGCGGCCACGAGTTCCTCCTCCGGCCTGCTCGACGTCACCTGCACCCCGCCGAGCAGCGCGGTCTCCAGCTACAGCCCGCCGCTGACCAACACGCCGCAGACCTCCCAGTCCTCCGTCTCCTACCAACTGGGCCCCTGCGTCTCGCTGTCGCAGCCGGGCATCACCTCGGGGTCGGCCACGGTCGTCAACCCGCCCCGGGAACGCTCCTGCCTCGACCTGCTGGCCGGTGGCAGCATGACGATCGGCATCACCTGGAACACCGGGCAGACCAGCACCGTTTCGGCGAACTTCAACACCACCGTGGTGGGCGCGCTGCTGCAGGTCGTCATCACCGGGACCGTCACCTCCGGCCTCTTCCAGGGCGACACCGTGCTCCTGACCCAGACCGGTCCCGCGACCCAGGTGCTCCAGTGCACGCTCGGCCTGGGAACCGTCCAGAGCATCTACAGCACGGTGATCCTGGAGATCACGTCGGTCTGACGGCGGTCCCCCGGACACCGTACCGCCGACTCCTGAACCGTCCCCGTCCCCCACCACGAAACACCTGGAATCCGGTCCAAATGAACGACCCGCTGCATGAAGGGATCCAAGGATGGTCGATCAGAACACGCCTCCGCCTCCTCCCGCGCCGTCCGGCGATCGCCGGGGGTGACCTGCTGGTGGCGTGCAGCGGGTCGGGACACACCTCGACGGTCGTGCAGCGTGCGGAGGCGGCGCGGCGGGCCGGCGCCCGCATCGCCGCCGTGACGGCGAACCTCGACTCCCCGCTGGCCCGACTCGCCGACATCCGTGTCCACCTCGGTGAGTACGCAGTTCGTCGGCACCCTCTTCGAACAGGGCGCTCTGGTCTTCTTCGACTGTCTGATCCTGGCCGCCCAGCGCACCCATGACGTCGACCCGGCCGAGATGTACGCCCGCCACACCAACCTCGAATGACATCCACCGACCGGAAGGCGGCCTCGCACGAGGCGGCGGCACCGGCCACCGCCCGGGCCAGGGCCGTCGCCGACGCCGTCCCGGCCGGGCGGTCCCTGCTGTTCCTGTACGAGCCGGGCCGGACCATCGGCGGATCCCGCCCCGCGGAGCCCGCCCACGCCGGCCACGTCCTGCGCGCACTGCGCGAGGCCACCGAAGGCCACGACGTCCGCTTCCTCTACGGCGGAGACGAACTTCTCCCCGGGACGTGAGGTCGGCAGCCCCGCGCGGACGGAACCCGCCTCTCCGCTCCGGTAACTTCTCGCCCGTGCGTGAACAGCGAGGAGCGACCCGGTGAGCGAGCGCAAGGCAGCCACGAGCACGTCGTCCAGCGCCTCGCCCGCCGTCGGGCGGGCCCTGGACATCCTGGTCCACCTCGCCGAGCGTCCCGGGCTGGTGCGGGCGGCGACGCTCGCCCGCGACCTCGGCATTCCGCGGTCCTCCGCGTACCACATCCTCACGGTGCTGGCCGACCGCGGGTTCGTCACCTACGTGCCGTCGGAGCAGGCGTACGGGCTCGGGGTCACCTCCTTCGAAGTGGGGTCCGCCTACCTGCGCCACGAGCCTCTCGAGCGGCTCGCCCGGCCTGTCCTGCGCACGCTCGCCCGGCGCCTGGGGCAGACCGTTCACCTGGGCATCCTCCACGGCGCGGAAACCGTCTACCTCCTCAAGGAGCGTCCGCCGGCGGGCCGGGCGGGTGACGTCGACATCGCGCTCGTCACCGATGTCGGCGTGCGCCTGCCGGCCCACCTCACCGCCAACGGGCGCGCGATCCTCGCCCACTCCTCCCCGGCGCAACTCCGGGCGCTCTTCGCCCGGCCCGGCGACCTCACCACCCGGACCGGCAAGGGCCCGCGCACCCTGGCCGCGCTCACGGAGGAGTTGGCCCAGGAGCGGGAGCGCGGCTGGTCCCAGGAGATCGAACTCGTCACCCGCGGGTTCTGCTCCATGGGAGTGGCGGCGTTCGACCACCTGGAGCGGCCCATCACGGCCATCAGCACCACCTGGCGCCTCCACCACGCCCGGCACGACACGGACGAGATCCGGGACGCCCTCCGCCGGGGCGCCGCACGACTCACCGCGGCCGTCTCGGGGCACGCGCCGCGAACCGCCGACGCGTAGAACCGGCCGACCGTTGCTCCGGCCCGGCTCGGCCCGGCGTGGAACCGGACCTCGAGAACCCCGGACCTTGAGAACCCCCGGACCCCGGACCCCGGAGCGGAGCCGAGCCGAGCCGGAGCCGGAGCCGAAACGGTCTCGGATCCGAGAATCCGCGGGCTCGGCGCTGGTCCCGCGCCCGGCGCTGCCGTGTCATGGCGGAGCAACCGCCCCACCCCTCCCCAAGGAGTGCACATGACCGGCGTCTCTCCCGAGGCCCAGGCCCCCGGCGCCGTCCGCGCGCCGCGCGGCACCGAACTCACCTGCCTGGGCTGGCAGCAGGAGGCTGCCCTGCGCATGCTCATGAACAACCTCGACCCCGAGGTCGCCGAGCACCCCGAGGACCTCGTGGTCTACGGCGGCACCGGAAAGGCGGCCCGCAACCGGGAGGCGTACGACGCCATCGTCCGCACGCTGAGGACGCTCGAGGACGACGAGACGCTGCTGGTGCAGTCCGGCAAGCCCGTCGGCGTGATGCGGACGAACGAGTGGGCGCCGCGCGTGCTCCTCGCCAACTCCAACCTGGTGGGCGACTGGGCCAACTGGGAGGAGTTCCGCAGCCTGGAGGCCCGCGGGCTCACCATGTACGGCCAGATGACGGCCGGCTCGTGGATCTACATCGGCAGCCAGGGCATCCTCCAGGGCACCTACGAGACGTTCGGCGCCGTCGCCCGCAAGAAGTTCGGCGGCAGCCTGGCCGGCACCATCACCCTCACCGCGGGCCTCGGCGGCATGGGCGGCGCCCAGCCGCTCGCCGTCACCATGAACGACGGCGTCGCCATCTGCGTGGACGTCGACCCGAGCCGCATCGAGCGCCGCATCGCCCACCGCTACCTCGACGTCGCCGCCGACGACCTCGACCACGCCCTCCGCCTCGCCGTGGAGGCCCGCGACGCCCGCAGGCCGCTCTCCGTCGGCGTGCTCGGCAACGCCGCCGAGGTCTTCCCCGACCTGCTGGAGCGGGGCGCGCCCATCGACATCGTCACCGACCAGACCAGCGCCCACGACCCGCTGGCCTACCTCCCCGTCGGCGTGACCGTGGAGGACTGGCAGGAGGAGGCCCGCAAGGACCCGGCCGGCTTCACCGAGCGCTCGCGCGCCTCCATGGCCCGGCACGTCGAGGCGATGGTCGGCTTCCTCGACGCCGGCGCCGAGGTCTTCGACTACGGCAACTCGATCCGCGACGAGGCCCGCAAGGCCGGCTACGGGCGGGCGTTCGACTTCCCCGGCTTCGTGCCCGCCCACATCCGACCCCTGTTCGAGGAGGGCCTCGGCCCCTTCCGCTGGGCCGCCCTCTCCGGCGACCCGAAGGACATCGAGGCCACCGACAAGGCCGTCATGGAGCTCTTCCCGGAGAACGAACACCTCCACCGCTGGTTGAGGATGGCCGGCGAACGCGTGGCGTTCGAAGGCCTGCCCGCCCGCATCTGCTGGCTCGGCTACGGCGAACGGCACCGCGCCGGCCTGCGCTTCAACGAGATGGTCGCCTCCGGCGAGCTGTCCGCGCCCGTCGTCATCGGCCGCGACCACCTCGACTCCGGCTCCGTGGCCTCGCCCTACCGCGAGACCGAGGCGATGCTCGACGGCTCCGACGCCATCGCCGACTGGCCGCTGCTCAACGCCCTGGTCAACACCGCCTCCGGCGCCTCCTGGGTCTCCATCCACCACGGCGGCGGCGTCGGCATGGGCCGCTCCATCCACGCCGGCCAGGTCTGCGTCGCCGACGGCACCGAACTCGCCGCCCGCAAACTCGCCCGCGTCCTGACCAACGACCCCGGCATGGGCGTCATCCGCCACGTCGACGCCGGCTACCAGCACGCCGCCTCGGTGGCCCAGCAGCGGGGCGTGCGCATCCCGATGGCGGAGACCGACGGCGGTGCCGCGTGAGCGCCGCGCCGAGCCGACCCGCACCACGCCAGGAGACCCGGCCCGTCCCCACGCACCTGTCCGACCTGCCGAACCTGCCGGATCCGCAGGACGTGCCGGCGCAGCCCTGGACCGGGCGGGACGACGGGCCCGGCGCCGAGGACCTGCGCTGGCACGGGGCCGTCCGCCTCGACCCCCGCGAGGCGGCGCCCGGGGACATCGCCTTCGTCGGCTTCCGCAGCGACGAGGGCGTACGCCGCAACAAGGGCCGGCCGGGCGCCGCCGCCGGCCCGGCGGCCCTGCGCCACGCGCTCGCGTCGATGGCGCTGCCGAAGCCGCTGCGGGCGCTCGACGCCGGCGACGTCGAGGTCGCCGGGGAGGACGACGACGCCCTGGAGGCGGGGCAGGAGCGCCTGGGACGCGCGGTCGCCGCCCTCGTCGACCGCGGCCACCCGGTGATGGTGCTCGGCGGCGGCCACGAGGTGGCGTACGGCAGCTACCTCGGGCTGGCGCGCAGCCGCGCGCTGCGCCAGGGCGCCCGTCCCGGGGTGCTCAACCTCGACGCCCACTTCGACCTGCGCGACGACGACCGGCCCAGCTCCGGCACGCCCTTCCTGCAGATGGCGCGCGACGAGGCCCGGCACGGCCGGGAGTTCACCTACCGGGTGCTGGGGATCAGCCAGCCGAGCAACACCCGGCGGCTGTTCGCCACGGCGGAACGGCTCGGCGTCCGCTGGCTGCCGGACACCGACTGCGGGGCGACCGACCTGGACCAAGCCGAGCGGTTCGTCGACGACTTCCTCGCGAGCTGCGACGTCGTGCACCTGAGCATCGACCTCGACGTGCTGCCCGCCGCCGTCGCGCCCGGGGTGAGCGCGCCCGCCGCCTACGGGGTGCCGATGGAGGTCGTGGAGCGGGTCTGCCACCGGGTCGCCGCGAGCGGCAAGCTCCTGGTCTGCGACGTCGCCGAACTGAACCCCGAGTTCGACGTGGACCGGCGCACCGCCCGGGCCGGCGCCCGCCTGATCCACCGGATCGCCACCGCCCTGGCGTGACCCCGCCCGCGGGCTCGCACTGCCCGGGCACCGCCCGGGCCGGCGCCCGCCTGATCCACCGGATCGCCACCGCCCTGGCGTGACCCCGCCCGCGGGCTCGCACTGCCCGCCCCCCCCCCCGGACAGGCCGCCAGGCCGTGCGAGCGACGAGTGCCGCGGCCTGGCGGCCGCGGCACTCAGACGGCGGGGGACGCCGCCCCCGCGCACGGGCGGCCGGCGCGGCGGACGGCGGAGACCAGCGGCACCCCCGGACGGTACGCCAGGTGCACGGGGGAGGGCGCCTCCAGGACCACCAGGTCGGCCCGCGCCCCGGGGGACAGCCGGCCGACATCGGTACGGCGCAGTGCGCGGGCGCCGCCCGCCGTCGCCGCCCACAGGGCCTCGTCGGGCGTCATGCGCATCTCCCGCACGGCCAGCGCGATGCAGAAGGCCATCGAACTGGTGTAGGAGGAACCGGGGTTGCAGTTGGGGGAGAGGGCCACCGTGGCGCCCGCGTCGAGGAGCCTGCGGGCGTCGGGGTAGGGCGAGCGGGTGGAGAAGTCCGAACCCGGCAGCAGGGTCGCGACGGTCCCGCCCTGCGCGAGGGCGTCGACGTCGGCGTCGGTGAGGAAGGTGCAGTGGTCGGCCGAGGCCGCCCCCAGCTCGACGGCGAGCTGGACGCCCGGCCCGTGGGAGAGCTGGTTGGCGTGCACCCGCGGCACGAGGCCGCGGGCCGCCGCCGCGGTCAGGACCGCCCGCGCCTGGTCGCCGTCGAAGGCGCCCCGCTCGCAGAAGACGTCCGCCCAGCGGGCGTGCGGCGCGCACGCGTCCAGCATCGGGCCGGTGACCAGGTCGACGTAGCCGGCCGGGTCGTCGGCGTACTCCGGGGGGACCAGATGGGCGCCGAGGTAGGTGACCTCGTCGGTGTGGGCGGCGGCGATCGACACGGCGCGCGCCTCGTCCGCCACGGTCAGCCCGTAGCCGGACTTGATCTCCAGCGTGGTGGTGCCCTGCTGGACCGCCTCCCGCACATGACGGGAGACCACCGCGCGCAGCTGGTCGTCGTCGGCGGCGCGGGTGGCGTCGACGGTGGTCCGGATGCCGCCCGCGGTGTAGGGGCGCCCCGACATGCGGGCGTGGAACTCGTCCGTGCGGTCCCCGGCGAAGACGAGGTGGGAGTGCGAGTCGACGAAGCCGGGGATGACGGCCCGTCCGCCGACGTCCACCCGTTCGTCGGCCGCCGGGGCGCCGGCGGCGGGGCCGGCCCAGGCGACGTCGGAGCCCTCGACAAGCAGTGCGGCGTCGGTGAGCAGCCCGAGCGGGCCCTTCCCGAGGGCGGGGTCGTTGGTGACGAGCGAGCCGATGCCGGTGATCAGCGTGCTCGTCCGGTGGTGCGGATCCATGCGGTACTCCTGGAGAGGGGGGTCGGCGCGGGCCGTCCGCCGCGAGGGCCGGGCGCGCGCCCCTCCGCCGCAGCGGGAGGTGCGCCCCGGCGCGTCACAGCGGTGCCTCCGGGCCCGCTATCCGGCCCGAAGCCCGGCCCGAAGCCCGGCCCGAGGGGCGGGAGGCCGAGCGGCGGCCGGGGCGGGCGGGGGAACAGGTCAGAGCAGCGGGCCGGTGGCGGACTCCGCGGCGGCCACGGCGCGGCCCGAGGCGACGTACTGGACGGTCTCCTCGATCTCGGGGGCGAGCCACCGGTCCGTGCCGGGGCCGGCCACCGTCTCGCGCAGCGCGTCCCGCACCGCCGCCGTGGCCGGTGCCGGCACCAGCGGTTCCCGCAGGTCCAGGGCGCGGGCAGCGGTCACGATCTCGATGGCGAGCACGCGGCCGAGCCCGTCGAGGGCGCGGCGCAGCTTGCGCGCGGCCGACCAGCCCATCGACACGTGGTCCTCCTGCATGGCGCTGGACGGGATCGAGTCGACGGAGGCGGGCGCCGCGAGCCGCTTCAGCTCGGAGACGATCGCGGCCTGCGTGTACTGCGCGATCATGTGCCCGGAGTCCACGCCCGGATCGTCGGCGAGGAACGCGTTCAGACCGCGGTTGCGGGCGGGGTCGAGGAACCGGTCCGTACGCCGTTCGGAGATGGAGGCGACGTCGGCGACCGAGATGGCCAGGAAGTCGAGCACGGCGGCGACCGGCGCGCCGTGGAAGTTGCCGTTGCTCTCCACCCGGCCGTCGGGGGTGACGACCGGGTTGTCGACGGCGCTCGCCAGCTCACGGGAGGCCACCAGCTCCGCGTGCGCCAGGGTGTCCCGGGCCGTGCCGTGGACCTGCGGGGTGCAGCGCAGCGAGTAGGCGTCCTGGACGTAGACGCACTCCGGGCCCGCGTGGCTCGCCACGATCGCCGACCCGGCGAGCAGCGAGCGGAGGTTCCCCGCACTGTCCGCCTGGCCGGGGTGCGGGCGCAGCGCCTGCAGGTCGGCGGCGAACACGGCGTCGGTGCCCAGCTGGCCCTCGACGCTCATCGCGGCGGCGATGTCGGCCGTGCGCAGCAGGCGGCGCAGGTCGTGGGCGGCGAGGAGCAGCATGCCGAGCATGCCGTCGGTACCGTTGATGAGGGCCAGGCCCTCCTTCTCCTCCAGGACGACGGGGGTGATGCCCGCCTCGGCGAGCGCCTCCGCGGCCGGCTTGCGCACGCCGTCGGCGGTGCGGACCTCGCCCTCGCCCATCACGGCGAGCGCGCAGTGCGCCAGCGGGGCGAGGTCGCCCGAGCAGCCGAGCGACCCGTACTCGTGGACGACGGGCGTGATGCCCGCGTTGAGCAGCTCCGCGTACGCCTGCGCGGTCCGCGTCCTGACACCCGTACGGCCCGTGGCGAGGGTCGACAGCCGCAGCAGCATCAACGCGCGGACGACCTCCCGCTCCACCTCGGGGCCGGAACCGGCGGCGTGCGAGCGCACCAGGCTGCGCTGGAGCTGGGCGCGCAGCTCCACGGGGATGTGACGGGTCGCCAACGCGCCGAACCCGGTGGAGACGCCGTAATGGGGTTTGGCGTCGTCGGCGAGGGCCCGGACCACTTCCCGGCTGCGGGCGATCTCCTCCAGCGCCTCGGGGGCGAGGGCCACCGGGGCGCCGAGACGGGCAACGGACACAACTTCGTCGGCAGAGAGCGCGCCGACACCGACAACAACAGTCATGGGCCCATCGAAGCCGCAGGTCCGGACGGGTTTCGAGGGGTGCGGCGGCACCGGTGTCTGGGATCCCAGATCTTTCCCGGTGAAACGTCTGGGATCCCGGACACCGGGACCGCGCCGCCGCTGGTCTACTCTCGCCCCATGGGTATCGTCCCGGCCGCCGCACAGGTGCTCGCCGTGCTGCGCTACCTGGCGCGGCAGGCGGCGCCGGTCCCCGCCGCCGCCATCAGCCGCGACGTGGGCCTGCCGCGCTCCACGACCTACCACCTGCTCGACACCCTCGTGGCGGGCGGCTTCGTGGTCCACCTCCCGGAGGAACGCCGCTACGGCCTCGGCGTCAGCGCCTTCGAACTCGCCTCCGGCTACCAGCGGCAGGCGCCCCTCCAGCGCCTGGCGCGGGCGCCGCTGGCCGCGCTCGTCGACCGCACCGGGCACAACGCGAACCTCGCCGTGCTGCACGGCCGGGAGGTCATCTACGTCATCGAGGAGCGCGCCCCGGGCCGGGCGCCGCTGGTCAGCGAGGTCGGGGTCCGGCTGCCGGCCCACCTGACCGCCAGCGGCCGGGCGGTGCTGGCGCTGCTCCCCGCCGCCCAGGTGCGGGCGATCTTCCCCGACCGGTCGGCCTTCGTGCTGAGGCACGGGGTCGGCCCGTCCTCGCTGACGGCCCTGCGCGGCCTGCTCGTCCAGGCCCGCCGCCGCGGATACGCGACGGAGGAGAGCGAGGTCACCCCCGGCCTGTCCTCCGTCGCCGCGCCCGTGCTGGACCACCACGCCCACCCGATCGCCGGCGTGTCCGTCACCTTCCCCGGCGACGCCGCCGACGCCTCCGAACGGCACCGGATCGCCGACCACGTGACCCAGACGGCACGGGAACTGACACGCCGGGTGGGCGGCGTCACCCCGCCCTGACCGGCCTCACCACGGCCGGATGGGGCGGACGCCCCGCGCCGGAAAAAGGGCCCCGCCCGGTAGGCCTCCAGCTCGCCCCTACCGGGCCTCGATCGCGGCCAGCACCTCGGCGCGGGCCGGGCCGGGCCAGGTCCAGGCGGGGCCGCCGTTCAGGGCGAGGGCCCGCTCGACCAGGCCGGGCGCGGCGAAGGCGTTCTCCGGGCTGTCCAGCATGCACGCGACCTCGGTCATCGCCCGCAGCACGTCCGGGTCCCTCAGCTTCACGCCGTCCAGGGCGTTGGTGAGGTGCCAGGCCTCGTCGTCCGTCTCGTAGGGGCGGCCGGCGACCACGGCGTCGATCTCGGCGATCCGGTGCCGGTCCCACTCGCGCAGCCGCCCGTACACCGGGGCGAGGGTCCGTGCGGTGACCTCGTCGAAGCGCAGGGCCAGGTCGAGGGGGTCGGACAGCCCCGTCTTGGCGACCGTGTAGCCGAGCGCGACCGCGTGGGTCAGCCCCATCGACAGGCCGAGCCCGAACTGCGGGTCGGTGGCCGCCCAGGCGTCCCCGACCGCCACCAGTCCGGTCACCACCGGCCGTCCGTCGACCACCGTGCGCTGGATGCGGCTGTGCAGGCCCGCCATGGCCTGCGGCGCCGTGATCGGCTCCCGGCCGGTCCGGCCGTCCAGCTCGGGCAGCATCCTCGCGGCCCGCTCCCAGGCCGCGGGCTCGCGCAGGGCCTTGAGGGCGTGGTCGCGGCCGGAGACGACCAGGACCACGGACCACGTGTCGTGGTCGGCGGGGATCACGATGCTCGACAGGCCCTCGTGGTGGACGAGCGGCCAGACGGGCCCGGCGGGGGCCCCGTCCGCGGCGCGGTAGGTGCGGGCGTAGTAGACGAAGCCCGCCTCGGCCCGCTCACTGGCCGGGGGCGGTCCGCCGAGCCGGGCGAGCAGCGTGGGCACCGGGGAGTTCCGGCCGCCGGCGTCCACCACCAGCGCGGCGCGCAGCTCCTCGCCGTCCTGGGTGACCACACCGGTCACCCGGGGGCGCCCCTCCGGCCCGGCGGGGCCGGTGAGCAGACCCGTCACCTCCACGCCCCGCCGCACGCCCACCCCGGGCGCGGCCGCGGCGGCCGCGGCGAAGGCGGCGTCCAGGACCGGACGGCGCGCGGTGAGGGTGTCGTAGCGCTCGTCACCGGGCCGGGGGCCGTCCATGCCGGGCAACTCCCGTGCCGCGGCGGCGATGTTGAGCCGCAGCGGTCCCGCGGCCTCCAGCGCGTCGGCCACCTCGGGCAGCCGTCCGCGCAGCAGCGCGGTCCCGGCGGGCAGCAGGATGTGCGGCTGCCGGAACTGGGACACGCCGGGGCGGCGCCAGTCACCCCAGGCGCGCTCCGCGACATCCGGGCCCGGGCCCAGGTCGTGTCCGTCGCGTTCCAGCACGGTGACCCGCAGCCCCTGCCCGGCCAGTGACATCGCGGCCGCCAGGCCGACGGGTCCCGCGCCGATCACGATCACGTCCGCGTCCGGTCCGTCCGGTCGTCGCTGCATCGGAAGCCTCCTCGAGAGAACATCGGTTCGTCGTGGGGCCACGTTCGCCGTGATCGCCGCTCGGCCGGCAGTCCATTCCCCGCTCACCGTCGGCCGTTCGGTGCTCAGTTCCTGCCCGGTTCCGGCCCGGCTCCGCCTCAGGCGCCCGGCGCGGGGATCGGGACGCCGGCCGTCTCCCGCTGCCAGAGGATGTCGCAGACCTTGTCGCAGCCGCGCCGCAGGTGCCTGCGGTAGGTGCTGTACGGCAGGCTCAGCCGCTCGGCGGCGACCATGTGGCTGGGCACCCGGTGGAAGTACGCGGTGGCCAGCACGCGGTGCAGCTTGGCGTCCCGCGGATCGGCGCGCAGGGCGTCCACGGCGTCGCTCAGCAGCTCCCGCAGCATCTCCCCGGTGTGCTCGGCGGCGTACCCGGGCTGGCCGGTGACCATCCGGGCGGTGCGCAGCGCGCCGGCGGCCAGGACGTCCGGGCGGTGCCAGTCCCGCAGGGCGGCGCGGACCGCCGCGTCGAAGTCGGCGCGGGCCAGCGGGGCGGGCGCCGCGTCGGCCGACGGGCGGGAGGGCGGCTCGGTCAGCGCGCCCGGCTGGGTGCGGTCGAACCAGATCGACAGGGGAGTGACCCGCCAGTCGCAGGCGAAGAGCGTGTAGGTGTGCCCGTTGGGCCAGGGCAGGGCGGTGGCCCGCTCGTGGCCCAGGTGCTCCATCAGCGCCTCCCACAGGTCCGGGACCGGGCTGATGATGAACGACCAGGCCAGGGCACCGGAGCGGATCCAGTCGGCGCAGATGCGGAGCTGCATCAGGTGCAGCACCGGCGATATCTCGTAGTAGGCCGGCGGGTGGATCAGGAACCGGGCCAGCAGCAGGTGCTCGCCCGGCCGCAGCGGGCCGGTGCGCAGGGTGTGCTGCCACGCCTGGGCCAGCACCGGGTCCGCGGCGAGCTCGTCGGGCTGCGGCTCGCCGAGCCGCAGCCAGGTCATGAAGGCGACCGGCTCGCCCGTCGCGGAGTCCCGGTACATCCAGAACGCCTCCGGCTGCCGCTCCAGCCAGAACTCCACCACCGCGGCGGACTCCGGACCCTCGGTCTCGGCGATCATCCGGCGCACCGCGTCGTGGTCCCCGGGCCGCAGGACGTCCTCGTGGTGGTCGCCCTCCCGGCTCATCCGGAAGTACCGGCCCATCGGCCCGTACCGCTTGAGGTAGCTGAGCTCGCGGATCGCCACCAGCGCCTCGGCCGGGGCGGCGGTGCGCGCCTGCTCCAGCAGGTGGTGGCCGACGCGCCGGTGCATCTCCTCGTACCCCTCGGGATCGCGCCAGCGCAGGTCCGCGTCGACGGCGTCGCTGACGAGGTCGTGCAGGAACACGCCCTGCCGGGCCCAGTCGGCGACCGGCAGGCGGCGCAGCCAGGTGAACATCTCGGCGCCCCGCTGGGGCCCGACCACCGCCCGCAGCAGGCCCTCGGTGGTGGTCATGGCGTGCGCCGCGACCTCCAGGGCGAGCCGGTGATCGGCTCCGGGCACCTCGCCGACCATCCGGGACAGCAGCGCGGTCAGCACGTCGGGAGTCGGCGCCCAGCCCTCGTTCCCGCCCTCGTACCCTCCGTCGTCCGCGCCCGGGTTCCCGCCCTTGTTCCCGCCGTCGTCCGCGCCCGGGTTCCCGCCCTTGTTCCCGCCGTCGTCCGCGCCCGGGTTCCCGCCCGGCCCGGCGCCGCTTGCGCTCGCCGCCGGGCCGGGCGCGGCGACGCCGGAGGCCAGGCTCAGGGCGAGCGGGTGGCCGCCGGCGAAGCCGAGCACCCGCTCCCGCGCCGCGGGCGCCACCCCGCGCAGCTCCAGTAGCCGCTCCGCCTCCGCCGGCTCCAGGTCGGCCAGCGGCACCACCGCCAGCGCCTCGCTCCAGGCCAGGTCGGCCCGCCAGGCGGGGCTGGGCCCCTCCCGTCCGGCGAGCACCACCAGCGTCCGCCCGGGCAGCCCGGGCAGGAAGTGGTCGCGCAGCCAGCCCTCCAGGCCCTGGCAGTGCTCGAACGCGTCGATGAGCAGGACGGCGTCGGACGCGGCGGCGACGGCCCCGGCCTCCGCGCGGAACCCGGCGGGCGAGGGATCGATCAGCCGCCCGTTCACCTCCACCACCGGCCGCCCGGCGTCACGGCTCTCGTCGGCGAACCGGCGCAGCAGCGTCGACTTCCCCACCCCGCCGGGCCCGTGCACATGGAGCACCGCGGGAGCACCCGCCGCCCCCGCCAACGCGTCGCGGAACAGGGCGAGTTCCCGCCGACGCCCCACGAAGGCGCGCTCCCGCGCCCACCTCAGCCGTTCCGCCAGACTCCCCGCATCGCTGCTCATCCGGCGACCCTATCCGCCCACCACCACCCCGCTCAGGCCACCGGCCGTAAGCCCGGCCCGTGCGCGACCGTTCCCGACCCGGTGGTCCGAATTTTGCACGGCATGCATGTTTGCATACCATGCAACTTATGTCGGAGAAGAGCACCGCGGGCGGCGGACTGCGGGAACGCAAGAAGAGGGCGACACGCGCCGCCCTCACCGAGGCCGCGATCCGCCTGGCCGCCGAACACGGGGCCGAGAAGGTGACCGTCGAGGCGATCAGCGCGGCCGCCGGTGTGTCGGTGCGGACGTTCTTCAACTACTTCGACACGCGCGACGACGTGTTCGTCCTCACCGACGCCGAGGCCGGCGCCCGGATACGCCGCGCGCTGCTCGACGCGCCGCCCGCCCTCACCCCCCTCGAAGCGCTCCAGGGCGCCCTGGCGGCGGAACTGGCCGAGGCCGAGCACCACCACGACCTGTGGCGACTGCACGCCGAGGTGCTCCGCGCCACCCCCCACCTGCTGGTACGCCTCCTCGGCGCGCACGCGGCGGACGAGACGGAACTGGCCGAGGCCATCGCCGCGCGGATCCGCCCGGACACCGCACCGGAACCCCCGGCCCCGCCGGAAGCCGCGTCCCCGACGGAGGCCACGGCCCCGACGGAGGCCACGGCCCCGGCCGCCTCCGACGAGGACCGGCGCAAGGAACTGGACCTCTACCCGAGGCTGCTGGCCGCGGTGGCCGTCACCGCCCTGCGGATCAGCGTCGAGCACTGGTGCGCGCGCCCGGACGAGCGCGCCGTCCGCGACGTGTTCCGGGAGACCTTCGCGCTCCTGGCCGCCGGCCTGCCGGCCCCGCCCGGACCACCGACCACACACCACAGCCACCGTTCGAAAGAGATGTCGTGACCGCATCACAGGCGCCCGCTGACGCGCCCCCCGCCCCCATGACCTCCCGGCAGATACTCCAGACCATGTACGGCCTGATGGCCGGCATGTTCGTCGCCATCCTCGCGGGCACCGTCGTGTCCAACGCGCTGCCCACGATCATCACCGACCTCGGCGCCAGCCAGTCGTCCTACACCTGGGTCGTCACCGCCGAGCTCCTCGCCATGACCGCGACGGTGCCCCTGTGGGGCAAGCTGTCCGACCTGTTCAACAAGAAGCTGCTGCTCCAGCTCTCCCTGCTGATGTTCGTGGTCGGCTCCCTCCTGGCGGGCTTCTCCCAGGACACCACCCTGCTGATCTTCAGCCGGGTCGTGCAGGGCATCGGCGCGGGCGGTCTGACCGCACTCGCCCAGGTCGTCATGGCCGCCGTCATCCCGCCCCGGGACCTGGGCAAGTACTCCGGCATCTTCGGCGCGGTCTTCGCCGTCGGCACGGTGGCCGGACCGCTCATCGGCGGTGTGCTCGTCGACACCGAATGGCTCGGCTGGCGCTGGTGCTTCTTCATCGGCGTGCCCTTCGCCCTCATCGCGATCCTGCTGCTGCAGCGCACGCTGAAGCTGCCCACCGTCAAGCGCGAGGCGAAGATCGACTGGCTCGGCGCGTTCCTCATCGTCGCCGGCGTCTGCGCGCTCCTCATCTGGGTCTCGCTCGCCGGCAACCAGTTCGACTGGGCGTCCTGGCAGACCGCCGCGCTCGTCGCCGGAGGCGTCCTGCTGCTGGTCCTGGCGGTCCTGGTCGAGGCCCGCGCCGCCGAGCCGGTCATCCCCCTCGACATCTTCCGCAACCGCACGGTCACCCTCACCACCGTCGCCAGCCTCCTCGTCGGCGTCGCGATGTTCGGCGGCACCGTCTTCCTCTCGCAGTACTTCCAGGTCTCCCTCGGCAAGTCGCCCACCGTCGCGGGCCTGATGAGCCTGCCGATGATCCTGGGCCTGCTGGTGTCGTCCACCGTCGCCGGACAGCTGATCAGCCGCACCGGCAAGTGGAAGGGCTACCTGGTGGCGGGCGCGGTGATCATGACCGCCGGCCTCGCCCTGCTCTCCCTCATCGACGCCGGCACCCACTTCGGCCTGCTCAGCCTCTACATGGCCGTCCTCGGCATCGGCGTCGGCATGCTGATGCAGAACCTGGTGCTCGCCGCGCAGAACGACGTCCCGGCCGCCGAACTGGGCGCCGCGACCTCGGTGCTCTCCTTCTTCCGCAGCATGGGCGGCACCATCGGCACCTCCGTCCTCGGCGCGATCCTCGCCAACCGGGTCGCCGACGAGATGACCAAGGGCCTGCAGGAGGCCGGCGTCCCCGCGGGGACCACGGAGGCCTCGGGCGGCGGCGGCCACAGCGTCCCGGACCTCAGCACCCTGCCCGCACCCATGCGGGACATCGTGGAGCACGCCTACGGGGTCGCCACCGCCGACCTGTTCCTGATCGCCACCCCGTTCGCGTTCCTCGCGCTGATCGCGGTGCTGTTCGTGAAGGAGAAGCCGCTGAAGACCACCAGCGGCCTGGAGCGCCTCGCCGAGGAGGCCGGCGACGGCCCCACCACCCCGGACACCGGCAAGACCCTCGTCGGCTGACCCCCCACCCCTCCCGGCCTGGGGCCGCCCGCCACCCGCGGGCGCCCCACCGCGTTCCGCGCGGACGGCTTGCGGTTCCGGGCCCGTGGCCGACGCGTCCGGCACGGCAGGTGCGCGCGAGTCCCGCTGCGGGTGCCGATCGGTCGCAATCGCGTGCGGGAGTCCCGGCCCGGGTGGTACAAGGACCGCGTGACTGATCATCTGCACTTCCCCACCCTGCTGCGGCGGATCGACGAGCGTTCCGCCGCGTTCCGCGCGGCTGTCGCCGCGGCCCCGAGCCTCGACGCCGACGTCCCGTCCTGCCCGGGCTGGACGCTGTACGACCTGGCGAACCACCTCAGCGAGGGAGACCGCTTCTGGGCCTACATCGTGCTGCACACCGTGCCGGGCGACGAGCGGCCGAGCAAGGACGGCCTGGCGGCGCCCAGGGAGCGCGAGGCCCTCATAACCTGGCTGGCCGACTCGACGGAGCGACTGCTCACCGCCCTGCGCGAGGCCGGCCCGGACCGGGGCTGCTGGGCCTGGTGGGAGCCGCTGGCCTCGCCGCACACAGGGGCCGCCGTGGCCCGCCGCCGCGTCGCGGAATCGCTGATCCACACCTATGACGCCCAACTGGCCTCCGGTGCCCCTCAGGAGCTGCCGACGACCGAGGCGGTCGACGCCATCGAGGAGTTCCTCGCCACCGTCTGCACCGGCACGGTCCCGTGGCCGGGCGAGCCCGCCACCATGGACTACCACGCGGCCTCGGCCGGCTCCTGGCGCCAGACAGTGGACGCCGCCGGTTCCCGCTTCACCCGCCTCACCCCGGCGGAGGCCGCCGGGAGCAAGCCCACCGCCGCCGTCCACGGCACGGCGAGCGAGATGGCTCTGCTCATGTACATGCGCATCCCGGCCGGCTCGCTGCGGATCGAGGGCGACGCCGACCTGCTCCAGCAACTGCAGGACTGGGGCTGAGGCCGCCCCGAGCGGGGCGGCTCCTCACCCGTGCCCTTCGGTGAACCGCATGACGGCTGTCGGTCCTCGCGCAGGGAGAGTTCCCTGTATTGCAACGGTCGATCCAAAACGGCTAGGCTGGCGCCATGGCCCGACCGCGGATGTTCGACGAGCAACGGGCCCTGGACGCGGCGATGCGCACGTTCTGGGAGAAGGGCTACGAGGCCACTTCCACGCAGGACCTGTGCGAAGCCACCGGGCTGGGGCGCAGCAGCATCTACAACACCTTCACGAGCAAGCGCGACCTGTTCGAGCGGGCGCTGGCCCACTACATCGACACCATGACCACCGCTCAGCTGGCCGTCCTGGAAGACCCTCGGCGCCGTGCCGCCGACCGCATCCGCGACCTGTTCGCGATGGTGGTCGACGGTGAGACCGAGCACCGGGCCGGCGGCCGCAGCCTGGGCTGCCTGACCGTGAACACCACCGTCGAACTGGCCGCCCACGACAGCCGGGCGGCGCGACTGCTGGAGCGCGACACGGCCCGCAGGCTCGCGGTGCTGCGCGCGGTGATCGAGGAGGGCCGCCGGGACGGCAGCATCACCTCCCAGCGGGACGCCGGAGCGCTGGCCCGCTTCGTCAACGCGGCGATCGGCGGCATGCGCATCTCCAGCCAGGGCGGTGCCGACCGGGCCGCGCTCGAGTCGATCGCCGAGGTCACCCTCGACGCGCTGACCCGCTGACCCGCTGAGCCAAGCGCCCTCTGGGCGGCACCTGTGCGTGTCCGTGTTTTGGACTGAGTAATCCATAACTCGTCATCCCCACGTCACCCGCCCCCCACGCCGGTGGCGTCGGTCCCGTAAGGAGACACCGCCTTGCCCCGTGCCGTATACGTCCTGGCCCTCGGCATCTTCGCCATGGTGACCAGCGAGTTCGTGGTCGCCGGACTGATGCCGCAGATGGCCGACGGTCTGAACGTCACCATCCCGCAGATCGGATACCTCATCACCGCGTTCGCGGTGGCCATGGCGGTGGGCGGGCCGTTCCTCACCATGGCGCTCATGAAGTTCCCTCCCCGGACGGCCCTGTTGACGCTGTTCGTCGTCTTCCTGGCGGGCAACGTGCTGGCCGCCACGGCGACCGGCTACTCCACGATGCTGGCCGCGCGGATCGTCACCGGCATCGCCGCCCAGGCGTTCTTCGGCGTGGCCATCTCGCTGTGCGTCCGGATCACCCGCCCGGAGATCCGCGGCCGGGCGATCGCCGTCGCCATGAACGGCCTGATGCTGGGCACCCTGCTCGGACTGCCCATCTCCACCCTGGTAGGCGAACGCTTCGGCTGGCGCGCGGCGTTCTGGACCATCGGACTCATCACCGTGGTCGCCGCCGCGGCCACCTGGTTCGGCGTGCCCCGCGTCGAGCGCGCCGACAGCGGCGGCGGCATCCGTCAGGAGATCGGCGTCTTCAAGCGGCCCGGACTCTGGTCGGCACTGTCCACCAGCACGCTCATCATCGGCGCCACCTTCTCCGCCTTCAGCTACTTCAACCCGATCCTCACCGAACTCACCGGCTTCTCCACCGGCACCGTCCCGCTCCTGCTGATCGCCTACGGCGCCGCCACCGTCGTCGGCAACAACGTCGTCGGCCGCTTCGCCGACCGCCACACCGTCCCCGTGCTCGCCGTCGGCCTCGTCCTCAACGCCGTGTTCCTGGCCGGCTTCGCGCTGCTCGCCGACCTGCCCGCACCGGCCGTGCTCTGCATGATGGGCATCGGCCTGGTCGGCGTCACCATGAACCCGGCGATGGCGACCCGCGTCCAGCGCACAGGGAACGCCGGCCCGCTGGTCAACACCGTCCACTCCTCCTTCATCACCCTCGGCATTATCCTGGGCTCCTCCCTCGGCGCCCTCGTGATCGACGCCTGGGGTCTTCGCGCCCCGCTCTGGCTCGGCGCGATCATGGCCCTGGCCGGCCTGGCCACCGTCCTGCCCGACCTGGCCCGCCGCTCCGCCCCCGCCGTGATCCCGGCCTCAGGCGCCGCCGAACAGGCGGAACGCGCGTGAGCGTCGACGTCGTCCGGCACGGACACGCGGCAGGACGGTCACCCGTCCAGCTCGGGGTACATCGTCCGCTGGTACGGCGACAGCAGGGACACGGGAAGCTGGCCCGCGCCGCGGCAGATCGGGCAGACGCGCCGGGTCGCGCACTCGGGGCAGCGGCTGCGCCCGTGCGGCTCGTCGGGCAGCCACCCGCGGCCCCCGCAGCAGGCGCAGGCGCCCAGGCCGTCGCACTCGTAGCAGAGCAGGTGGCCGGGCGTGACGGTGCCGGGCGTCCGCACCGGCTCCGGCCACCGGAACTCCTCCGGCTCGTACAGGGCCACGACGGGTGTCCGCCCGATGTACAGCACGGTCGGGCCGCCGGCGTCCACCCGCACCTCGATGACGCTGCCGTCCGGGTGGCGGGCGGTGAGGACGTGCCGGTGGCCGGTGCCGCCGCTGAGGGCGGCTCTCCCGTCCGTCCCGGCCTCCGCGTCCGTCCCGGCCTTCGCGTCCTCCGCGTCCCCCTCCCTGTCCGTGACGTCCCAGTCCAGGCGGCCGAGGAGGTCCGCCGCGTGGGCGACGAGTGCCGGGGCGCCGAGCCCGCCGGGTCGGCGTCCGCGGGCCATGACGGTGTACCGGAAGCCCGGGGGCTCGTGCCGGTCGACGACCGACGGCTCGCGGGGGAAGAGCATGCCGAGGTCGGCGCCGGGGGTCAGCCGTTCGGCCAACTCCCCGATCCGCTCCCGCAGGTCGTCGGCGAGCCGCTCCAACTCCGCGCGTGCGCCGGGAAGTTCCGCCATGGAAGCCCTTCCGCTCGGCCAGGTCGGGGCATCGTATGCCGGTGGCCCCGGCGAATGCACGGGTACGGGCGGCTCGTGGTCGGCCGCTCCGCCGCCCTCACGCCGACACGGGCGCGGGCGAGGCCGGCGAGGACGCGCCGGGAACGGGTACGCTGCGGTCCCGCGCGCCCGCGCGCCGCACCTCAGGGTGGCCTCCCCCCCCGCCGGACCGTGCAGCGGATCGGCGGCGTACGGCTGCGCGGCACGGGCCAGGGCGCGGCGGTCCGGGTGGCTCCCGGCGCCGAGCACGGGCCGGACGTCCACCTCGGCCACCAGCCCCCGCACGCTCATCACGCGCCACACCGAGGCCAGGAGGGTGTCGTCGCCCACGAACGCGGCGGCGGTGGCCGGCGTGCCGTCGGAGAAGCGGTAACGGAGACGGACCGGCTGGACGGGCACGCCCGCGTCCAGGGCCGCCTGGAAGACGGCGGGCCGGAAGCGTCCCTGGGCCCGGCCGCACCAGCTGCTGCCCTCGGGGAAGACCGCCACCGCGGCGCCCCCGCGCAGGAGTTCCGCCAGCCCGGCGACGGTGCCGGGCAGGGCCCGCAGCCGCTGCCGGTCGATGAAGACGGCCCCGAACGCGGCCAGCCGCCCCGCCACCGGCCACCGCCGGATCTCGGCCTTGGCGAGCATCCGCGCGGGGCGGACCGAGGCGAGCAGCGCGACGTCCAGCCACGAGACGTGGTTCGCGACCAGCAGCAGCCCACCGCGCCCCGGTGCGGCGCCGGACACCCTGACGCGTGCCCCCGCCGCCCGGACGACGCCCCGGCACCACAGCCGGACCGCCCGGCGGGGGAGCAGCCGGGTGAACGGGCAGGCCGCCAGCCCGGCCAGGAGCAGCGCGAGCAGTGCTCCGGCACGGGCCGCGGCGCGCGCCCGCCCCACCCGCGGGAACGCCTCCACGCAGGACGGCACGGCGCACGGCGCCGTCGGGTCCCAGGGGTTCATCCGGCGGCGGGCGTCAGGGAGAGGAAGTGGCGCAGGTAGCGCTGGTCGATGTCGCTCATCCGCAGCAGGACGTACAGGTCGGCGACGCCGAACTCCGGGTCGTGGGCGGGCGCGCCGCACACCTGGGCGCCCAGCCGGAGGTAACCGCGGAGCAGCGCGGGCAGCGGGGCCCGCCCGGAGGGCGGCTCCTGCGGCTGCCAGGCGCGCAGCGGGGTGACGCGGTACTCCTCGGGGGAGAGGTGCCCGGCACGGACCCGCTCCCACGCCGCCGAGGCCGACCCGCCGCCGTCGGCCAGGGGGAGGGAACAGCAGCCGGCCAGCCACTCGTGACCGCGCTCGGTCATGTAGCGGGCGATGCCGGCCCAGACGAGAGCGATGACCGCCCCGTCCCGGTGGTCCGGGTGGACGCAGGACCGGCCGACCTCGACCATCCCGGAGCGCAGCGGCGCCAGGGCGCGCAGGTCGAACTCCGTCTCCGCGTACAGCCGTCCGGCGGCCGCGGCGCGTTCCGGGGGCAGCAGCCGGTAGGTGCCGACGACCTGGCCGGTGGTGGTCTCGCGGACGAGAAGGTGGTCGCAGTACTCGTCGAAGGCGTCGACGTCGTGCCCCGGCAGAGGGGTGGACAGCACGGCGCCCATCTCGCCGGCGAACACCTCGTGGCGCAGCCGCTGGGCGGCGCGCACCTCCGCCTCCGTACGGGCGAGGGCGACGGCGTAGCGGGGCGGAACGCCGGAGAGCTCGGGCCGGGAAGGGTCGGCCAGGACGACGGTCATCGGGGTTCTCCTGAGGGCCGGAGGAACACGGAGCGGCGGGCCGGGCGGGCCGCCGTCAGTCCTTGTTCTGCCGACCGGGCCTGACCGGTGCATGACCGGAGTGGGGTGCTCGGGTGTGGAGTTCCTTAAGGCGCGGAACACGCGCCCCGGCCGGCCCGCCGGTGGCCGGTTCCGGCTCCTCGGCTTCACCCGATGGTCAGACGTCCGCCACCCCGGCGCCCCTTCCCGGCAGGAGCACCGGGATTCGCTGCGCCCACCAGACCTCCCTTCCACCTCGTTCACCACGAGAAAGGGCCGACGTGTCGGACCACCACGGGCACACCCACTCCCACCCGCACTCCCACCCGCACTCCCACAGCCACACCCACCCCCACGCGCACGAGGTCGACCCGGTGACCCGGGCCGCCGCGGACGCCTCCGCCTCCGACAAGGACCTGACGCCGCGTGAACTCTCCCGCCGCCGGCTGCTGAGGGCCGCCGGCGTCACCGGCGCCGTCACCGTCGGGTTCTCCGGGATGCTGGGAGTCACCCCCGCCATGGCCGACGAGGCCGGCCGAGGTCGTGGCCAGGACGGCCACGGCCACGGAGGCAGGGGCGTCCGGCACTGGCTGGCCGGCGACCACCACATCCACACCCAGTACTCCTCCGACGGCCAGTACACCGTCATGGACCAGGCGCGGCACGCCGCCGCCTACGGCCTCGACTGGCTGGTCATCACCGACCACGGCGGCGCCACCCACGCCCGCCTCGGCGTGGACCTCGTGAACCCGGACATCCGGGCGGCGCGTGCCGAACTGAAGGACACCCTGATCTTCCAGGGCCTGGAGTGGAACATCCCCGCCGCCGAGCACGGCACCGTCTTCGTCGCGCCGGGGAAGAACGAGGTCGAGGTCCTCAAGCAGTTCGAGAACGACTACGACGGCAGCGTCAGGAACGCCCGCGACAACACCCCGCAGAACGAGGCGCTGGCCGTCGCCGGCATCCAGTGGCTGGGGCGGCAGAAGGACCGGCGCCGCGTCGAGGACGCCCTGTTCCTCGCCAACCACCCGGCGCGCAACGGCATCGACAGCCCCCACGAGGTGCGGGCCTGGCGCGACGCCGACCCGCGGATCGCGGTGGGCTGGGAGGGCGCGCCCGGCCACCAGGCCGCGGGCATCCGCGCCGGCTACGGTCCCGGCGACGCGCGGGGCGGCTACGGCAACTCCGCCGGACCCAGCTCGTTCCCCGGCTACCCGCCGGAGAGCTACCGCTCGTGGGGCGGCTTCGACTTCTACACGGCCACCGTGGGCGGCCTGTGGGACTCGCTGCTGGCCGAGGGCAAGGCGTGGTCAATCTCCGCCAACTCCGACTCGCACCGCAACTGGGGCGACACCTCCCGCCGTCCCAACGGCTCGGACTCGGCCCGCTTCGACCGCGACGGCCGCTACGGCGACCCCGTCTACGCCGGCCAGGTCAACCTCGAACTCGGTGACTTCTGGCCCGGCATGTACAGCCGCACCCACGTCGGCGCGTCCGCCCGAGGCTACACGGCGGTGATGCGGGGCATCCGCGAGGGCCGGATCTGGGTCGACCACGGCAACCTGGTGAAGAACCTCGACGTCCGGCTGGTGGCCTCGGGCCGCGGCCGCGGCGAGGAGACCCTCGGCGGCACCCTGACCGCGAAGCGCGGCAGCCGGCTCGAACTGGTCGTCACCGTCACCGCTCAGGACGTGCCCAACTGGGGCATGTTCCTGCCCCGGCTCAACCGGGTCGACCTGATCCGCGGCGCCGTGGACCCGGCCCACGCCGACTCCGACCACGACAAGCTGACCGCCCCGGACACCCGGGTCGTCGTCCAGACGGACACCTCCGGCCGCACCGGCACCTTCACCCTCCGCCACGACCTGGGCGTACTGGAGGAGGCGTTCTACGTGCGGCTGCGCGGCACCGACGGCAACCGGCAGCAGCCCGGCTACCTCGGCCCCCGGATCGACCCGGCCGGCCCGGCGATCGACGTGGTCGGCGACGCCGACCCCTGGCTGGACCTGTGGTTCTACACGAACCCGATCTGGGTGCTCCCGGTCCGGTGAGTACGGCACGCAGAGCGGTGGCCGTGGACCGGGCGGCCGGCAGCCTCGGCGCGGCCGAGCACCTGGTCCACGACCTCGACGAGGCGCTGGCGGGTCTGTTCCCGGGCGAGGACCACGTCGTCAGCACGCACACGGTGCGGGAACCGGTCGGCCGGTTCGTGGCCGTGGTGAGCTGGTCGGACGGGCCGGAACCCGGCGAGGTCGCCGCCCGGCTGCGGGCCGCGCTCCCCGACGCCGCCGTCGGCGACTCCGGCACCGCCGTCGAGGAGGCACGGCACCGGACCGCCGGCCGGCTGGCCCGCTACCCGGGACGCACCCCCGTCGAACGCCGCACCACCCCCGCCGAGGCGGTCGCCGCGAGCTGCCTCGACGCCGTCGAGGGACTCGCCGGCACGGTCGTCACCCCGGACACCGGCCTCGACCTGACCGGCTTCGCCCGCCCCGTGTGGCGCGACGGACGGTGCGTCCTGCTCGTCCAGCGGGGCGCGGACGCCCTGATCCCCTTCGAGGTGCGCCACCAGACCGCCTGCTGCTCCGACCACTGACCCCGGAGCGCCGGCACCACCCGAGGCCCGGCCGGGGCGTTCCCGCCCCGGCCGGGTCAGGTGCCGAGCGCGTGTCCGGTCGTCGCGTCGACGTGGTCCGGGATCTCGTCGTGGCGATCGCCCACGCTCGGTGTCCCGGTGGGCTCGAACATGAGGATCGCGGCGCCGGACGGAGCGAACGGCCTGTGCTCCGTGCCGCGGGGGACGGTGAAGACCGCCCCCCGCGGGAGCACGACCGTCCGCTCCCCGTCCGGCTCGCGCAGGGCGATGCGCAGCTCGCCGTCGAGTACGAGGAAGAACTCGTCGGTGTCGTCGTGCGCGTGCCAGACGTGTTCGCCCTCGACCTTGGCGACGCGGACGTCGTAGTCGTTGACGCGCGTGACGATACGAGGGCTCCACAAGGCGTCGAAGGAGGCCAGAGCCTTGCCGAGGGAGATGGGTTCGCTGTTCATGCGCCCACCCTCGGCCCTTCCGGCCGACCGCCGTGAGTGCTAGAAATCGCACATGTCGAAAGAATCCTCGCACGGGGCTCGCGCTGCGGGCGCGCACCGGGTCGTCGTGATCGTCGACGAGAACTCCAACCCCTTCGAACTCGGCTGCGCCACCGAGGTCTTCGGCCTGCGCCGACCGGAGCTCGGCCGCGACCTCTACGACTTCGGGCTCTGCTCGCCCGAGCCCCGCACCCTGATGCGCGACGGGTTCTTCACGCTCACGGGAGTCGCCGGCCTGGAGGCGGCCGACGCGGCGGACACCCTGATCGTCCCCAACCGCCCGGACACCGAGGTACCCCGCCGGCCCGCCGTGCTCGACGCCGTCCGCCGGGCACACGCCCGGGGCGCGCGCCTGCTCGGCTTCTGCAGCGGCGCCTTCACCCTGGCCGAGGCGGGTGTCCTCGACGGACGCCGGGCCACCGCGCACTGGCAGTGGGCGGACTCCTTCCGCACCCGCTTCCCCTCCGTCCAGCTCGAGACGGACGTGCTCTTCGTGGACGACGGCGACATCCTCACCGCGGCAGGCAGTGCGGCGGCGCTCGATCTCGGCCTGCACGTCGTCCGCCGCGACCACGGCGCGGAGATCGCCAACGCCGTGAGCCGGCGCCTGGTCTTCGCGGCCCACCGCGACGGCGGGCAGCGGCAGTTCGTGGAGCGTCCCATGCCCGACGTGCCGGACGAGTCCCTGGCACCCGTCCTGGCCTGGGCCCAGGAACGCCTCGACTCACCCCTCACCGTGTCCGGCCTCGCGGCGCGTGCGGCGGTCAGTCCGGCCACGCTGCACCGCCGCTTCCAGGCACAACTGGGCACCACGCCGCTGGCCTGGCTGACGGGGGAACGCCTCGCCCTGGCGTGCCGGCTGATCGAGCGCGGCGAGTCCCGCTTCGAGGTGGTCGCCCGACGCAGCGGGCTCGGCACCGCCGCCCACCTGCGCACCCTGATGCGCCGCGAGACCGGCATCACGCCGTCCGCGTACAGGCGCCGGTTCGGCCCGGCGACGCACTGACGGCCGACATCCCCCGGCGCCCCGCCACCCGCGCCCCGCGACCCGCGACCCGCGACCCGGTGACGCCCCGCTGTCGCCCGCACGCGGGTGCCGGCCGCTACGCCCGGCCGCGGTCCCCGAGAGCCACCGCGGTGGCCCGCGCGAAGGCTCGCGGGGCCCGGGGCGCGACGTGGCCGCGAACCGGGCGTCACCCGCGAGGGGCCAGGGGGAGTTCGCGGCCCCGCCAGCGCCTGCGGAGCCAGCGGTCGTGGCTGGCCACCACGATCGCCCCGGGCCCGGTGTGCAACGCCTCCTCCAGTTCGTCGCACAGGCTCGGCGACAGGTGGTTGGTGGGCTCGTCGAGCAGCAGCAACTGCGGCGGCATCGCCACCAGGAGGGCCAGCGCGAGCCGCCGCCGCTGGCCGACCGAGAGCGCGCCGACCGGCTTGTCGAGGTCCGCCGCGTGCAGCAGGCCCAGGGAGTCGAGCGGCACCGCCTCCGCCCGTTCGTCGCCCAGCGTCAGCTCGTAGGTGAGCCGGGCCGACCGCTCCGGCCGGTCGAAGACCGTGTCCTGCGCGAGCTGTCCCACGGTCAGTCCGGGCCGCCGCCGCACCTCGCCCTCGGGGTCGAGGCGTCCGGCCAGCACGGCCAGCAGCGTCGACTTCCCCGCCCCGTTGCCGCCCGTGACGAGGAGACGGTCGGTCTCCGGCACCTCGGCGGACACCGGCGCCAGCCGGCCCGGAACCGCGACGTCCGTGAGGGACACCAGCGGCCCCTCCCCCTCCTCCGCGGGCGAGGCCAGCGCCGTGCTCACGAACCGCAGCGGCGGCGGAGGCTCGCCGACCTGGCCGCGTTCCAGCTCGTCCAGGCGCCGGGAGGCGTTGCGCACCCGCCGGGAGATCTGGTGCTGCACCCGGTTCCCGCGGCGGCCGTAACCCATCTTCTCGTTGTCGCGCCGCCCCCGGTCCGGCGCGACGCGGTGCGCGGTCAGCTCCGTGGAAACCCGCAGGGCCGCCAGCTCCTCCTGCTCCTCCGCCCGGCGGCGCTCCCAGCGCTCGCGGGCGGCACGCTTCCCGGCCAGGTAGGCGGTGTAGTTGCCGCCGTAGCGGACCGGCCCGTCCAGGGCGGGGTCGAGGTCGACGAGGTCCGTGCACACGGCGTCCAGGAAGGCGCGGTCGTGGCTGGCCAGCACGACCGCGCCGGGCAGGGCGCGCAGCCGTTCCTCGAGGAAGGCGGCCGCGTCGTCGTCGAGGTGGTTGGTCGGTTCGTCCAGCAGCAGGGCGGTGGGCTGCCGGACCAGCAGCGCGGCCAGGGCGAGCCGGCCGCGCTGACCGCCGGACAGCGAACCGAGCGTCCGGTCGTGCGCGAGGGCGCCGAGACCGATGCCGTCGAGCACCAGCGTGGCACGCCGGTCGGCGTCCCACGCGTCCCGGGCCTGCGCCTGCTCCAGGCGGACGGCGTACGCGTCGAGCAGGTCGGCCTGGCCCGGCGCGTCCTGCGCGGTCCGGGCCAGCCGTTCGGCCAGCCGTTCCAGTTCGAGCAGGTCCTCGCGGACCTCGCGCAGGGCATCGTCGAGGACGTCGGAGATCGTCGCGTCGCTGTCGTACGGCATCTCCTGATGGAGGAAGCCCAGCGCGGCCGGTCGGGTGACGTGGCCGGAGTCGGGCTCGTCGGCCCCGGCCAGCAGGCGCAGCAGGGTCGACTTGCCGACGCCGTTCTCGCCGATGAGCCCGATGCGCCGGCCGGGCGAGGCGGTCAGGGAGACGCCGTCGAGCACCCGCCGGCCGTCGAGGGTGCGGACGAGGTCGTGGGCGAGCAGAGCGGGGTGAGGCATGAGGTCCGTCCAGAACGTGATCGGTGGACGGCCCGTGGGGCGGGGTGCCTCGGCACGGGCCAGGGCGACACGCGACGGCTCACACCTCGGGGGCGCCCGCCTCGCTCAGCCGGCCGTCGGCCAGCCGCAGCCACCGTCGCACGCCGATCTCGCGCAGGAACCGCTCGTCGTGGCTGACCACCACGAAAGCCCCCTGGTAGGAGTTGAGGGCGTCCTCCAGTCGGCCCGCGCCGACCAGGTCCAGGTTGTTGGTCGGCTCGTCCAGGAGGAGCAGGTGGGGAGCCGGTTCGGCGCACAGCACGCACGCCAGCGTGGCGCGCAGCCGCTCACCGCCGGAGAGGACGCCGACGGGCAGATGGGCGCGCGGCCCCCGGAAGAGGAAGCGGGCGAGCAGGTTCATCCGCTCGGCCTCCGGCCGCCCGGGCGCGTGCTCGGCGAAGTTCTCGGCGACGGTGCGGTCCTCGTCCAGCAGGTCCAGGCGCTGCGACAGATGGGCGACGCGGCCGTCGGCCCGCCTGGTCTCCCCGCCGAGCGGCGTCAGGTCACCGCTGAGCACCTTCAGCAGCGTGCTCTTGCCCGCGCCGTTCGGGCCGGTCAGCGCGATGCGCTCCGGCCCGCGGATGGTCAGGTCGACGCCGCCGTCCGCGAAGACGTCCCTGCCGCCGAGGCGGACCTGGACGTTCTCGCCGGAGAACAGGGTGCGCCCGGCGGGCACGTTCGTGTCCGGCAGGTCCAGGGTGATGCGCTGCTCGTCGCGCAGCGCGCGCCCGGCCTCGTCCAGCCGGGCCTGCGCCTCGCCGACCCGGCCGGCGTGCACCTGGCCGGCCCGCCCGGCGGACTCCTGGGCGCCCCGCTTCATGGCCCCGGCGAAGATGCGGGGCAGACCCGCGTTCTTCAGGTTGCGGGCCGCGTTGCTCTGCCGGCGCTCGGCGCGCTCGCGGGCCTGCTGCATCTCCCGCTTCTCCCGCTTCAACTCCTGCTCGGCGTTGCGGACGTTGCGCTCCGCGACCTCCTGCTCGGCCCGCACCGCCGCCTCGTAGTCGGTGAAGTTGCCGCCGTAGAACCGCAGTTCGCCGGAGTCGAGCTCCGCGATGTTCTCCATGCGGTCCAGCAGGGCGCGGTCGTGGCTGACCAGGAGCAGACAGCCGTTGTAGTCCTCCAGCACGGCGTACAGCTTGTGGCGGGCGTCCGCGTCCAGGTTGTTGGTGGGCTCGTCGAGCAGGAGCACGTCGGGCCGCTTCAGCAACTGCGCGGCGAGGCCCAGGGAGACGATCTGGCCGCCGCTGAGGGTGGCCAGGCGCCGGTCCAGGGTGAGGTCCGCAAGACCGAGGCGGTCGAGCTGGGCGCGGGTGCGTTCCTCGATGTCCCAGTCGTCGCCGATGGTCGTGAAGTGCTCCTCGGCGACGTCCCCGGACTCGACGGCGTCGATGGCCCGGACGACGGCGGCGACGCCCAGCACCTCGGCGACCGTGAGGTCGCCGGTCAGGGGGAGGGTCTGCGGCAGGTGGCCGAGCGTGCCGGCCACGGAGACCGATCCGGCGCGGGGTTCGAGCTCACCGGCGACCAGCTTGAGCAGCGTGCTCTTGCCGGTGCCGTTGGGGGCGACCAGGCCGGTGCGGCCGGTGCCGAGGGTGAAGGACAGGCCGTCGAGGACGGGGGTGTCGTCGGGCCAGGAGAAGGACAGGTTGGTGCAGACGACGCGGGCGTCGGACATGGAGGTGACCTCGTGCGGGAGGGAGGCAGAGAAACACTTCTGCCTCGGCGGCAGACACAGGGAAGGAAGGAACGACAACGAGGCCACGACGGCGGCGGTGCGTCCGCGCACCGGCCGGTGGCCTGTCGGGTCCGGGTATCACCCGGAGATGTCGTCGTCCACCACCATGTCTGGGCTCCTCGACGAATCGGTCAACGTTCCCCAGCAGGGTAACAGCCCCTTCCCGGCCCCCGCGGCCGGTGGCCCGCCGCCCGCGGGCAACCGCGCCCGGCGGCCGCCCGCGGGGCCCCGAGCGGCCCCGCTCCGGCAGGGCAGGGTCAGGCGACGGGGGCCAGGGTCCCGCGGAGGACCGCCGCCAGGTCCGCGGGGTGGCTGGTCGGCAGGTCGTGGCTGCCCGGCAGCGGCACGACCCGGAACGGCCCCGTGGTGAGCGCGGACCACGCCTCGATCCGGTCAGGGGCGACGGTGTGGTCGTCGCGGCCGTACACGGCCACCGTCGGCACCGCGACGGGCTCGGCGGCACCGCTCTCGTACAGCTCCAGCTCGTACGCCTCGACGAGCTCGTAGTCGGCGCGCAGGGCGGGCTCGACGATGTCGAGCAGCTCCTCGTTGGCGAGGAGCTGCGACGGGAGGTACCCGTCCGTGACGACCTGCCGGAGGAAGTCCGGCCGCGGCAACGCCCACGTCGGCTCGCGGCGGACGCTCCCGGGAGCCGGGTGCGAGGAGACGGCCAGCGCCCGCACGGTGGCCGGACCCAGGCGCCGTGCCACCTCGTAGGCGATCGACGAGCCCGCGCAGTGGCCGTACAGCACCACCGGCCGTCCCTGCGCGTGGTCGAGCAGTTCGCCGGCGAGCTTGTCGGCGAGCTCCGCCATGACGGTCTCCACCGGCTCCCCGAGGCGGGACTCCCGGCCCGGCAGGCGCACCGCGAAGGCGTCGAAGGAGTCGGACAGCTCGACGCACAGCTGACGCACCGTGGCCACGCCGGCACCCGCGTGCGGAAAGGCGTACAGCACGCACTCCTGGACGCCGTCGTGAGGGACACCGACGAACCAACGGCTTTTCGTGTGAGTACCCATGTACGTGAGCATGGCCAGTCACCGCGGTCCGGTGCCGCCAACCCTGACTGACCTCTGAAAGATTCCCGGACAACAGCCGGCCGCCACGGCAGGCTGACACCCTGTCGGACCCCTCGGCCGCGTGAGCGCGAACGCGCACACGACGACGGATCCCGCCGCCGGCGCGGCGACGGGACGAAGCAGAGCCCCGAGAGAGACGCAGGAGACAGCGGTGGACAACTTAGGATCGGTCGGCTTGGTGAGCCCGGACCGGACCGGCCACGACGGCCCGGACCTCGAACTGCTGCGCGCCCAGGTGCGGGCCCAGTGGGCGGACGCGCTGGAACACGACGACTTCGGCGACGACGAGGACTTCTTCGAGGCCGGCGGGAACTCCCTGCTGGTGGCCGGCATCATGGCCGCGCTCGGGGCCCTGCTCGGCGCGCGCCTGCCGCTCCGCATGTTCTTCACCCACCCCACGGTGGACGCACTGGCCGGCGCCCTGGCGGCCCACGAGGCATCGCCGGCAGGGGCCACGTGAGCGCCCCGCCGATGCCCGCCCCGCCGCTGTCGGCTCCGCACGCCCCCTGGAGCGCCTGGAACGAGACCGCCCGGCCGTTCCGCGACGACGCCACGATCACCGATCTGATCGCCGAGGCCGCCCGGCGGTACCCCGACCACCCCGCGATCGTGACCTCCGACCGGCAGGTCCTCACCCACGGCGAACTCGACCGCCGCTCCAACCGGCTGGCCCGCCTCCTGCGCGAGCTCGGGCTGGGCCGCGGCTCCACCGTCGGCATCCACGGCGAGCGCGGCGCCTCCGCCCTCGTCGGCATGCTGGCGGTGCTCAAGGCCGGCGCCTCCTACGTCCCGCTCGACCCGGTCTGGCCCGCCGCCCGGGTGGTCGGACTGCTCGACCAGCTCGGCGTGGCGGCGGTGCTCACCGACCGCGCCTCGCTGCCCGCCGTGCAGGAGTTCCGGTGGGAGGTGCCGTCGCTGCGCCACGTCCTGTGTCCGGACATCCCCGAGGAGTTCTCCTGGTCGGCCACCTTCCGGCCCGAGCGGGTCGTCGACCTCTTCGACTACGTGTCCGGCTCCCCGGACCCCCTCGAAGCGGCCGGCTTCAACATGCGTCCCTCGGAACGGCCCTGCACCGCGGAAGACGTCCGGGCCTACCAGGACCACGTGGCACGGTTCGTCCGGGCCGCGACGCCCGCCGAACGGCCCGCCGTGCTGGAGATCGGCTGCGGATCCGGCCTGATCGTCGAGGCCCTGGCACCGTGGGCGTCCCGCTACGTCGCCGTCGACCCCTCACCGGTGGCCGTGGCCCGCAGCGAGGAGGCCGGACTCCGCGCCGGCGGCCAGGTCGAGGGTGTGGTGTGCTTCGCCGACGAGGCCGCCGAGCGGGTCGACGGGCCGTTCGACGTCGTCGTCCTGGCCAGCACGGTGCAGTTCCTGCCGGACCTCGACCACCTGACCGGCGTCCTCGACTCGCTCCTCGGGCTGCTCCCCGACGACGGCGTCGTCGTCCTCGCCGACCTCGCCGACCCCGCGCTGAGCACCCACTCCGGCCTCCGGGTGCCGCCCCGCTTCGTCGAACGCCTCCCCGAACTCCTGCCCGGCGTGGCCCACGCGAGCGTCCACCGCCGGCCGGCCGACCGCTTCACCGGCGAGCTGGCCGAGCGGTACGACGCCGTCATCCGCGTCGCGCCGTCCCGCCACCGCGCGGCACCGGACCGCGAGCCGCTGTGGACCGGCCATCACGTCGCCCTCCGGCCGGCCACCCCCCTCACCACCGGCCCCACCGCCGACGACGTCTGCTACACCATCTTCACCTCCGGCTCGACCGGAGCGCCCAAGGGCGTCGTCGTCAGCCACCGGTCGGTGGTGAACCTCATCGACTGGGTGAACCGCACCCACGCCGTCGGGCCCGCCGACAAGGTCCTCTTCGTCACGTCCTTCTGCTTCGACCTCTCGGTCTACGACATCTTCGGCGTGCTGGCCGCCGGCGCGACCGTACGCCTGGCGTCCGCCACGGACCTCGCCGAACCGGACACCCTGGTGGACATCCTCGAACAGGAGGCCGTCACCATCTGGGACTCGGCGCCCGCCGCCCTGGCCATGGTCATGCCCTTCGTCCAGTCGCGCCGGCCCGCCGGACGCGACACGCTCCGCCTGGTCCTCCTCAGCGGCGACTGGGTCCCGGTGCCGCTCCCGGACCGGATCCGGGCCGCGTTCCCGAACGCCGAGGTGGTGGCGCTGGGCGGCGCCACCGAGTGCACCGTCTGGTCGAACGGGTACCGGGTGGGCGACGTCGACCCCGCGTGGCCGAGCATCCCCTACGGGAAACCGATGCAGAACGCCCGCTACTACGTCCTCGACGGAGCCCTGCGGCCCTGCCCCCTCGGCGAGGAGGGCGACCTGTACATCGCCGGCGCCTGCGTGGCCCAGGGCTACGCCGCGGCCGCCGCGCTCACCGCCGCCAAGTTCCTGCCCGACCCGCTGGCCGGGCGCCCCGGCGAGCGCATGTACCGCACCGGTGACCGCGCCCGCTGGCTGCCGAGCGGCGACCTGGAGTTCCTGGGCCGTCTCGACGACCAGGTCAAGGTGCGCGGCTACCGGATCGAACTCGGCGAGGTGCAGAGCGCCCTCCTCCAGTGCCCCGGCGTCCGGGCCGCCTCCGTGGTGGCACCGACCGGGCCGGGCGGACGGACGCTGGCCGGCTTCTACGTGCCGGCGGCCGGACCGCTCCGGAAGGCCGAGGTCGTCCGCGCCCTGCGCACCCTGCTGCCCTCGTACATGATCCCCACGCGCCTCGTGGCGCTCGACGAACTGCCCCTGACCAGGACGGGCAAGGTCGACCGGGCGGCCCTCCTGAACCGGCTCTAGACGCTTCCTGCACCGGCCCCAGCCGCGTCCCCCGGACCGCGGCCCGACACCCCGGACCGTGGCCCGACGACCGGACAACCCCGCGCAGGACGACCGAAAGGTGACAGCAGCATGGCGCCCCTCACGCACACGCGACAGCGCGTGTCGTCCGTCGACCGGTTCGATGAGGTCGAGGCCGCGCTCCGGAAGCGGGACGGCGTGGCGCAGGCCGCCGTGGTCCCCCACGAGGACGGGACCGGGCAGCGGCGCCTGGTCGCGTACGTCGTTCCCGAGGCGCCGGACGCGGACGTGACCCGGCACGTCGAGATGTGGCGCGCGATCTACGACGACATGTACGGCGACACCGGGCCGGACACCACCCCCGGCATCGGCGACGACTTCACCGGATGGAACAGCTCCTACACCCGCGAACCCATCCCCCTGCCCGAGATGCGCCGGTGGCGCGCCGCCATGGTCGAGCGGGTGCGCGGACTGCGGGCGCGCCGGGTGCTGGAGATCGGGGTCGGCTCCGGCCTCCTGCTCGGGCCGCTGGCCCCGGAGACCGAGGTCTACTGGGGCACCGACTTCTCGGAGCCGGTCGTCGAACGCCTCCGCGCCCAGGTCGCCGGCGACCCGCGGCTGAAGGACAAGGTGACCCTGCGGTGCCAGCCCGCCGACGTCGCCGACGGACTGCCCGCCGAGTACTTCGACACGGTCCTCCTCAACTCGGTCGCGCAGTACTTCCCCGACGCCGCCTACCTCTCGGACGTCCTGGACTCCGCGCTGCGCCGGCTCGCCCCGGGCGGCCGGATCGTCGTCGGCGACATCCGCAACCACGGCACCCTGCGGGAGTTCCTGACGGCCGTCCACCACGCCCAGCGCCCCGACGCCGAGCCGTCCGCGGTCCGGGCGGCGGTCGCCCGCGCCGCGCGCCGCGAGACGGAACTCCACCTCGACCCGGGCTTCTTCACCGAGTGGGCCGACGCGCACCACGACGTCGTGGCCGTGGACGTCCGGCTCAAGCCGGGACCGGACGCGAACGAACTCACCCGGCACCGCTACGAGGTCGTCCTGCACAAGGGGCCGGGCGGACCGACGCGGCTCGCGGACGTCCCCACCGTCGTCTGGGGCTCCGACGTGCACCGGACGTCCGCCATCGAAGCCGAACTGGCCCGGCACGGCGGCCCCTTCCGGCTCACCCGGATACCGAACGCCCGGCTGGTGGGCGAGGCGGCGGAGTGCGGGGTCCCCGCCACGGAGCCAGGGACGCCGCTCGACCCGCACGCGCTGCGGACCTGGGGCGAGGAGCACGGCCGTACCGTCCTGTGCACCTGGTCGGCCGAGGCGCCCGGCTGGTTCGAGGCGGTGATCACGCCCGAGGAGCCCACGGCGGAGGACGGCACGCACCGCTACGACGGCGTGTACCGGCCCCTGGACACCCGCTCCAGGCCGCTCGCCAACGCGCCCGCGGCCTCCCGCCGGGCGTCGAAGCTGCCGGCCGTGCTGCGGCGTGAACTCGCGGTCGAACTCCCCGGCCACCAGGTGCCGGACGAGATCGTGGTCCTCGCCCGCATGCCGTTGACCGCACGCGGCGAGATCGACCGCGCCGCGCTCCCCGAACCGGCGCGGACCGGCGACGACGAGGGCAACCGGACGTGAAGGGCGACGGAGGGGACAGGGGAAGCATGAGCGGCATCCGGGACACGGGAGACACGGCGGTGAACCCGTTCGACGACGAGAACGGCGAGTTCTACGTGGTGGTGAACGACGAGGAACAGCACGCGCTGTGGCCCACGTTCGCCGAGGTGCCCGGCGGCTGGCGGATCGTGGCCGGTCCGGCCGGGCGCGCGGAGAGCGTCGCGCACGTCGAACGGCACTGGACGGACCTGCGGCCCCGGAGCCTGCGCGAGGCGACGCGGGCGACCTGAGCGGAGGACCGCACCGCCCGCCGCCACCGCGGGCCCTGTACCGGCGGATTCGACCGGGGCTCGTCCGTGCCGAGAGGCCCATCGGCTTCCGTGGGACGCACCGGGATGGATGTACGCGGGATGTACAGGGAGGACCTCCGTGGGCGGTCGAGATTCCGATGTCGTCTTCGTCCGATGGCCGGCACAGGCGGATCTGCGGACCCGCTGCCGGAAGGAAGGGATGCCGCGCCTGCTCGTCGTCGAGGCGGGCGCGCAGCCGCCGATCAGCGACGATCCGGTCGAGGACTGGGTACGCCCCCCGGTGTCCCGGGACGACCTGCAGGCCCGCGTCACCGTCCTGCAGAACCGCTTCGACAGCAACCGGGTACCGACGATCGACTCGACCGGAACCCTCAGCTACGGCCGCCACTCCCTCACCGTCTCCACCACGCAGGCCGAGTTGATGCGGCTGCTCGTGGACCGCTTCGGCGAGGTGGTGCACCGCGCCGAGTTCGTGCAGGGCCCGGCCCTGCGGGCGCTGAAGCTGAACAGGAACTCGCTCGACCTGCACATCATGCGGCTCCGCCGCCGGCTCCTGCCCGTCGAACTGTCCATCCGGACCGTGTGGGGGCGGGGCTACATGCTGGAGAACGCCGTCTCCGCCGAGGCCGTCCCGTTGACGAGGGCGTCGGGCATCTGACCGGCGCGACGACCAGCGCCCTTCGCACCGCGATTCCCCGCCGCAACCGCATTCTCCACGAAAAGGGCTCGCGGAACGCTGGAGAACCGGTGGTGCCGCGATATCGACAAGGCCGCACCCCACATGAGCATTCGGAACGGAATCCGGGTCTTCTGGCAGCATCGGGGCATGCCCGTCCGCGGGACTTTCCCGAATGGAGTCGACGTGACCCGGACCGATCTGAAAGCGGTGGAATTCCCCACCGAGCGCGCCTGCCCCTTCAGTCCTCCGCCGAAGCTGACCGAGTTGCGGGACGACCACCCGGTGAGCCGGCTGGCCTATCCGGACGGCACCACGGGCTGGCTGGTCACCGGGCATGCCGCGGCGCGCGCCGTGCTGACCGACCCGCGGTTCAGCTCGCGCGGCGAACACCGCAGGATGGCCGTCGGCGAGGGAGTCCCCCAGCCGACACGTCCGGGCGTCTTCATCTTCATGGATCCGCCGGAGCACACCCGTTTCCGGAAACTGTTCACCGGCGAATTCACCGTGCGTCGGATGAAGAACCTGGAACCGAAGGTGGAGCGGATCACCGCGGACCGGATCACGGCCATGCGGAAATCCGGATCCCCGGTGGACCTCGTACAGGAATTCTCCCTGCCGATTCCCTCGCTGGTGATCTGCGAACTGCTGGGCGTTCCGTACGAGGACCACGAGTTCTTCCAGCGGCATTCGGAGACCATGCTCGACTACGAGCGCCCGATGCACGAGGCCATGGAGGCCTTCACGCTGATGGCGGAGTTCCTCTCCGCGCTGATCCGCCGCAAGCGCGAGAAGCCGGAGGACGACCTGCTGAGCAGGGTGGCCGCGTCCGACCTCACGGACGCCGAGGCCGCGGGCTCGGCGATGCTCCTCCTCACGGCGGGACACGAGACCACCGCGAAGATGCTCGGGCTCGGCACCTACCTGCTGCTGTCCCGCCCCGAGCAGTGGGCGCTGCTCAGGGAGAGGCCGGAGCTGATCAACGGCGCCGTCGAGGAGATGATGCGCTACCTGAGCATCGTCCAGTTCGGGATCATCCGCGGAGCCACCGAGGACGTCGAGCTGGACGGCCGGCTGATCCGCGCCGGTGAGGTCGTCACGGTGGCCCTGTCCACCGCCAACCGGGACCCGGAGTCCTTCGCGGACCCGGAGGTGTTCGACATCGGCCGCAACGCCGGACGGCACCTCGCCTTCGGCTACGGCGTGCACCAGTGCGTGGGGCAGCAGCTCGCCAGGATCGAGATGCGCGTGGCGTTCAGCCGGCTGATCTCCGAGTTCCCCGACCTGCACCTGACCGTGGCGCCCGAGGAGATCGAGACGGCCCACCTGGCGTCGATGTACGGCGTGAAGCGTCTTCCCGTCGGCTGGTGACGGCCATGAGAGTCGCGGTCGACCCGGCCAGGTGCTGCGGTGCGGGCATGTGCGCCCTGACCCTCCCCCAGGTCTTCGACCAGGACGAGGAGGACGGGACCGTCCTCCTGCTCTCCCCCCGCCCGCCCGAGGAGCTGCGGGACGACGTCACGGAGTGCGTGCGGCTGTGCCCCTCCCAGGCGATCAGCCTCGACGACGACGCCTGACCCTCGCGCTCCACCGCCCAGGGCCGGCGCGGTCCCCCCGGGACCCGCCCCCGCCGGCGGACTCGTCCGGGGACCCGTCGTGCCTTTCACCTGCCCGAAGTGAGGATGCGTGATGAACGCCGACGACATCGCCGTCGTAGGACTCGGCTGCCGCCTCCCCGGCGGCATCGACACCCCCGAAGCTCTCTGGCAGGGCCTGCTGCGGGGCGTCGACGCCATCGGCGAGGTCCCCCCGCAGCGGTGGCGGGCCGACGACTGGCACGACGACGACCCGTCGGCACCCGGGAGGACGACCACCCGGCGGGGCGGATTCCTGGACGACGTCGCGGGATTCGACGCCGAGTTCTTCGGCATCTCGCCCACCGAGGCCCAGCAGATGGATCCGCAGCAGCGGCTGGCCCTCGAGGTCGCCTGGGCCGCGGTCGAGGACGCCAGGATCCGCGCCGACCGGCTCTCCGGGTCCGCCACCTCCGTGTACTTAGGCAGCATGTGGCAGGAGTACCACCTCGCCACCGGGGCGTCCCCCGGGGAGATCCGCACCCACACCGCCATCGGCACGGACACCTCGATCATCCCCGCCCGCATCGCCTACGCCCTCGGTCTGCGCGGGCCCGTGATGTCCGTCGGCACCGGATGCAGCTCCTCCCTGGTCGCCGTCCACCAGGCCGTCCGCAGCCTGCGCTCCGGAGAGTCCGACCTCGCCCTGGCGGGCGGGGTCAGCCTCATGCTCCACCCCCACACGACCGTGGCGATGTCCAAGTTCGGCGCCCTCAACCCCGACGGCCAGTGCCGCGCCTTCGACGCGGACGCCGCCGGGTACGTGCGCAGCGAGGGCTGCGGCGTCGTCGTGCTGCGCAGGCTCGCGGACGCCCGGCGCAACGGCGACCGGATCTACGCGGTGATCCGGGGCAGCGCCGTGAACAACGACGGCACCACCGACGGCCTGGCCACCCCGGGCGCCGGGACACAGGCCGAGGTGCTGCGCTCGGCCTGGCGGGAGGCCGGAGTCTCCCCGAGCCTGGTGTCGTACGTGGAGGCCCACGGCACCGGGACCCGCCGCGGCGACCCCATCGAAGCGGCGGCACTGGCCGACGTGTTCGGCCGGGACCGGAAGGAGCCCCTGCGCATCGGCTCCGCCAAGACCAACTTCGGCCACCTCGAACCGGCCGCCGGAGTGCTCGGCCTGCTCAAGACCTCCCTGGCGCTGTACCACGGAGAACTGCCGGCCAGCCTGCACTTCCACCGCCCGAACCCGGAGATCGACTTCGCCGCCGCGAACCTGGCCGTGGTGACCCACCGGCAGCCGTGGCCGGAGGGCCCCCGCCTGGCCGGCGTCAGCAGCTTCGGCTACGGCGGCACCAACGCCCACCTCGCGCTGACCGGCCCGCCGACCGGGACCCCCGCAGCTTCCGGAACCTCCGCTGCCCCCGAGACGCCCGCAGCCACCGCGACCGCAGGGGCCGCCGACGCCCCGGAGCCCGCCGCGCCGGCACGCGTTCCCTGGGTGCTGTCGGCACGCTCCGAACCGGCCCTGCGGGAACAGGCCCGCCGACTGCTCGCCCACCTCGCCGACCACCCCGGCCTCTCCCTCGCCGACGTCGGCCACTCCCTCGCCACCACCCGGGCCGACCACCAGCACCGGGCCGTCGTGCTGGGACGGGACCAGGCGGAACTGGTCCACGGGCTCCAGGCTCTCGCGTCGGGAGCCCAGGCGCCGAACCTGTTGACCGGCTCCGGCGCGGGGGTCGACCCGGTGCTGATGTTCGCCGGCCAGGGCGCCCAGTGGGCGGGCATGGCCGCCGCGCTGCTCCGGTCCTTCCCGGTCTTCGCCGAACGGTTCGCCGCATGCGGGACGGCCCTGGAACCGTACGTGGACTGGAAGCTGGCCGAGGTCATCGACGACGCCGACGCCCTGGAACGGGTGGACGTCGTGCAGCCCGCCCTGTGGGCGATGATGGTGTCGCTGGCACGGCTGTGGGAGCACTTCGGCGTCCGGCCGGCGGTCCTCCTCGGACACTCGCAGGGGGAGATCGCCGCGGCCTGCGCCGCCGGAGCGCTGTCGCTCGAGGACGCCGCCGCCGTGGTGGCGCTGCGCGCGCAGGCCATCCGCCGCGGTCTGGCCGGCCGGGGCGGCATGGTCTCCCTGGTGTGCTCCCGGGCCGAGGCGCGGCAGCTGACCGAACGGTGGCCGGGCCGCCTGTCCGTGGCCGCAGCCAATGGGCCCCGCAACACCGTGGTCTCCGGCGATCCGGAGGCCCTCGCCGAACTGACCGCGCACTGCGACTCCACCGGCGTCCGGGCCAAACGCATCCCGGTGGACTACGCCTCGCACTCGGCGCAGGTCGAGACGATCCGCGAGGACATCCTCACCGCACTGGCGGACATCCGGCCGCGTCCCGGCGTGGAGGGCTTCTTCTCCACCGTCGACACCGCCCGGACCGACACCGGCACCCTGGACGCGACCTACTGGTACCGGAACCTGCGCTCCCCGGTCGAACTCCACGCGTGCGTGAGCGAACTGGCCGCCGAGGGCCACCGGGTCTACGTCGAATGCACCCCGCACCCCGTGCTCACCATGGGGGTGGAGGAGAGCGCCGACGTGCGCACCGTCGGCACACTGCGCCGGCAGGAGGGCGACCGGTTCCTGACGGCCCTCGCCGAGGCGTACACCGGCGGGGTGGACGTCGACTGGAGCCGCGCCTTCGGCCGGGCGGACGTCGTGGACCTGCCCACCTACCCCTTCCAGCACCGGCGGTACTGGATCGACGCCGCGTCGACGGGCGGCACCGGCACGGCCGACGCGCCGTTCTGGGACGCGGTCGGCCGGGAGGACCTCGACGAGGTGGCCCGGACCCTGGGCGTCGCCCCGGACGCCCTCGCTCCCGTGCTGCCCGCACTGGCCTCGTGGCGCCGACGGCGCACCGCGGACTCCGTCGTGGACGACTGGCAGTACCGCGTCGACTGGAAGCAGCTCCCCGGCGCCGCGGTCCGCCAGGGCGAGTGGCTGGCCCTCGTGGCCACCGGCGACGCGTGGGCGCACTCCGTCGTCGAGGCGCTGACCGGACAAGGACTGCGCGTCACCGCCCTGGAGGCCGGCCCCGGCCTCGACCGGGACGCGCTCGCCGCCCGCCTGCGCGGCACCACCTGCGACGGCGTGCTCTGCCTGCCCGGCGCGGACGACGCCCCGCACCCCGCGTACCCCGCCGTACCCGCGGGGTACGCCATGACGCTGACCGCCGTCCAGGCGCTGGGGGACGCCGGGGTGACCGCCCCGCTGTGGTGCGTCACCCGCGACGCCGTCGCCGTCCACGACGAAGCGGTCGCGCCCGACCGGAGCCTGGTGTGGGGGCTCGGCAGGGTCGTCGCCCTCGAACACGGCACGCGCTGGGGCGGTCTGATCGACGTGTCCGCCGCGTACGACGCCGCGGCCCTGGCCGGGATGCTCACCGGCGTGCACGGCGAGGACCAGATCGCCGTCCGGGGGTCCGCCGCGTACGGACGCCGCCTGGTGCGCGCCGCCACCGGCCCGGCCCGCGAATGGAACCCCGAGGGCACGGTCCTGATCACCGGCGGCACGGGCGCGCTCGGCGCCGCGGTCGCGCGGCGGCTGGCCGGGCGCGGCGCCGAACACCTGGTGCTGGTCGGCCGCGGCGGACCGGACACCCCGCGGGCCGAGGCCATCGCCGCGGAGATCCGCCGGCTCGGGGCCGGGGTCGAGATCGTCGCCTGCGACGTCGCCGACCGGGAGGCCCTCCGGGAGCTCGTCGGGCGGACCCGGCCTCGCGCCGTCGTGCACGCCGCCGGAGAGCTGCACGACGGACTCGTCGAGGACCTCACCCTCGACCAGGTCGACGCGGCACTGCGGGTGAAGGCCCGCGGAGCGTGGAACCTGCACGAACTCACCGACGGACTCGACGCGTTCGTGCTCTTCTCCTCGTGGGGCGCGACCGTCGGCGTCCCGGGCCAGGGCAACTACGCGCCCGGCAACGCCTACCTGGACGGTCTGGCCGCGCTGCGGCACGCCCAGGGGCTCCCCGCGACCTCCGTGGCGTGGGGTCCCTGGGACGGCGGCGGCATGGCCCGGGGGCCGGTGCGGGAGGTCCTCGACCGCCACGGCGTGCCCCCGATGGCGCCGGACCTTGCCCTGACCGCCCTGGACCGGGCCGTCGCGGCCCCGGAACCCTGCACGACCGTCGCCGAGGTGCGGTGGGAGCGATTCCGCACCGTGTTCACGGCGACCCGTGCCAGCGCCCTCCTCGGCGACCTGCCCGACGCCACCGGGGCACCGGCCGTGCGGGCGCCCGTCCTCCGGCAGCGGCTCGCCGAACTCCCCGCGGACAGCCGGCCGCACGCCGTGCGGGAGGAGGTCAGGGCGCAGGTCGCCCACCTGTTGGGACTCCCCTCGGCGGACGCCGTCGACGCCGAGCGCACCTTCAGGGAACTTGCCCTCGACTCGGTCCACGGCGTCGAACTGCGCAACCGGCTCGGAGCCGCCACCGGACTGCGGCTGCCCGCCACCCTCGTCTTCGACCACCCCACGCCCGCCCAGGTGGCCGCCCACATCCTCGACGCGCTCCCCCTGGACGACCCGCCACCCGCCGCCCCCACCACGACCGCCGAGCTGTCCACGGCCCCCGCCGCGACCGCTGACCTGCCCACGGCCCCCGCCGCGACGGCTGACCCGCAGGCGGCCCCCACCGCGACGGCCGACGCCCCGGCCGCCCTCGACCCGGCCGCCGTCGCACCGGTTGCCGTCGCGCCGGCCGCCGACGCCCCGACGCCCGGCCCCGAGGACCCCGCGGAGCCCATCGCCATCCTCTCCATGAGCTGCCGTTTCCCCGGCGGCGTACACGATCCGGAGAGCTTCTGGCGGCTGCTCGCCGACGGCGGGGACGCCATCACCCCGTTTCCCGAGGACCGCGGCTGGGACCTGTCCTCGCTGTACCACCCCGACCCCGACCACCCCGGCACCAGCTACGTCCGCCACGGCGGCTTCGTGGCCGCCGCCGCGTTCGACCCCGAGTTCTTCGGCATCAGCCCCCGGGAGGCGCTGACCATGGATCCGCAGCAGCGGATCCTCCTGGAGGGCGCCTGGGACCTGCTGGAGAGGGCCGGGATCGCACCGGACACGCTGCGCGGCAGCGACACCGGCGTCTACCTCGGCACCAACGGCCAGGACTACGCGTCGCTGGGCACCCCCCACGGCTCCGAGGGCTTCGGGCTCACCGGAAGCGCCGCCGCCGTGGTCTCCGGCCGGGTCTCGTACGCGCTCGGCCTGGAAGGGCCGTCCGTCACGGTGGACACCGCGTGCTCGGCCTCGCTGGTCGCCGTCCACCTCGCCGCGCAGGCCCTGTCGAGGGGCGAGTGCGCGATGGCCGTCGCCGGCGGCGCCACCGTGATGGCCACGCCGCGGCTGTTCGTCGGGTTCAGCCGGCAGCGCGGCCTCGACCCGGGCGGACGCTGCCGCGCCTTCTCGGACGACGCCTCCGGCACCGCGCTCGCCGAGGGCAGCGGACTGCTGCTCCTGGAGAGGCTCTCCGACGCGCGGCGCCACGGCCATCCGGTCCTCGCCGTGATCCGGGGCTCGGCCGTCAACCAGGACGGCACCTCCAACGGGCTCACCGCGCCCAACGGCCGGGCCCAGCAACGGGTGATCCGCAAGGCCCTGGCCGCGGCGGGACTCGAAGCCTCCGACGTGGACGTCGTGGAGGCCCACGGCACCGGCACGACGCTGGGCGACCCCATCGAGGCACACGCCCTGCAGGCCACGTACGGCGCCTCCGGCAGGCCGGTGTGGCTGGGCTCGGTGAAGTCCAACATCGGCCACACCCAGGCCGCCGCGGGCGTGGCCGGCGTGATCAAGATGGTCCTGGCGATGCGTCACGGCCTGGTACCGCGCACCCTGCACGCCGACACCCCCACCCGGCACGTGGACTGGTCGGCGAGCTCACTCCGGCCGGCCACCCACCCCGTTCCCTGGGACGGCGAACGCCCGCGACGGGCGGGCGTCTCCTCCTTCGGCATCAGCGGCACCAACGCCCACCTGATCCTCGAACAGGCCGCCGAGGCCGGCGAACCGGCGGCCCCCGCCTCCCCTCCCGGGCCGCTCCCCTGGGTCCTGTCCGCGCGCAGCCGCGAAGCCCTGCGCGAGCAGGCCTCCCGGCTCGCCGTCCAGGTCGGCACGCACCCCGGGACGGACCCGGCCGACCTGGCGTTCTCCCTGGCCACCTCGCGCACGTCCTTCCCGGAGCGCGCCGTCGTCGTCGGCCGGGACACCGCCGACCTGCTCGCCGGACTGCGTGCCGTCACCGGGGGAGAGTCGTCGACGTCGGTGGTGGAGGGATCGGCGCGGGACGGCCGGACGGCGTTCGTCTTCGCCGGACAGGGCACCCAGCGCGCCGGCATGGGAGCGGACCTGCGCGAGGCCTACCCGGTGTTCGACGCCGCGTGGCAGGAGATCCGTACCGGACTCGACCGGCACCTGCGCCTTCCGCTCGACCAGGTCGTCGACGACCCGCGGGCGCTGCGCCGCACCGAGTTCGCCCAGCCCGCGCTGTTCGCCTTCGAGGTGGCGCTGTTCCGGCTCCTGGAGAGCCTCGGGATCACGCCCGACCTGGTCCTCGGCCACTCCGTCGGGGAACTCGCCGCCGCCCACGTGGCGGGCGTGCTCTCCCTGGCGGACGCCTGCGCGCTGGTCGCCGCCCGCGCCCGGCTGATGCAGGACCGCCCGGACACCGGCGTCATGCTCGCCCTCGAGGCCGGCGAGCACGAGATCACCCCGCTGACGTCCGCACGGGTCGCCCTCGCCGCGGTCAACGGGCCCGGGTCCGTGGTGATCGCCGGTGACGCGGACGCCGTGGACGAGGTGGCCGGCCGGTTCACCGGACGCCGCGCCAAACGCCTCGACGTCTCCCACGCCTTCCACTCCCCGCACATGGACGGCATGCTCGGCGCGTTCCGGACCGTGGCCGAAGGACTCACCTTCCACCCGCCGCGCATCCCGCTGGTGACCAACCTGACCGGCCGGCTCGTCACCGCCTGCGGCCCCGACCACTGGGTGCGCCAGGTCAGGCAGCCGGTCCGCTTCGCCGACGGCATCCGCACCGCGCTCGGCGAAGGCGTCACCGCGTTCCTCGGCATCGGCCCCGACGGGACGACCGCCGCCATGACCGAGGACTGCGTGGACCGCGACGCCGTCGTGATCGCCGCCCAGCGGCCGGACCGGCCCGGACCCGAGGCCCTGACCCTGGCGGTCGCCGCGGCGCACACCGCGGGCGCCGCACCGGACTGGCCCGCGCTCCTCGGCGGGCGGCGTCGCCGCGTCGACCTCCCCACCTACCCCTTCCAGCGGCGGCGCTACTGGCCGGACCCCTCCGGCGCCGGACACCCCTGGCTGACCGACACCACCGAACTGGCCGACGGCGGCTGGGTGCTGTCGGGCCGCGTCTCGGCCTCGTCCCAGCCCTGGCTGGCCGACCACGTGGTCCACGGCACCGTCGTCGTCCCCGGCACCGCCCTGCTCGACCTGGTCCTCGCCGCGGCCGGGCAGGCCGGCGCGGCCGGCGTCGGCGAGCTCACGCTGTCCCGGCCGATGGTGCTGCGCGACGCGGCCCGGATCCAGGTCAGGATCGGCCCCGGCGAACAGGGCCGCCGGACGGTGACCCTGCACAGCAGGGTGGACGGCACCGGCGCCTGGACCACCCATGCCGAGGGCGAGCTGCTGGACGACCCCGGTCCGGAGCCAGCCGACCGGACGACGCCCGAACTCCCGCCCGTGGACCTGACCGGTTTCTACGAGGGCTTCGCCGCCCAGGGCGTCCACTACGGTCCCGCCTTCCAGGGCGTGGCCGAACTGCGCGGACAGGGCCCGACCGCCTGCGGCGTGGTGCGGCTGCCCGTCGCCGAGGCGGGCGGATTCGGCGTCCACCCGGCCCTGCTGGACGCGGCCCTGCAGGTGATGCGCGCGGTGCTCCCGGCCTCCGCCGAGGCCCGCATCCCCTTCGCGTTCACCGACGTCCGCCTGTACGCCACCGGCGCCACCGAACTCCACGTCCGCGTCGACCTCCACGACGACGCGATCCGGGCCACCATCACCGACCCCGCCGGGGCTCCCGTGATGCACATCGGCGGCCTGCGGCTGCGTCCCGTCGACGCCGGTCAGCTACGAGCCGCCCTCCCCGTCCCCGACCTCTACCGCGTGGCCTTCCGCCCCGTGCCGAAGACGCCGCCGGTCCCGGTCACGGAGCCGATGGCGGTCCTGGGCCGCGGCCCGGTGTCCGAGGCCCTCGGGCTGACACCGGCCGAGGCGCTTCCGGCCGAGACGGTTCCGGACGACGGCCCGCGCCGCGTCCTGATCGACGCCACCGCGCACCCCGAGGGCGTCGACGCCGTCCACGAGGCGACCGCGGACACGCTGGACCTGCTGCGCCGGCTGCTGCCCCTCCGGGACACCGAACTGGTGTGGATCACCCGGGACAGCGTCGCCGCCCGCCCCGAGGACCGCGTGCGCGGCCTCGCCGGGGCGCCGCTGTGGGGCCTGCTCCGCGCGGCGCGGCGCGAACACCCGGAGGCGGTCCTGCGGATCGTCGACTGCGACCGGATCGACGCCGAGACCCTGCTGACGGCGCTCTCCGTGACCGGCGAACCCGAACTCGCCCTCAGGGACGGGGAGATCCTGGCCCCCCGGCTGACCGCGGCGGGCGCCCCCGGCACGGCCACCGCCACGGTGTCCGGCGGAGCGGTACTGATCACCGGCGGGACCGGCGAACTCGGCAGGGCCGTCGCCCGGCACCTGGTGACCGAACACGGGGTCCGCGACCTGGTCCTGACCTCACGCAGCGGACCGGCCGCCCCGCAGGCGGGGGAGCTGGTCGCCGAACTGACCGGGGCCGGCGCGCGATCGGTGCGGATACTGGCCTGCGACGTCACCGACCGGACCCAGGTGGCCGACGTCCTGTCCACGGCCGACGACTGGTCCGCCGTGCTGCACCTCGCGGGCGTGCTCGACGACGGCCTGCTGCTCGACCACGACCGGCGGCGCCTGCGCAAGGTGATGGCCCCCAAGCTGGACGGCGCGGCCCACCTGGCGGAACTCACCGCCGGAATGGACCTGTCGGCGTTCGTCCTGTTCTCCTCGGTTGCCGCCACCTTCGGTTCCGCCGGACAGGGCGCCTACGCGGCGGCCAACGCCTGCCTGGACGCCCTCGCCGCCCGCAGCGGCGGCACCAGCCTCGCCTGGGGCCTGTGGGAGCCGACGGGCCCCGGCATGACCGCCCACCTCACCGAGGCGGAGCTGCGGCGCCTGCGACGGCAGGGCATCGCCCCGCTGCCCGTCGCCGACGCCCTGCGACTGCTCGACCGGGCGCTGCGCTCGCCGGACGGCAACCTCGTCCCCGTCAGGCTCGACCTCGCCGCGTTGGAGGGCGAACCCCCGGCGCTGCTGCGCGGACTCGTCCGGCCCACCCTCCGCCGCGCCGGCGACGGCCGCGGGGACCACGGGCTGCGCCGGCGCCTGCGGGGCGCGACGCCCGAGGAGCAGGCCGCCACGGTCACCCGGCTCGTGCTGGAGGAGGCCGCCGTCGTCCTGGGGCTGCCCGGTCCGGGAGCGCTCAGGAGCAAGGCCGTGCTGAAGGACCTCGGCCTCGACTCGCTGATGGCCGTGGAACTGCGGCGCAGGCTCGCGGACGCCGCCGAGGTGCCGCTGCCGGCGAGCCTCGCCTTCGACCACCCCACCCCGGCCGACATCGCGGACCTGCTGATGCTGCGCCTGGGGATCACCCGCCCGGAGACCGCGACGGCACCCGGACCGGGGCCCGCGACGGCCCCGGAGGCGCCCGCACCGGCCCGGTCGGCCGCCGAGATCGGCGCCGAGCTCGAGGCCCTCCTCGCGCTCGATCTGTAGATGCTTCCGTCCCCCCCATCGCCCTGCCGGAAGGAACTGCTCGATGTCCGAACAGAGTCGGCTGGAACTCGCCCTGCCCGCCATCCGGGAGCTCAAGAGGCGGGCGACCGATCTGGAGGCCCAACTCACCGAACCGGTCGCGATCGTGTCGATGGCGTGCCGGCTGCCGGGTGGGGTGGAGACGCCGGAGGAGTTCTGGGAGCTGTTGTCCTCGGGCGGGGACGCGATCGAGGGCTTCCCGTCGCGGTGGGACGGCTGGGACGTGTACGACCCGGACCCGGAGGCCGCCGGCAAGAGCTATGTACGTGAGGGCGGATTCCTGCGGGACGTCGAGGAGTTCGACGCCGCCTTCTTCGGGATCCCCCCGCGCGAGGCGCAGGGGATGGACCCGCAGCAGCGCGTGGTCCTCGAAACCTCCTGGCAGGCCCTCGAACGCGCCGGCATCCCCGCCGAGGCCCTGGAGAACAGCAACACCGGTGTGTACCTGGGCACGATGAACGGCGACTACGGCAGCCTGGGGCACGGCCTCGGCGACCAGGACGGATACGTCAACACCGGCAGGGCGAGCAGTGTGCTGTCGGGTCGTGTCTCGTACGCGTTGGGTTTGCGGGGGCCTGCGGTGACGGTGGACACGGCGTGTTCGTCGTCGTTGGTGGCGTTGCATCTGGCGGTGTCGGCGTTGCGGCAGCG
>NZ_JBEYUK010000033.1:0-66954 GCF_040643475.1 Streptomyces sp. NPDC047130 | reverse complement strand
GACGGTCGTGGAGATCAAGTCGTTCCCGATGCTGGACGGTTCCGCCGACGCCGCGAAGGTGGGCGCGGCGACCCCCGAGGGGGTCCGGCCCTTCGCCGTGCGGCGGCAACGCCTCAGGGCCGACGCCTCAGTGCTGACCCAGCCGGTTCTGCTCCTCCATCCCCGTCGGGGGCGGGGGCGGGGCGGCCGGCCGGAGCTTGAGCCAGATGAGGAAGAACAGGCCCAGCGCGAGCATGGCCAGCCCGGTCCACAGGTTGATGTTGACGTCGACCGCCTTCTCCCGGGCGCCGTCCGTGGGCGAGATCCCGGCGAGGGTGACGATCACGCCGTAGACGACGAACAGCAGGCCGATGATGCGGCGGATGTCGAAGAGGCGCGCGGCACTCGCGGACTTGGTCTCCAGCTCGCTGACCGACCGCTGGACGTCCTTCTCGGAAAACTCGGACATGGTCTCTCCATTCTCCCGCGTGCGCTCTTAGAACGAGAACGGGATGTAGCAGGCGGCGGCCAGGATGATCGCTCCCCAGCCCAGCAGGGCCGGCTTGCGGTACCAGGCGTCGTCGCCCTCGGCGGCCGGCTCGGTCATGCCCGGCGACTTGGTGCCGTAGACCAGGCCCTGCAGCTCCTCGATCGGCTTGGGCTTGGTGAAGAGCGAGACCGCGACCATCACCACCGCGCCGGCGACGAAGCCGACGATCGCCGAGACGAAGTTGGCGCCCTGGTCGGAGGGGATGTCGATGATGCCCTGCTTGTAGATGACGAAGTAGTTCACCATCGCCGAGACCGTACCGGCGAGCAGGCCCCAGAAGCCGGAGACCATCGACGCCCGCTTCCAGAACATGCCGATGATGAAGACCACGAACATCGGCACGTTGAAGAAGGAGAACAGCGTCTGCAGGTAGGCCATGATGTTGGAGAAGGTCGACGCGAGGAACGCCGTGCCCATCGAGGCCAGCACGCCGAGGACGGTGATCAGCCGTCCGAAGCGCAGGTAGTAGGCGTCCTCCTGGTTCCGCTTCACGTACTTCGCCCAGATGTCCGTGGTGAAGACGGTGTTGAAGGAGGAGACGTTGGCCGCCATGCCGGCCATGAACGCCGCGACCAGACCGGTGATCGCGATGCCGAGCACACCGTTGGGCAGCAGCTGGCCCATCAGGTAGGGGATCGCGTCGTTGTACTCCAGGCCGGAGGAGGCCTGGCCGATCTTGGGCACCAGCACGGCGGCGACCAGACCGGGGATCATCACCAGGAAGACGATGAAGATCTTCGGGAACGCGGCGATGAGCGGGGTGCGCTGGGCGGCGGAGAGGTTCTTGGCGGACAGCGCGCGCTGGACCTCGGCGAAGTTGGTCGTCCAGTAGCCGAAGGAGAGCACGAAGCCGAGGCCCAGGACGATGGTCAGCCAGTTGGCGCCCAGCGGGTTGTCGCTGCCGATGCCGGTGCCGCCCCACGCGGTGACGAAGTCGCCGCCCTTCTGCGCGGTGAGCGAGTCGGTCAGGCCGTCCCAGCCGCCGACCCGCTTGAGGCCGAGGACGGTGATCGGGATCAGCGCCGCCAGGATCACGAAGAACTGCAGCACCTCGTTGTAGATCGCCGAGGAGAGACCGCCGATGGTGATGTACGCGAGGACGAAGAAGCCGGCCACGACGATGGCCACCCATTCGGGCCAGCCGAGCAGCGCCTCGACCACGATCGCCAGCGAGTACAGGTTGACGCCGGCGATCAGGATGGCGGCGAACGCGAACAGCACCGAGGACAGCAGGTGCGCCGACTTGTCGAAGCGCAGCAGCAGGAACTCGGGCACCGACCGGACCTTGGAGCCGTAGTAGAACGGCATCATCACCAGGCCGAGGAAGACCATGGCGGGGATGGCGCCGATCCAGTACCAGTGCACGGTGTAGACGCCGTACTGGGCGCTGTTGGCCGCCATGCCGAGGACCTCGGTGGCGCCGAGGTTGGCGGAGATGAAGGCGAGACCCGTCACCCACGCGGGCAGCGACCGGCCCGAGAGGAAGAAGTCGAGGCTGGTCTTGACCGACTTCCGCGCCAGGAAGCCGACGCCGAGTACGAAGAGGAAGTAGATGGCCAGCAGGCTGTAGTCGAGCCAGTTGGCGGGGAGCCGCAGCTCAGCTGCCAGATGCGTGGGGGGCATAGGAACTCGCTTCGTCGCGCGTTACGGGATTCACGGCCGATCTCATACCGAGGATGTCGATGTTTGAACGCTCCTGTTGCTTCTCGTCCTCTGATTGTGACATCTGTGGTCGGGTTAGGTTCTCTTGTGGTCTGTTATGTTGACTTCTGTTCGAAGCATCGCGCATCCGGACGGGACATCCGAGGGAGCCGGGCGGTGCGGCAGGAAGGCGATCGACGGTGAGGAAGACTTCGACCCGGCTTGCCGACGGGCGCGAGCTCATCTACTACGACCTCGCTGACGGACCCGCGCGTGACGCGGTCGACCGGCGTCCCCTGGACGCCACCGTCACCAGCTCCGAGGTCCGCCACGACGAGCTCCTCGGCGACGACATCGCGGTCGCCTCGCACCGTCAGGGCCGCACCTACCACCCGCCGGCCGACCAGTGCCCGCTCTGCCCCAGCCGGGGCGACCGGCTCAGCGAGATCCCGGACAGCCAGTACGACGTGGTCGTCTTCGAGAACCGCTTCCCCTCGCTGGCGGGCGACTCGGGCCGCTGCGAGGTCGTCTGCTTCACCGAGGACCACGACGCCGCGTTCGCCCAGCTCTCCGAGGAGCAGGCCCGTCTGGTGCTCGACGCCTGGACCGACCGGACCGCCGAGCTGTCGCATCTCTCCTCCGTCGTCCAGGTCTTCCCCTTCGAGAACCGGGGCCGCGAGATCGGCGTGACGCTGGGTCACCCGCACGGGCAGATCTACGCCTACCCCTTCGTCACGCCGCGTACCGCGCGGATGTTCCAGTCGCTGGCGGCCCGCCGCCGCGAGTCGGCCACCGCCAATCTCTTCGACGAGATCGTCGAGCGCGAGTCGGCCGGGGAACGACTGGTCCTCGCGGGTGACCACTGGGTCGCCTTCGTCCCCTACGCGGCCCACTGGCCCTACGAGGTGCACCTCTACCCGCGCCGCCGCGTCCCCGACCTGACCGCCCTCGACGAGGACCAGCGCGCCGAGTTCCCCCGGATCTACCTGGAGTTGCTGCGCCGCTTCGACCGGATCTTCGGCCCGGACGAGCCGCCCACGCCCTACATCGCCGCCTGGCACCAGGCCCCGTTCAGCGGTCTGGACGCGTACGAAGGGGTGACGCGGGACGACTTCGCGCTCCACCTCGAGCTGTTCACCATCCGCCGGACGTCCGGCAAGCTGAAGTTCCTCGCCGGCTCCGAGTCCGGCATGGGCGTGTACATCAACGACGTGCCGCCGGAGGCCGCGGCGGCCCGGCTGCGGGAGGTGGCGAGCGCGTGAGCGGGACCGGCAGGTACCTGGTGACCGGCGGAGCCGGTTTCATCGGCAGCGTGGTCGCCCAGCACCTGCTGGAGGCCGGGCACGAGGTCGTCGTCCTCGACGACCTGTCCACCGGCTTCCGCGAGGGCGTCCCCGAGGGCGCCACGTTCGTCGAGGCCGACCTGCGCGACGCCGGCCGCCATCTCGACGCCTCCTTCGACGCCGTGCTCCACTTCGCCGCCTCCTCGCAGGTCGGGGAGTCCGTGGTGAAGCCGGAGAAGTACTGGGAGAACAACGTCGGCGGCTCCCTGGCGCTGCTCGCCGCGATGCGCGAGGCGGGGGTGCGGCGACTGGTGTTCTCCTCGACCGCCGCCACCTACGGCGAACCGGCCGAGGTCCCCATCCCGGAGACCGCGCCCACCGCGCCCACCAACCCGTACGGCGCCACCAAACTGGCCGTCGACCACATGATCACCAGCGAGGCGAACGCCCACGGCCTGGCCGCGGTCAGCCTGCGCTACTTCAACGTGGCCGGCGCCTACGGGGCGTACGGCGAGCGCCACGACCCCGAGTCGCACCTGATCCCGCTGATTCTCCAGGTCGCCCTGGGCGAGCGGGACCACATCGCGGTCTACGGCGACGACTACCCGACGCCCGACGGCACCTGCATCCGCGACTACATCCACGTGGCCGACCTCGCCGAGGCGCACCTGCTGGCCCTGGAGGCCGCCGCCCCGGGCGAGCACCTGATCTGCAACCTGGGCAACGGCAACGGGTTCTCGGTCCGTCAGGTCGTCGAGACCGTCCGCCGGGTGACCGGGCATCCGATCCCGGAGCGGGTCGCCGAGCGGCGCGGCGGGGACCCGGCCGCGCTGGTCGCCTCCGCCGCCACCGCCCGGGACCGGCTCGGCTGGCGGCCGCGCCGCGCCGACCTGACCACCATCGTCTCCGACGCCTGGGAGTTCGCGCGCCGCCGCGCGTGAGCGTCTCCCGTTCCCGAGGAAGGCCACCGCACATGACCGAGTCGGTCGAGACCCCCGCCGACCCCGCGGCCGCCGCCGAGGCCGTCGCCCGGCGGTTCACCGAGCTGTACGGCGCCGAGCCGGCCGGCGTCTGGGCCGCCCCCGGGCGGGTCAACCTCATCGGTGAGCACACCGACTACAACGACGGCTTCGTCATGCCCTTCGCCCTGCCGCACGTCGCCGTCGCCGCGGTGTCGCCGCGCGAGGACGGGGTGCTGCGGTTCTCCTCCGCCGACGTCCCCGGCGGCGTGGTCGAACGGCGCGTCGAGGAACTGCTCCCCGGCTCGGACAAGCGGTGGACCGCCTACCCGGCGGGCGTGGTGTGGGCGCTGACGGAGGGCGGTCACGACGTCACCGGTGCCGACGTCCACCTCGCCTCCACCGTGCCGAGCGGCGCCGGGCTCTCCTCCTCGGCGGCCCTGGAGGTCGTCGTCGCACTCGCCCTGGACGACCTCTTCGGCCTCGGCCTGGACCGGGCGCTGCTGGCCCGGCTGTGCCAGCGCGCCGAGAACGAGTACGTGGGCGCCCCCACCGGGATCATGGACCAGACCGCCTCCGCCGGCTGCGAGGCCGGACACGCCCTGTTCCTCGACACCCGCGACGGCACGCGGCGGCAGATCCCCTTCGACCTGGCCGCCGAGGGCATGCGCCTGCTGGTCGTCGACACCCGGGTCAAGCACTCCCACAGCGGCGGCGAGTACGGCAAGCGCCGGGCCGGCTGCGAGCGGGGCGCCGAACTCCTCGGCGTCCGGGCCCTGCGCGACATCCCCTACGCGGAACTCGACGAGGCCCTGGCCCGCATCGACGACGAGGAGATCCGCCGCCTGGTCCGCCACGTCGTCACCGAGGACGAGCGCGTCGAACGGGTCGTGCGGCTCCTCTCCGCCGGCGACACCCGCGGCATCGGGCCCGTCCTCACCGAGGGCCACGCCTCGCTCCGCGACGACTTCCGGGTCTCCTCGCCGGAACTGGACACCGTGGTCGACGCCGCGCTCGCCGCGGGGGCGCTCGGCGCGCGGATGACCGGCGGCGGGTTCGGCGGCTCCGCCATCGTCCTCGTCGACGACGACCGGGCCGCCGCGGTCGCCGACGCCGTCGGGTCCGCCTTCGCCGCGGCCGGCTACGAGGCCCCGCGCACCTTCCCCGCGGTCCCCTCCCAGGGAGCCCGCCGCCTCCGCTGACCCCGCGCGCCTCCCCGGCCGGGTGGTCCGGCGGGCGACGGCCCCCCCGACCGGCACCGGCGCCCACCGTGCCGGTGCCGGTCGTCCCGTCATGAGAAGGCGGACTGCTCCGACCGCCACCGCGTCGCCCGCGGCACGGACGCGGTGATCCCCGAGGGCCCGCCAAGGGGCTCGTGCCGGGGAAGGAGGCCACCGGGGGCCGGGCCGGGACCGGCCGGGCGCCGGTGGAGGCCGGACACGAGGGGTGGGCGGAGTCTAGGACTTCCGGTGGCCGATCAGTTTCGGCTTCTGCTCGAGGCCGTCGAGGCCGTGCCAGGCGAGGTTGACCAGGTGCGCGGCGACCTCGGCCTTCTTCGGGCGGCGGACGTCGAGCCACCACTGCCCGGTCAGGGCGACCATCCCCACCAGCGCCTGCGCGTACAGCGGCGCCAGCTTCGGGTCGAAGCCCCGGCTCTTGAACTCCCGGCCGAGGATGTCCTCGACCTGGGTGGCGATGTCGGAGATCAGCGAGGCGAAGGACCCCGTGGACTGCGGGATCGGCGAGTCCCGCACCAGGATCCGGAAGCCGTCGGTGTACTCCTCGATGTAGTCGAGGAGCGCGAACGCCGCCTGCTCGCACAGCTCCCGCGGATGGCCGGCCGTCAGCGACCCGGTGACCATGTCGAGCAGCCGCCGCATCTCGCGGTCGACGACCACCGCGTAGAGCCCTTCCTTGCCGCCGAAGTGCTCGTAGACCACCGGCTTGGAGACCCCGGCCTTCGCCGCGATCTCCTCCACGGAGGTCCCCTCGAAGCCCTTGGCGGCGAAGAGGGTGCGTCCGATCTCCAGCAGCTGCTGGCGGCGTTCCGCACCCGTCATCCGGGTGCGGCGCGCCCGCCTGGGCGGCTTCCCCTCCCGCGTGTCGTCACGGGGCCGGTCGGAATCGCTGGGGCTGCTGGAGTCGGTCACCACACGTCAATCATGCCGCGTCGGCCGTGGCCTCGGCCCGGCGGGACCGCTTGGCGTCCGGATCCCGCCGTGAGGCGAGCCGCTCCTCGGAGGGCCAGCGCACGTCGTACGCCCAGCCCAGCTGCTCGAACCAGCGGATGAAGCGGGCCGAGGAGTCGAGCTGCCCCTTGAACACGCCGTGGCGCGCGGAGGTGGGGTCGGCGTGGTGCAGGTTGTGCCAGGACTCGCCGCAGGACAGCACGGCCAGCCACCAGACGTTCCCCGAACGGTCCCGGGACCTGAAGGGCCGCTTGCCGGTGGCGTGGCAGATGGAGTTGATCGACCAGGTCACGTGGTGCAGCAGGGCCACCCGGACCAGGGAGCCCCAGAAGAACGCGGTGAAGGCGCCCCACCAGGACTGGGTGACCAGACCGCCGACGATCGGCGGAATGGCCAGCGACAGGATGGTCCAGCCGATGAACTGGCGGGAGATGGCCCGCAGCGCCGGGTCCTTGATCAGGTCGGGCGCGTACTTCTCCTGCGGGGTGCGCTCCTCGTCGAACATCCAGCCGATGTGGGCCCACCAGAGGCCCTTGACGAGGGCGGGGACGGTCTCGCCGTAGCGCCACGGCGAGTGCGGGTCGCCCTCGGCGTCGGAGAACTTGTGGTGGCGGCGGTGGTCGGCGACCCAGCGGACCAGGGGGCCCTCGACGGCCATGGAGCCCATGATGGCGAGAGCGATCTTCAGCGGGCGCTTGGCCTTGAAGGAGCCGTGCGTGAAGTGCCGGTGGTAACCGATGGTCACCCCGTGACAGCCCCAGTAGTAGAAGAAGACCATCAGGCCGAGGTCGAGCCAGCTCACCCCCCAGCCCCAGGCCAGCGGCACGGCAGCCACCAGCGCCACGAACGGAACGATGATGAAGATGAGCAGGGCGATCTGTTCGACCGTGCGCTTCTGCTCGCCGCCCAGGGTGGCCTTGGGCAGAGCCTGTTCGGGGGCGGTGGTGGGCCGCGAGTCTTCGTCGATCACGTCGGAGCTTGTCGTCATGGGCATCCCTCGAGTGATGGAGAGTGCGGAGAACGGGCGAGGCGACGGAGGCACCACCGGTCCCGCTCCCTACGGTTCCGTAACCTACGGCATCGTAAGTATGTCAGCGCTCCGTCTCACAGCAAGAGCCGTTCCCCCGCGTGTGGCGGTGCCTGCCTATCCTTGGACCGGTCGGACAGCGCGGTCCGCTCCTCCATTCAGTCTCTTCCCGGACGAACCGACCCTGAAAGCCGTGCACGGCCGCATGGGTGGCGCGCCCGGATGCCCTGCCAGACAGAGCTTCACCGTTGCAAGGAGCCGCACCTGTGAGCAGTGTCGACGACCGGACCACCACCACGAGCAGCGAACTGCGGAGCGACATCCGCCGCCTGGGTGACCTGCTGGGTCAGACCCTGGTCCGGCAGGAAGGTCCCGAGCTGCTGGAACTCGTGGAGAAGGTCCGCAGACTGACCCGGGAGGACGGCGAGGCCGCGGCCGAGCTGCTCCGGGGCACCGAGCTGGAGACGGCCGCCAAGCTGGTCCGCGCCTTCTCCACCTACTTCCACCTCGCGAACGTCACCGAACAGGTGCACCGGGGGCGCGAACTGCGGGCGCGCCGGGCGGCGGAGGGCAGCCAGCTCGCCCGTACGGCGGACCGCCTGAAGGACGCGGACCCCGACCACCTCCGGGAGACCGTCCGCAACCTCAACATCCGCCCGGTCTTCACCGCGCACCCGACCGAGGCCGCCCGCCGCTCGGTGCTGAACAAGCTGCGGCGCATCGCGCACCTGCTGGAGACCCCGGTCATCGAGGCGGACCGGCGCCGGCACGACACCCGGCTGGCCGAGAACATCGACCTCGTCTGGCAGACGGACGAACTGCGCGTGGTCCGCCCCGAGCCGGCCGACGAGGCCCGCAACGCGATCTACTACCTGGACGAGCTGCACGCCGGCCCGGTCGGCGACGTGCTGGAGGACCTGACCGCCGAGCTGGAGCGGATCGGCGTCGAACTCCCCGACGAGACCCGGCCGCTGACCTTCGGCACCTGGATCGGCGGCGACCGCGACGGCAACCCCAACGTCACCCCGCAGGTCACCTGGGACGTGCTGATCCTCCAGCACGAGCACGGCATCAACGACGCGCTCGAGATGATCGACGAGCTGCGCGGCTTCCTGTCGAACTCGATCCGCTACACCGGCGCCACCGACGACCTGCTGGCGTCCCTGCAGCGGGACCTGGAGCTGCTGCACGAGATCAGCCCGCGCTACAAGCGGCTCAACGCCGAGGAGCCGTACCGGCTGAAGGCCACCTGCATCCGGCAGAAGCTGCTCAACACCAAGGAGCGCCTCGCCAAGGGCACCGCCCACGAGCCCGGCCGCGACTACCTGGGCACCGCCCAGCTCCTCGACGACCTGACGCTGATCCAGGTCTCGCTGCGCGAACACCGGGCGGGACTGTTCGCGGACGGCCGGATGGACCGCACCATCCGCACCCTGTCGGCGTTCGGCCTCCAGCTCGCCACCATGGACGTGCGCGAGCACGCCGACGCCCACCACCACGCCCTCGGCCAGCTCTTCGACCGCCTCGGCGAGGAGTCCTGGCGGTACGCGGACATGCCGCGCGACTACCGGTCCCGGCTGCTCGCCAAGGAGCTGCGCTCCCGCCGCCCGCTGGCGCCGAGCCCCGCCCCGCTGGACAAGGCCGGCGCCAAGACGCTGGGCACCTTCGACACGGTCAAGCGCGCGCTGGAGGTGTTCGGGCCCGAGGTCATCGAGTCGTACATCATCTCCATGTGCCAGGGCGCCGACGACGTCTTCGCGGCGGCGGTGCTGGCCCGTGAGGCCGGGCTGCTGGACCTGCACGCCGGGTGGGCGAAGATCGGCATCGTCCCGCTGCTGGAGACCACGGACGAGCTCAAGGCCGCGGACACCATCCTCGACGACATGCTCTCCGACCCGTCCTACCGCCGCCTGGTCGCGCTGCGGGGCGACGTCCAGGAGGTCATGCTCGGCTACTCGGACTCCTCCAAGTTCGGCGGCATCACCACCAGCCAGTGGGAGATCCACCGCGCCCAGCGCCGCCTGCGCGACGTCGCGCACCGGCACGGCGTGCGGCTGCGGCTCTTCCACGGCCGGGGCGGCACGGTCGGCCGCGGCGGCGGCCCCTCGCACGACGCGGTCCTCGCGCAGCCGTGGGGCACGCTGGAGGGCGAGATCAAGGTGACCGAGCAGGGCGAGGTCATCTCCGACAAGTACCTGGTGCCGTCGCTGGCGCGGGAGAACCTCGAGCTGACGGTGGCGGCCACGCTGCAGGCGTCCGCGCTGCACACCGCGCCGCGGCAGTCGGTGGAGGCGCTGGCCCGGTGGGACGCGGCGATGGACGTCGTCTCGGACGCCGCGCACGTCGCCTACCGGAAGCTGGTCGAGGACCCGGACCTGCCCGCGTACTTCTTCGCCTCCACCCCGGTCGACCAGCTCGCCGAACTCCACCTGGGCTCGCGGCCCTCGCGCCGCCCCGACGCCGGCGGCGGCCTCGACTCCCTGCGCGCCATCCCGTGGGTGTTCGGCTGGACCCAGTCCCGGCAGATCGTCCCCGGCTGGTTCGGCGTCGGCTCCGGCCTGAAGGCGCTGCGCGAGGCCGGCCTCGACAGCGTCCTGGAGGAGATGCACCAGGAGTGGCACTTCTTCCGGAACTTCATCTCCAACGTCGAGATGACGCTGGCCAAGACGGACCTGCGGATCGCCTCCCTGTACGTCGACAACCTCGTGCCCGACGAGCTCAAGCACGTCTTCGACGCGATCAAGGCGGAGCACGAGCTCACGGTGGCGGAGGTCCTGAAGGTCACCGGTGAGGGAAGCCTGCTGGACGCCAACCCGGTCCTGAAGCAGACCTTCGCGATCCGGGACGCCTACCTGGACCCGATCTCCTACCTCCAGGTCACCCTGCTCAAGCGGCAGCGGGACGCCGCCGCGCGGGGCGAGGAGGTCGACCCGCTCCTCGCGCGGGCCCTGCTCCTCACCGTCAACGGCGTCGCCGCGGGCCTCCGCAACACCGGCTGACCCCACCCCACACCCGCACGACGGCGCCCCCGCCCGGCCTTCACCGGACGGGGGCGCCGCCGTCCCTCCGTCGGGCGACGATCACCCCTCGCCCCCTCCCGGTGCGACGGCCACGCAGAACAGGCGGCGGAAGGGGAGGACCGTGCCGTGCGGGGCGCGGGGGTAGGCCTCGCGGAGGCGGTCGCGGTAGGCGGCGACGAACGCGTCCCGCAGCGGCGGGTCGGGGGCGAGCGCGGTCAGCACCGGCCGCAGGCCCGTGCCCGACACCCAGTCCAGCACCGCGTCCTCACCCGGCAGGACGTGCAGGTACGTCGTCTCCCACACGTCCACCGCGAACCCCCGCCGCGCGAACAGGTCCAGGTAGACCTCCGGGTCGCGCACCGAGTCGCCGCCGCGCAGCACCCCCCGCAGCCGGTCCGCCCACCGCGGGTCCCCGGCCGTCTCCCGCATCAGGGCGTGCACCGGCGCCTCCAGGTTGTACGGCACCTGGAACGCCAGCACCCCGCCCGGCGGCAGCGCCCCGGCCCACTCCGGCAGCGCCTCCACGTGCCCCGGCACCCAGTGCAGCGCCGCGTTGGAGACGATCAGGTCGTGCGCCCGGTCCGGCGACCACTCCGCGAGGTCGGCGAAGGCGAAGTCCAGGCTGCCGCCGCCCTCCGTCGGGCCGGCCAGCGGCGCCGCCCGCTCCAGCATCGCGGGGGAGTTGTCGTAGCCGGTGATCCGCGCCGCGGGCCACCGCCGCGCCAGCAGGTCCGCCGTGGTGCTGCCCGGCCCGCACCCCAGGTCGGCGATCCGCGGCGCGGCGGACGGCAACCGCGGCACCCGGGCCAGCAGGTCGAGGAACGGGCGGGCGCGATCACCCGCGTGGCGCACGTACTGCTCGGCATCCCAGTCCATGCGCCCAGTGCACCGCGAAAATGTCTTGACGTCAAGATAGTTGCGTTCAAGAGACTTCACGTCGACACAACCACTACACTGATCGTATGGAGGACGAGGTCGATCGACTGGTCGCAGCGTGGCGCCGCGAGCGCCCGGACCTCGACGTGGAACCGCTCGAAGTGCTCAGCCGGGTCAGCCGGCTCGCCCGCCACCTCGACCGCGCCCGCCGCCTCGCCTTCTCCGAGCACCACCTCGAACCCTGGGAGTTCGACGTGCTCACCGCGCTCCGCCGCGCCGGAGCCCCCTACCAGCTCTCGCCCGGGCAGCTCCTCACCCAGACGCTGGTCACCTCCGGGACCATGACCAACCGCATCGACCGGCTCGCCAAGAAGGGCCTCGTCGAACGCCTCCCCGACCCCAGCGACCGCCGCGGCGTCCTCGTCCGCCTCACCGAGGAGGGCAAGAACCGCGCCGACCAGGCCCTGTCCGGCCTCCTCGACCAGGAACGCGCCCTGCTCTCCGAGCTCTCCCGCGGCGAACGCGGCGAACTCGCCACCCTGCTACGCCGGCTGACCGCCCCGTTCGACAACATCCCCGGCTAGGTCCACCGGACCCACCCCGGCCCGCCGCGCCAGCGCCACCGCCGCCAGCGTCGAGTGCACGCCCAGCTTCCCCAGCACGTTCTGCATGTGCGTGCGCACCGTGTGCGGGGACAGGAACAGCCGCTCCGCCACCGCCTTGCGGCCCAGCCCCGCCACCATGCAGCGCAGCACCTCGCGTTCGCGCGGCGTCAGCGACTCCACCAGCCGCTCGCTCTCCGTCCGGTGCCGCCGCGCCGTCGTCATCTCCCGCAGCACGCCCGTCAGCAGCGCCGGCGGCAGATGCGTCTCGTCCCGCAGCACGCCCCGCACCACCGTCAGCAGCCGCGACAGCGAACAGTCCTTCGCCACCCATCCCGAGGCCCCCGCCTGCAGCGCCTGGGCGGCCCGCCGGGGATCGTCCTTCTCCGCCAGCACCACCGTCCGCGCGCCGGGATGCGCCGACCGCACCGTCGCCACCAGCGCGATCCCGTCCCCGGCCACCGCACCGGAAGCCCCCGGGCCACCCGGCCCGCCGAGGCCGCCCGCACCGCCCTGACCGCCCGCGGCCCCGTCGGGCCCGCCGCCGGACGGGGACACCGAGGACTGCGCCGGAAGCGACACCCGCGAGCCCGGCGGGGAACCGTTCACCGGACCCGAGCCGCCCAGATCCGCGTCGACCAGCAGCACGTCGAAACGCCGCCCGTCCGTCGCGGCACGCTCCAGCGATCTCAGCGCCGCCACCGCGCTGCCGGCCGCCGACACCTCGACGTCCGGCTCGGCCGCCAGGGCGGCGGCCAGCGACTCGGCGAAGATGCGGTGGTCGTCGACGACCAGCACCCGAACGCGGACCATCCGACCCACCCCGTCCCGTCTGCCTGCCAGTGTGCGGAGCCGTGCCCGGACACCGGCGCCACGGGCCGAGGGCCCCGGCGCCGGCGCCGCATGGCGAAGCGGACACGGCACCCGGCCCAGACCCAGGCCGCAGGGCCCCGGAGCGAGGAACCGCGCCCGACGACCACCGTCCGGCCGCCGCCGAACCCGAGTCGTACCCGCGCTGCTCCACCCACCGGATCCGGGCGCCGTACCCGACTGTCTCGCCCCCTGAACGGCACCGGCCCCCACCGGTGCTGCCCATCAGAGTACGGGCGCGGGACGGGGCGGGAAGCGGATTCCCCCGAACTTGGGGGAGCGGACCCGGTCTCCCGGGGGCGCACACCGCTCACCCACGCCCCCGGGCCCGCCCCGGCTGCCCCCGCCACCCCGGACCGGCGCGCGCGGTCAGGAGTTGTAGGCGCCCTGCGCCCGCTCGAGACCCTCCAGGACCAGCGCCTCCGTCGCGTCGGCGGCCCGGTCGACGAAGAACTCCAGCTCCTTGCGCTCCGCCGAGGAGAAGTCCTTCAGCACGAAGTCCGCCACCTGCATCCGCCCCGGCGGCCGCCCGATCCCGAACCGCACCCGGTGGTAGTCCGGCCCCATCGCCCTGGTGACCGACTTCAGCCCGTTGTGCCCGTTGTCGCCGCCGCCCAGCTTCAGCCGCAGCGTCCCGTAGTCGATGTCCAGCTCGTCGTGGACCGCCACCACGTGCGCCGTCGGCACCTTGTAGAAGTCCCGCAGCGCGTTCACCGGCCCGCCGGACAGGTTCATGAACGACATCGGCTTCACCAGCACCACCCGCCGGCCCGCCGGACCGGGCGGACCCACCCGGCCCTCCACCACCTGCGCCTGCGCCTTCCCGGCCCGCTTGAACCGGCCGCCCATCCGCTCCGCCAGCAGGTCCGCCACCATGAAGCCGACGTTGTGCCGGTTCATCGCGTACTCCGGCCCCGGATTGCCGAGACCCACCACCAGCCACGGGGCATTCGCGTCTGTGGACACCACGTCACTCTCCCTGGGAAAAGACCGCCGGCCGCCGCCCCCTCGGGGAGCGGCGGCCGGCGGAACGACAGATCAAGGGCGGATTCAGCCCTCGTCGACCACGTCGCCCTCGGGGGCCTCCTCGGCCTCCTCCTCGGACTCCTCGGCCTGCGGGGCGACGACGGACAGCACGACGGCCTCCTCGTCACCGGCCAGGGAGACACCCTTCGGCAGCTTCACGTTCTTGGCCAGGACGTTGGCACCCGACTCCAGGCCCTCGATCGAGACGACCACGGACTCCGGGATGTTGGTGGCCTCGGCCTCGACGGACAGCGCCGCCTGCACCAGCTCGACCAGACCGGCACCCGGGGCCAGCTCGCCCTCGGTGACGACCGGGATCTCGACCGCGACCTTCTCGCCCTTGTTGACGAGCAGCAGGTCGACGTGCTCCAGGAAGCCCTTCAGCGGGTCGCGCTGCACGGACTTCGGGATCGCCAGCTCGGAGCCCTTGCCGTCGATCGTCAGGGAGATCAGGACGTTCGGCGTACGCAGCGCCAGCAGCAGGTCGTGACCCGGCAGGGACAGGTGCTTCGGGTCCGTGCCGTGGCCGTAGAGGACGACCGGCACCTTGTTCTCGCGGCGGATGCGACGGGCCGCACCCTTGCCGAACTCGGTACGGGTCTCGGCGGCGAGCTTCACCTCGGACATGCTCACACTCCTTCGTAGTGGTACGTGAAACGGTCGGGGTCACCCGGCCAAACAACGGCCTGCTACGAAGAGCGCGTCGATAACGGACCGCCGTACACAGAAGTACGGCCTCCCTCGCCGAGCAACTCCAGAAGTCTACTCGGCGAGGAAGGCCGCACAAAAACGATCTCCCGGTCGGCTAGCTCGACGTGGTCGTCGTCACTGCTCGTCGAACAGGCTGGTGACCGAACCGTCCTGGAACACCTCACGCACCGCGGAGGCGATCGTCGGCGCGATCGACAGCACCGTGATCTTGTCCAGCTCCAGCTCACCCGGCGTCGGCAGGGTGTTCGTCAGCACGAACTCGCTCACCCGCGAGTTCTTCAGCCGGTCCGCCGCCGGACCCGACAGCACACCGTGCGTCGCCGTCACGATCACGTCCGCCGCACCGTGCGCGAACAGCGCGTCCGCCGCCGCGCAGATCGTGCCCGCGGTGTCGATCATGTCGTCGACCAGGACGCACACCCGGCCCTTGACCTCGCCCACCACCTCATGGACCGTCACCTGGTTCGCGACGTCCTTGTCACGCCGCTTGTGCACGATCGCCAGCGGCGCGCCCAGACGGTCGCACCAGCGGTCCGCCACCCGCACCCGGCCGGCGTCCGGGGAGACCACGGTCAGCTTGTCCCGGTCCACCTTCGCGCCCACGTAGTCCGCCAGCAGCGGCAGCGCGAACAGGTGGTCCACCGGACCGTCGAAGAAGCCCTGGATCTGGTCCGTGTGCAGATCCACGGTCAGGATGCGGTCCGCGCCCGCGGTCTTCATCAGATCCGCGATCAGACGGGCCGAGATGGGCTCACGGCCACGGTGCTTCTTGTCCTGACGGGCATAGCCGTAGAACGGCACGATCACCGTGATCGACCGGGCCGACGCGCGCTTCAGCGCGTCGATCATGATCAGCTGCTCCATGACCCACTTGTTGATGGGGGCCGTGTGGCTCTGCATCAGGAAGCAGTCCGCGCCACGCGCCGACTCCTGGTAGCGGACGTAGATCTCGCCGTTCGCGAAGTCGAACGCCTTGGTCGGGACGACCTCGACGCCCAGCTGGTGCGCCACCTCCTCGGCAAGCTCGGGGTGGGCGCGGCCGGAGAAGAACATCATCTTCTTCTGGCCGGTCGTCTTGATCCCGGTCACAGCACTGTCTCCTCAGAGGTGTGGTCTCACAGCGGGCGGGGGCAGGGGAGAGTGCCGGACGGCGCCTGCCCGCCCGGCTGGGGGGTGGTGCGAGTATCTGCACTTATCACGGTACGCCCGATCAGACGGGCCTGGACACGCTCAGCCTTCGCCGTCCGCCTGTCGGGACGCCTCCTCGGCGGCCTTCGCCGCCGCGCTCCCCGGACGCTTCCGGGCCACCCAACCCGCGATATTCCGCTGCTGGGCACGGGCCACGGCCAGCGCGCCGGGCGGCACCGGCGTGGTCAGCACCGACCCCGCGGCGGTGTAGGCGCCGTCCCCGACAGTGACAGGTGCCACAAACATGTTGTCCGCACCGGTACGGCAGTGCGACCCGATCGTTGTGTGGTGCTTCTCCTGGCCGTCGTAGTTCACGAACACGCTGGCCGCGCCGATGTTGGTGTGGTCGCCGATGGTGGCGTCCCCCACGTAGGTCAGGTGCGGCACCTTGGTGCCCTCGCCGATCTCCGCCTTCTTCGTCTCGACGTACGTGCCGATCTTCGACCGCAGGCCGAGCCGCGTCCCCGGCCGCAGGTACGCGAACGGGCCCACCGAGGCCTCCGGGCCCACGATCGCGCCGTCCGCCACCGTGTGGTCCAGACGCGCGCCCGGCCCCACCTCCGTGTCGTTCAGGCGGCTGTTCGGGCCCACCTCGGCGCCCTCGCCGACGTGCGTCGAGCCCGTCAGCTGGGTGTTCGGGTGCACCAGCGCGTCCTGACCGAAGGTCACCGTCACGTCCAGGTACGTCGACGCCGGGTCCACCACCGTCACGCCGGACAGCATGGCCTGCTCCAGCAGCCGCTCGTTCAGGATCCGCCGCGCCTCGGCCAGCTGCACGCGGTTGTTGATGCCCGCGATCTCCCGGTGGTCCGCCGCCACGCTCGCGCCCACCCGGTGACCGTCCGCCCGGAGGATGCCGAGCACGTCGGTCAGGTACTCCTCGCCCTGGCTGTTGTCGGTCCGCAGCCGGCCCAGCGCGTCCGCCAGCAGACGGCCGTCGAACGCGAACACGCCGGAGTTGATCTCCCGGATCGCGCGCTGCGTCTCGGAGGCGTCCTTGTGCTCCACGATGGCCGTCACCGCGCCCCGGTCGTCGCGGACGATCCGGCCGTAGCCGGTGGCGTCCGGGACCTCGGCGGTCAGCACCGTCACCGCGTTGCCGTCGGCGGCGTGCGTCTCGGCCAGCGCGCGGAGCGTCTCGCCGCGCAGCAGCGGGGTGTCGCCGCAGACCACCACGACCGTGCCGTCGACCTCGCCGAGCTCCTCCAGCGCGATGCGGACGGCGTGACCGGTGCCGTTCTGCTCCTCCTGCACGGCGGTGCGGACGGCGGCGTCGGTCTCCCCGAGGTGGCCCTTCACCTGCTCCCGCGCGTGGCCCACGACCACCACCAGGTTCTCCGGCTCCAGCTCCCGCGACGCCGCGAGCACGTGCCCCACCAGGGACCGTCCGCACAGCGTGTGCAGGACCTTCGGAGTGGCGGACCTCATACGGGTGCCCTCACCCGCTGCGAGGACGACGACGGCGGCCGGGCGGTTGACGCTCACGGTGGTGCCCTTCGGCTGTATTACGAGTGGGACACCCGCAGGATACCGGGGGGTCGGTGAGGCCACACGTACGTACGGGCCCCGACCGCATGTGGTCAGGACCCGTGCCTGGATGCTCCCCTGCCAGGACTCGAACCCGGAACTAACGGACCAAAACCGTCTGTGTTGCCAATTACACCACAGGGGACTGCAAACCAACTCGAAACGGACTTCTTGCCGTTCCGGCGAGGTCGCGCCTCTACTATGCCGCAACCGGCCGTCCGGATGCGACGGTACAAGTGGCTCCCTTGCGGGCGGCGAGGCCGCGGAGGGAACGTCCTCGGCGCAAACCCCCAGGAACCCCCCGCGGGCTCTTCCGTAGGCTGGTGCGTATGACCACGACGGGGGAAGAGCGGCGGGCGGCGGTGGACCGGGCCGGGCCCGGTGAGGGCGGCGGGCGGTGGCGGCGCTGGCGTGGGGTGGTGCTGGACGGTTCGCTGGCGGTGGCGTCGGCGGGGGAGTGCGCGGTCGAGGGCGTCGGGTTCGCCCGGGACGCCGGGCTGCCGGTGGCGGCCGGGGTGGTGTTCGGCGTCCTGGTGGGCGCGACGCTCGGGTTCCGGCGGCGGTGGCCGGTCGCGGTGGCCCTGGTGGGGCTGGCCGTGACGCCCGCGCTGATGGGCTACCTGCTGGGCGTGGTGGGCCTCTACACGGTGGCCTCCCGGGACCTGCCGCGGCGGGTGATCGGCGCGCTGGCCGGGATGTCGCTGGGCGGCGTGCTGGTGGTGACGCTGGTGCGCACGGGCTCCGAGGTGGACGGGTGGTTCCGGCTGTTCTTCGCCGTCGCGATGGCGCTGGGGCACACGGCGCCGCCGGTGCTGCTCGGGCTGTACGTGGGCGCGCGGCGGCGGCTGATGGAGTCGTTGCGGGAGCGTGCCGACAGCCTGGAGCGGGAGCTGCTGCTGCTGGCGGAGCGGGCCGAGGAGCGGGCCGAGTGGGCGCGGAACGAGGAGCGCCGGCGGATCGCGCGGGAGATGCACGACGTGGTGGCGCACCGGGTGAGCTTGATGGTGGTGCACGCGGCGGCGCTGCAGGCGGTGGCGTTGAAGGACCCGGAGAAGGCGTCGCGGAACGCGGCGCTGGTGGGGGACATGGGCCGGCAGGCGCTGACGGAGCTGCGGGAGATGCTGGGCGTGCTGCGGAGCACGCCGGCGGCGGGCGCGGCGCCGGTGTCCGCCTCGCGTGAGGCGGCGGCCGCGCCGCGGATGCCGGAGCAGCGGGGGGAACCGGAGGGCGCGGCCGAGGGGCCGGCCCGGTTGGCGGCGCTGGACGAGCTGGTCGGGCAGTCCCGGGCGGCGGGGATGGCCGTGGAGTTCCTGGAGGAAGGGGAGTCGCCGGGGTATCCGGCGGCGGTCGAGCGGACGGCGTTCCGGGTGGTGCAGGAGGCGCTGACCAACGTGCACAAGCACGCGGCGGGGGCGCGGACGCGGGTGCGGGTGGCGCATCGCGAGGGGGAGGTCGCGATGCAGGTGGAGAACGAGCGGCCGGACGGCGGGGCGGGGGCGGAGGCGTCGCTGCCGTCCGGGGGGAACGGGCTGGTGGGGATGCGGGAGCGGGTGACGGCGCTGGGCGGCGTGTTCGTGGCCGGTCCCACCGATCCGGGCGGCTTCCGGGTCTCCGCGGTCCTCCCGGCCTCCGTCTCCCCCGACCCCACGACCCCCACGGGCTGAGCCGCCTCCGGCCCCCGGGGCCGGTCGTGCGCGCCGCGGGGCGGTGTCCCTTCCCGCACCGCACCGCACCGCACCGCGCCGCGCGGGCGCCGACCCGGGTGGGCCGGCCGTCGGTCTCCGCGGGGTGCCGGGGCGGACGCCGGGCCGCGCCCGCCCCTGTCGGCGGCGCGGTCCGTCGCCGGCGCGGTCCGGCCGCTCGCGGGGGGCCGGCGCCTCAGCTGTGCGCGGCCCGCGAGGGGCGGGAGCGGGCCGGGACGGGGAGAGGGCGAAGGCCCCGCCCGGGATGGGCGGGGCCTGTGCGGGATGGGCGGGGCCTGTGCGGGGTGGGCGGGGAGAGGGGCTACTCCGTGGCGATGGCGTCGAGGACGTTCATGCGGCCGGCGCGGAAGGCGGGGACGAGGGCGGCGAGGAGGCCGACCACGGCGGAGCCGGCGAAGACGGAGAGGATGGTGGGCCAGGGGATCTCCAGGACGGTGAGCCCCTCCAGCGCGAGGAGCTGCTGCGCGGCCGCGCCCCAGCCCATGCCCAGCCCGAGCCCCAGCAGCGCGCCGAAGAGCGCGATGACGACCGACTCCAGCCGGATCATCCGCCGCAGCTGCCGCCGCGAGAGCCCGATGGCCCGCATCAGCCCGATCTCCCGGGTCCGCTCGATCACCGAGAGGGCGAGGGTGTTGACGACGCCCAGGACGGCGACGATCACCGCGAGCGCGAGCAGCGCGTAGACGATGTTGAGGAGCTGCCCGATCTGGTCCTGGAGGACCTCCTTGTAGTCGGTCCGGTCCATGACCTGGTACTGCGGGTAGTCGTCGAGGGCGGTCCTGAGGGCCGCGTAGGCCGCGTCCTCCTGGCCGTCCTCGGCGCCCGCGAAGACCATCGAGTCCAGCGGCATGTTCTCCGCGGGGATGTACTTCTCGGCGGTGTCGATGGAGAGGTAGAGGGCGCCCTTGTCGACGGTGACCTCGTCGCTGGTGATGGCGCGGACGGTGAGGGTGCCGGTCTCGCCGCCGGGGAAGTCGACCGTGATCTCGGAGCCGATGGTGAGGTCGTACTTGTCGGCGAAGTCGCCGAAGACGGACATGGAGTCGGCCCGGTAGGCGTCGGCGAGGTCGCCGGCCTCGGTCTCGGTGCGCAGGTCCTCGGCGTAGGTGGGGTCGGCGGCGTTGAGCCATTCCTTCTCGGCGACCCGGCCGTCGGGCATGGTGAGCCGGGCGTCGGGGAGGAGCTTGTACTCGGTGACGCGCTCGACGCCCTCGGCGTCGCGGACGGCGTCGACGGCCTGCGGGGTGATGAGCTGCCCGCTGGAGGACTGGACGATGAAGTCGGTGCCGACGGTCTTGTCGAGCTGGTCGGTGGCGGAGGCCACCATCGAGGAGCCGACGACGGAGAGGCAGGCGACCAGCGCGAGTCCGATCATCAGCGCGGCCCCGGTGGCGCCGGTGCGGCGCGGGTTGCGCAGGGCGTTGCGTTCGGCCATGCGGCCGACGGGCCCGAAGAGCCGCAGGACGGCCGCGCCGAGGACGCGGACGACGCCGGAGGCGAGGACGGGGCCGATGACGATGAAGCCGACCAGCGTGGTGACGATGCCGAGGCCGAGCCACTGGGAGCCCTCGCCGGCGGCGTCGGCGAGGGTGGTGGCGTAGAGGGCGCCGGCGCCGGCGAGGGTGAGGACGGTGCCGAGGGCGAGGCGGATGCGGCCGGCGCGGGCGTCGGCGGGCATGCCGGGGTCGCGCAGGGCGGCCATGGGGGAGACGCGGGAGGCGCGCCGGGCGGGCAGGTAGGCGGCGACCAGGGTGACCACGACGCCGAGGACGACGCCGGCGACGGGCGTGGTCCAGGCGATGGTGAGGTCGTCGGTGGAGAGCTTCATTCCCATGGCGCTCATGGCTTCCATGAGCAGGACGGCGAGGCCGATGCCGGCGCCGACGCCGAGGGCGGAACCGACCACGCCGAGGATCAGCGCTTCGGCGAGCACGGTCCGGTTCACCTGCTTCCTGGAGGAGCCGACGGCGCGCATCAGACCGATCTCCCGGGTGCGTTGGGTGACGAGCATGGAGAAGGTGTTGAAGATCAGGAAGACGCCGACCATGGCCGCGAGCAGGGCGAAGCCGAGCATGGCGTACTTGAGGACGTCGAGGACGCCGGCGAAGTCGGAGGCGGCCTGGTCGGCGGCCTCGTCGGCGGTGAGGATCTTGTACCCGCCGTCCGCCGCGGCCCCGCCGGCCAGGGCGGCGGCGACGTTCTTCTTGACCTCGCCGTCGGTGTGGCCGTCGGCGGCGGTGACGTAGACGTCGGTGAAGACGTCCTCCCGGCCGACCAGGGTCTGCTGGGCGGTGGGGGTGTCCAAGTAGAACAGGGCGGCGCCCGGGTTGGTGACGCCGAAGGCGGCGATGCCGCTGATCTCCGCGGTGTGGGTGCCGTTGGCGTTGATCACGGAGACGGTGTCGCCGAGGGCGAGGCCGTGGGCCTCGGCGGTGTCGGCGTCGACCATCACCTCGCCGGGGCCGCTGGGCGCGGCGCCGTCGGTGATCCTCATGGTGCGGGCGTCGTTGGCGGTCCAGTTGCCGACGACGGTGGGTGCGCCGCTGGTGGGGGAGAGGCTGTCCTTGTCGGCGTCGACGACGGTGACGCCGGTGGACCACACCGCGCCCTCGGCGGAGGCGACGCCTTCGGCGCCCTCGACCTTCTCGACGGTGCCGGCGGGCAGGACGGGTGGTTTGCCGGTGGCGGAGGCGTTCTCGGCGCTCGCGTCCTCCGGGCTGACGGTGACGTCGGCGGAGGTGGTGGCGAAGAGCTTGTCGAAGGTGGTGTTCATGGTGTCGGTGAACACCAGTGTTCCGCAGACGAAGGCCACGGAGAGCAGGACGGCGATGCCGGAGAGGGCCATGCGGCCCTTGTGGGCGAGGAAGCCGCGGACGGCGTTGCGGGTGGTGCTCATGAGGTACGCCCCCGGGTGCCGAAGGCGGGGGTCCGGGGGTGTCCGCCGGAGAAGCGCAGCATGCGGTCGAGGACCGCTTCGGCGGTGGGGGTGCGCATCTCGTCGACGATGCGGCCGTCGGCGAGGTAGACGACGCGGTCGGCGTAGGAGGCGGCGACCGGGTCGTGGGTGACCATGACGATGGTCTGGCCGAACTCGTCGACGGAGCGGCGGAGGAAGCCGAGGATCTCGGCTCCGGCGCGGGAGTCGAGGTTTCCGGTGGGCTCGTCGCCGAAGATGATCCGTGGCCGGGAGGCGAGGGCGCGGGCGACGGCGACGCGCTGCTGCTGGCCGCCGGAGAGCTGGGTGGGGCGGTGCTTGAGGCGGCCGGCGAGGCCGACGGTGGCGACGACGCGGTCCAGCCACTCCTGGTCGGGCTTCCGCCCGGCGATGTCCAGCGGGAGGGTGATGTTCTCCAGGGCGTTGAGGGTGGGCACCAGGTTGAACGCCTGGAAGACGAACCCGACCTGGTCGCGGCGGAGTTGGGTGAGCTTCTTGTCCTTGAGACCGGTGATCTCGGTGTCGTCGAGGAAGATCTGGCCGGAGGAGACGGTGTCGAGCCCGGCGAGGCAGTGCATCAGGGTCGACTTGCCGGAGCCGGAGGGGCCCATGATGGCGGTGAACTCGCCGCGCATCAGGTCCACGTCGACGGTGTCGAGGGCGACGACGCGGGTCTCACCGGTGCCGTAGGCCTTGACGACCTGCCGCGCCCGCGCGGCGACGGCCGATGTCCTCCCGTTGCCCCCGGACTTGGGGACGGTCACAGCCGAAGTCACGTTGATTCTCCTTGTAGTGGGAAATGTCCGGCCCGTGGTCATGGCGGGCCGGGTGGTGCGGCGTTCGGTTCCGGCGTGGTGCGGTGCGCGCGGCCTGCGGCGCGTGCGGTGCGGTGCGCGGCGCGTGCGGTGTGCGGCGGTGCGTGCCGCGGTGCGGCGGGAACGGGTGTGCGCGCGGTTCCCCCCGTCGCCCCGAGTCTTCTCGCCGGCGGGGTGCGGCGCGATGGTGCCCGGTGCAGTTCCGGCGGGGGGTAAACCCCACCGCCGTCGGTGCCGTCCGCCTCCCCCCGGGGCGTGTGACCAGGCTAGGGAGCGGGCGGTCCCGGTCGCGTCGTCCGGCGGGTGGAGGCGTCCCGGAGGCGGTGTACGGCCTTGCCCCTAGGGGACCGGGACCTGGGGACGAGGGATTTCGGGGTGCGGTACTCCCTGCCGCGCAGGGCGGTGGTGGTGCGAAGCTGTCCACGCGTGGGCGGGCGGACGGGCGCGGTGCGGGAGGGTTCTCGGTGACCAGGACGGATCCGACGGTGGTGGGCGCGGGCGCGGCGGGCACCGGGGCCGGGGCGGGACCGCGGCGCGGCCCCGTGATGGCGGCGCTGATGCTGTCCACCGGGCTGGTGGCCCTGGATTCGACGGTGGTGGCCACGGCGGTGCCGCAGATCACCGGGGACCTGGGCGGTTTCGCCTACTTCTCGTGGCTGTTCTCGGGCTACCTGCTGGCGGTGACGGTCACCCTCCCGGTGTACGGGAAGCTGTCGGACACCTTCGGCCGCAAGCCGGTGCTGGTGTTCGGGGCGGTGCTGTTCCTGCTGGGTTCGCTGCTGTGCGGGCTGGCCTGGAACATGGGCTCGCTGATCGCGTTCCGGGTGGTCCAGGGGCTGGGCGGCGGGGCGCTGCAGGGCACGGTGCAGACGCTGGCGGCGGACCTGTTCCCGCTGCGGGAGCGGCCGAGGATCCAGGCGCGGCTGTCGACGGTGTGGGCGCTGTCGGCGGTGGCGGGTCCGGGCATCGGCGGTCTGCTGGCGACGTACGCGGGGTGGCGGTGGATCTTCTTCGTCAACCTGCCGGTCGGCGCCATGGCGTTGTGGATGATCGTGCGGCACCTGCGGGACCCGCGGCGGGACGCCGGACGGGCGCGGCCCCCGGTCGACTGGGCGGGCGCGGTGGCGATCTTCGCCTGTGCCGGTGTGCTGATGACGGCCCTGGTGCAGGGCGGTGTGGCCTGGCCCTGGCTGTCGGCGCCGTCGCTGGGGCTGTTCGGGGCCGGGCTGGCGCTGGTGGCGCTGGTCGTCGTGGTCGAGCGGCGGGCCGCCGATCCGGTCATCCCGGGCTGGGTGTGGCGGCGGCGCACGATCGTCGCGGTCAACCTGGCGCTGGGCGCGATGGGGCTGCTGATGGTGGCGCCGACGGTGTTCCTGCCGACGTACGCGCAGGCGGTGCTGGGGCTGGATCCGGTGGCGGCCGGGTTCGTGATGTCGGTGTGGACGGTGACCTGGCCGGTGGCGGCGGCGTTCAGCCAGCACCTGTACCGCAGGATCGGCTTCCGGGACACCGGGCTGGTGGGCATCGGGGTGACGGCGCTGGCGCTGGGGGCGTTCCAGCTGCTGCCGTTCCCGGGGTCGGTGTGGGCGCCGGTGGCGCTGATGGCGGTGGTGGGCGCGGGACTCGGGCTGTTCTCCGCGCCGCTGCTGGTGGGGGCGCAGTCGACGGTGGGCTGGGAGGAGCGGGGCACGGCGACGGCCTCGGTGCTGTTCTGCCGGCAGACCGGTCAGACGCTGGGCGCCTCGCTGTTCGGCGCGGTGGCCAACGGGGTGCTGGCGGCCCGGCTGGGCGGTGCCGCCGACCTGGACGCGGTGACGCGGGCGGTGGAGCCGGGCGCGCGGGTGCCGGAGGCGACGGCGCGGGCCGTGGCGGCGGCGACCCAGGCGGTGTACCTGGGCGCGGCGGTCGCGGCGGTGGTGGCGTTCGTGGTGCTGCTGGCGGTGGCGCCGCGCCGGTTCCCTGTGCCGGGGACCAGCGGGGAGGGCGCCGGGGAGTGAGCGTGCACCGTTCCGGCCGCCACCGGGGTGGGCGGCGGTGAAACCCCTGTGTTCGCCGCGGGTGCGTCGGTAGCTTGCGTGGGCTTGTCCAACTCCTCCAACTCCCCTCCCTGTGGGCCCTTTCGGGGTCCGAGCCTCGCAAGGAGCACGGGATGTCCTACGACCCGTTCCCGTCGTACCCAGCACCGCCCCCGCAACCCTCGCCGCCTGCCGGACCCTTCCCCGCGTACGCGGAGGAGACGCCGGTGTACGGCGTGCGGCAGTACCCCGCCGGCCTGGACGCGTTTCCCGCGGATCCGGGGGAACCTCCCCCGTCCCCCGTCCCCGGGCGGCGGCAGCCGCCCGCGCCTCCCGCCCGGCAGGCCCGTGAGCTGGCGGGCCTGCGGGACGCCTACCGGAGGCAGCGGCGGGTCGCCGGCGTCACCGTGCTGGGCTTCTTCGCGCTGTACATCCTGCTGACCGTGTACGCCCCCGGGCTGGTCGGGTGGCGGGTGGCGGGCGGCCTGAACCTCGGCCTGCTGCTGGCGCTGCTCCAACTGCCCGTCACCGTGGTCGTGCTGCTGGTCCACGAGCACACCGCGCAGTCCTCGGTGGACCCGCTGGTGGAGCGGGTGCGCGGGCAGGCCGCGGAGGAGGCGCGATGAACGACTTCTCGGCGCACTCGATGTCGCTGGTCGCCTTCTGCGCCGTCGCCTCGCTCACCCTGCTGCTGTGCGTGATGACCGGCCCGGACAGCGACGACCTGCAGGAGTTCTACACCGGCTACGGAGCCCTGACGCCGTTCCGCAACGGCATGGCCATCGCCGGCGACTACGTCTCCGCGGCGACCATGCTGGGCACCTGCGGGCTGGTCGCCTTCTACGGCTACGACGGGATGCTGCTGGCCCTGTCGACCGCGCTGTCCCTGCTCCTGCTGATGCTGCTGCTGGCCGAACCGCTGCGCAACACCGGCCGGTTCACCCTGGGCGACGTGCTGGCCCGGCGGACCGGGTCGCGGGCCGTGCGGGTCACGATCTGCGTGGTGACCCTGCTGGCGCTGCTGCCGATGATGCTGGTGCAGCTCGCGGGCGCCGGCCAGCTGATGTCGTTCATCCTGGGCTTCGAGAGCGACGCCCTGGAGACCGGCATGGTGGTGGGCCTCGGCGTGCTGATGATCAGCTACGCGGCGATCGGCGGGATGAAGGGCACGGCGTTCATCCAGATCGTCAAGATCTTCATCGTGCTGGTCTCCGGGGTCATGGTCTGCGCGGTGCTGCTGGCCCGCTTCGACTGGAACCCGGGCGCGCTGTTCGACGCCGCGGCGCGGGGCAGCGGGCTCGGCCAGGCGTTCCTGGAGACGGGCCTGGAGTTCACCGGGCATCCGCATCCGACGCTCGACATGCTCGCCATCCACGTCCAGACCGTGGTGGGCGCGGCCTGCCTGCCGCACATCACGATGCGCATGTTCACCGCGACCAGCGCGCGGCAGGTGCGGCGTTCGATGTCGTGGGCGGTGTCGTCGGTGACGCTGTTCTCCCTGATCATCATCGTGGTGGCGTTCGGCGCGGTGGCGCTGGTCGGCCGCGCGGCCATCGCGTCGGCGGACCCGCAGGGCAACACCACCTACCTGATCGGGTCCAGCGCGGCGCTCGACGCCGGGGGCTCCTACCTGGCGGCGCTGCTGTTCACCGTCGTCACCACCGGGGTGTTCCTGACGCTGCTGGCGTCGGTGGCGGGCATGATCCTCGCCTGCGCGAACTCCGTCGCGCACGACATGGTGGCGGCGCGACGGCCCGGACTGACGCCGCGCCGGGAGGTGATGACCGCCCGGGCGGCGGCGCTGGGCGTGGGCGTCCTCGCCGTCGTGCTGGCGACGATGGTGCAGCACCGCAACCTGCAGCCGCTGGTGACGCTGGCGCTCAGCGTCTCGTCGTCGGCGATCGCGCCGGCACTGGTGTACAGCCTGTTCTGGCGGCGGTTCACCCGGCGGGGGCTGCTCTGGTCGATGATCGGCGGCACGGCCGTGGTGCTGCTGCTGTCGCCGTTCACCAACCTGGTGTCCGGATACCCGACCTCGGCGCTGCCGGACCACGCCTTCAACTGGTTCCCGTTCACGACGACGGCGCTGGTGACGATTCCGGTGGGGTTCGCGCTCGGGTGGATCGGCACGGTGACGTCGCCCCCGCACAAGGTGCGGGAGCAGCAGCACCGCTACGACGACCTGGAACCCCGCCTCCTCGCCGGCACCGCCCCTCACTGACCCCGACGGCGCGTGGGCCCGGCTCCTCGGAGGAGGAGCCGGGCCCACGCGCCGTTCTGCGGCCGGTGACCGGTGACCGGTGACCGGGTCCCACGGCCCGCCGCCCGGTGTCCGCGGGGGAGGGTCAGAGGAGGCCGTCCCAGAACTGTTCGAGGAGGACGGACCACCAGGTTTCGGGGGATCCGAGCGCCGCCGCGTCGAGCGCGGCCAACTGCGCCTGGAAGTCCACCGTCCAGCGAGCCGCCTGCTCCTGGTTCAAGCCGAACCGCAGCGGCCACATCCGCCCCAGCAGCGCCAGGCACCGCGCGAACTCCGGCAACCCGGTGTTGACGAACTGCGGCGGCACCGGCGCCCCGCCGGGCCCGGCCTCCACCGGCACCGCGACGATGTGCGCGGTGCCGTACTGGACGCAGACCGCCTTGCCGAAGTCGGTGCCCATGACCAGGTACGAGCCGGCGTCGGGGGCCGGCTGCACGCCCCGTTCCTGCGCCAGCTCCGCGAGGGTCGGCACCGGCCGCCCGGGCTGGGCCTGCGCCCAGAAGAACGGGCCGAGGTCGTACGGCAGACCGGCCACCACCAGCGTGTGGGCGACGACCGGCGGCACGCCCTGCCGGGACACCGCCGCCTGGTCGAAGCGGAACACGCCCGGCCCGAACACCGCGGCCAGCTCGTGCGCCACCCCCTCCGGCGGCACCGGCGGCAGCGGTTGCACGGGCGGCAGCGGCGCCCGCACCGGGCCGGGCCGCGCGGGCCCGTCCGCGACCTGGTGCAACTCGCCCTGGTGGGCGAGGAGCTGCGCCATGCCCTGCTGCCGGCTCGTGTGGTCCTCGCCGTACGGGGCGATGGAGGTGATCCGCGCCTGCGGCCACTGCTCGCGGATCATCCGCGAGCAGTACGCGCCGGGCAGCGAGCAGGACTCCAGCTCGGTGTGCAGCTCCAGCACCTGGTTCTGCGGCACGTTCATGGCCCGCAGCTCGTGGAAGATCTGCCACTCCGGGTGCGGCAGGCCCGGCGCGCTGCGGCGGATGAGCTGGTGCTCGGAGCCGTCCGGGGCGCGGTAGCGCAGCACGGCCTGGTAGCCCGGGCCGACCATCGGCTGCTGGGGCTGCTGCGGGTACCCGTACGCGGGCGGCATGCCGGGAGCACCCGGCGCCGGGGGCGGCGGCGGGACCGGCGCCGGCGGCACCGGGCCGGGGGCGGCGGGCTGCACCGGAGGGCCGGAGGGCGGCGCGAACACCGTCTCCGCGTGGTGCACGCCGCCCGGCGCGGCCGGCGGCGGAGGCGGCGGAGTGCCGGGTGCGCCGGGGCCACCGGGTGCGCCGGGCGGGCCGGGCGGCGGTGGAGGCGCGGCGCCGCCGGAGGAGGGGTCGGCCAGCATGGTGAGGGCGTGGTGCACGTCGCCGCCGCCCGGACCGCCCGGACCGCCCTGGGAACCGCCGGGCGCACCCGGCGCACCCGGTGCCTCGGGCGTGCCGGGGCCCTGCGGGCCGAGCGAGGACACCATCTGGGTCGGCACGTACCCCAGCGAGTCGCCGCCCGAGGGCGGCGCGGCGGGGGCGGAGGCCGACCGCGGGCCCGGCGGGGGCGGCGGCGGAGGCGGCGGGGTGGAGCCGGTGGCGGGGCGGCGCGGGGGCGCGGCCTTGGCGGTCGCGGCGTCGGCGATGTCCCCGGCGTCGGGGGACGCCGGACGTGCCGGGACGCCCGGCCCGGCCTGCGGCGGCCGCGGCGCCGGCTGTTCCGGCCGGGCCGGCGTGACCCTGGTCGGCGGGAGTTGGCTGCCGCCCTGCATCAGGGCGGTCTGCGCGTCGGGCGCGCCCGGCGTGCCGGGCGGCGCGTCGGCCGTGGGCGGCGCGAACACCGTCTCCGGCAGCGGCACCGAGCGGTCGCCGTCCGCCTGCGCGGTGGTGTCGGTGCCGTCCCACGGGGTCCCGCCCGCGGTCGCGGGAGCCGGAGCCGCCGGGGCCGGGGCCGGAACCGGGGCCGGGGTGGGAGCCGGAGCGGGCGTGGCGGGGGCGGACGGCTGCGCGGTGCCGCCGCCGCGGCTGCCGCCCCGCTGGTCGGGGATGCCCATCCGGTCGGCCGCCTCCTGCAGCCACTCCGGCGGGCTGAGCAGGAACGACGTCTGGTTGAGGTCCACCCGCGCGGGCGCCGGCGGCGGCGTGGGCGTCGCCTCCTGGCGGCCGTACAGCTCCTCGTAGCGGCGGATCACCTCGCCCACCGGCAGCCCCGGCCAGAGCGTGGCCTCGCCGCTGTCGCGGGCGACGACCAGCCGCTGCGCGCCGCCGTCGGAACGCGGGCCGTCGGCCCGGTCCTCGGCCCACACCACGAAGCCCAGCTCGAACTCCCGTACCCGCACCTCACGGTGCTGGTACGCGGGCGCGTCGCCGTTGATCCATTCCTCGCCGCGCTCCTGCGCCTGCGCGTAGGTCACCATCGGCCGTTCACTCCCCTGTCCGGCCCGACACCGGCACCGCGCGCGCGAAACCGCCGTCCACCATCAGATTCGCCACCGTCTCCAGCTCGGGCGGGCTGCCCGCGAGCCGGCCGAGGAACGCGTCGAAGTCCTCGCCGCAGGGCAGCAGCAGCCGCTCGACCCTCTCGGCGGGGGTCCACGACGGGTCCACGTCGCGCACGTCGTCGTAGGCGCAGAACCACACCGAGCCGCGCCGGTCGCCCTTGACCTTGACCGCCAGGATGCCGCCCTGGAGGAACGCCACCCCCAGGTAGTCCTTGGTGAGGTGGTCGCGCAGGCACTTGTTCACGTAGACGAGGTCGTTGACCGCCGCCTCGTCCCGCACGGTGAGGAACGGCTGGTCGACCAGCAGGCCGAGCTCCGCGTCGAGCGCGGTGCCGGCCGGGGCGCAGCCGCCGGCCGCCTTGAGGAAGGCGCGGTAGGCGCCGGGCAGCTGGTACCCGAGCTCCTCCTCCACGGCCTGCACCTGCTGCTCGGTCACCGCGACGGAGTTCTTGGGGAGCCGGAAGTGGGCGGGCCGGGTGTCCTGCAGCGGGCGCGTGCCGCGCTTGTGGTGCTCCACGGCCGCGGTGGCGATGCCGCCGTGGTGCCGCAGCAGCGCCTTCACCTCGACGGGGACGAGCTCCAGCCGGCGGGTGCGGGCGACGTGGTGCCAGGTCCAGCCGTGCGGGGTGGCCACCGGCGGGACGGTGTCCCACAGGGGGTGGCCGTCGGCGGCGAGCGCGGCGTTGGCGGAGACGTAGTCCGTCAGGCGCAGCTCGTCGACGCCGAATCCTTCCGGCGGGTCCGCGATCTCGGCGGCCGCGCGCGCGTAGGGAGAGAAGTCCGGGTGACCGTGCTCGTCGACCCGCACGCCGGCGGGGTGCCGGGCGGCGCGGACGGGGTCGGGGAAGTGCACGACCTGTCCGGCGTAGGCCGCGTTCGGCGGCGCGGGTCGTCCTCCGGTCCCGTGGCCGGGGGAGACCCCCAGCCCGAGCCCACCTGTCGTCATGGCGGTTGCCCCCTGCGGCGTTCCGGCGGCCGGTGAAGCCGCGTTCTCCCATACTGTCGACCACCGCTTGGGTGGCGGTTCCCGACAGACTATGCGGTGCCGCTCCTACCGGTCACGATGCGTCCGGATGTGTGACCTCACGTCAACACTCCGTGGTCGCGGCGCCCCGCCACGGGCGTGTCACGGGCCCTGGCTTCCTTGTCGGGCGCAGGGTTTGGCACTCTAAGGCCACCGAGGGGATGCTCGGGAGGTGAGAACGATCATGAAGGCCGCACAGACCGCGAGGACGGAACCGCCGTCCGGTCCGTCGCAGGACCCCCGAGTGGGCTGGAGCAGCGCGGACGACGCCGCGGCACCGGCGCTGCTGCACCGCCGTGACGGGATACTCCCGACGGTGGCCGCGGCGCTGTCGGTGCGCGGGACCACGCTCACCGGCACGGCGGCCCGGGGCGACCAGCGCCCCGTGCTGCACCCGCTGGTGCAGGACTTCCTCGACACCCTCACCAGTGACCAGCGCGACCGGTTCACCGGCCGGTGCGCGGAGGCGCTGCTGATCTCGCGGCACATCAGTGCCGCCGACGCGGCGCGCGGCAAGCGTTCCGCGCGCCGGCCCATGACCAACAGCGAGGCCCGCAGGGCCCTCAAGCACGCCAAGCTCACCGCCCGCCGCATCCGGGAGGACGGCGATCCGCTGCACGGCAGCTTCGTCGAGCCCTGCCGGGCCTGCGCGGCCCTCACCGCCCACTTCGGGGTGCGGGTCGTCGACCCGGGCGCCCAGGGCTGAACAAGGACGCCGAATCCGCCATGCACGCCGAGCCAACCTCCACGACCCGTTTCGCCGTTCCGGTCGACGCCGCGCTGCGCGCCGCCGGGTGGGAGCCGGGGCGCTGGGACATCCGGCAGGCCGAGGTGTGGGCCGACGCCCTGCGCGAGCACGCCTCCCCGGCCGGGCACACCCACGCGGTGTTCCCGGCGGCGGTGGAGGCGTGGGCGGAGTTCGGCGGCCTGCTGATCGTGCCGCAGGGGCCGGGGCGGCAGGTCGCCCCGGCCGCGCTCGACATGGACCCCATGCACGGGCTGCACATGGCCCGCACCCTCGGGGACCTGGGGCGGGCGCTGGGCACCGAGCTGTGCCCGGTGGGCGCGGAGGCGGAGACCGGGGCGCTGGTGGCCGTGGACGCGGTGGGCCGGGTCTACGCCCTGGACCACGCCGGTGACTGGTTCCTCGGCGCCGGCATCGACCAGGCCCTCACCACCCTCCTCACCGGCACCGCCCCCACCCGCCTCACCACCCTCGACCTCCCCGCCCAGCGCCCGGCCCCCTGACCCGTCCTCCCGGGGGTGCAGCACGGCCGCCCCCGGCGCGGTGAGCCGGTCGCGGGCGGCGGAGGGGGGCGGCGGAGACGTACGCTGGAACCCCCGGTGCGCGGCGCGTACCGGGCGCTTCGCGTGACACGAGAACCCCGCCGTACGGAAAGGCCTCCATGAGCCTGCACGGTCTGCTCGACGCCGTCGTCAAGGACGCCGCACTCGCCGAGGCGGTCGCCGCCGCCACCGAGGGCCACCGCACCCACGTCGACCTGGTCGGCCCTCCCGCGGCCCGCCCCTTCGCGGTGGCCGCCCTGGCCAGGGACGCCGGCCGCCCGGTCCTCGCGGTGACCGCCACCGGCCGCGAGGCCGAGGACCTGGCCACCGCGCTGCGGTCCCTCCTCGACCCGGACGCGGTCGTGGAGTACCCGTCCTGGGAGACGCTGCCGCACGAGCGGCTGAGCCCCCGCAGCGACACCGTCGGCCGCCGCCTCGCCGTACTGCGCCGCCTCGCGCACCCCAGCGCCGACGACCCCGGCGCGGGCCCCGTCCAGGTGGTCGTCGCGCCGGTCCGTTCCGTGCTCCAGCCGCAGGTCAAGGGCCTCGGCGACCTGGAGCCGGTGGCGCTGCGCACGGGGCAGCAGGCCGACCTGGAGGACGTCGTCCAGGCGCTCGCCGCCGCCGCGTACTCCCGCGTCGAGCTGGTGGAGAACCGCGGCGAGTTCGCCGTCCGCGGCGGCATCCTGGACGTGTTCCCGCCGACCGAGGAGCACCCGCTCCGCGTCGAGTTCTGGGGCGACGACGTCGAGGAGATCCGCTACTTCAAGGTGGCCGACCAGCGGTCGCTGGAGGTGGCCGAGCACGGTCTGTGGGCGCCGCCCTGCCGTGAGCTGCTGCTGACGGACGAGGTGCGCCGACGCGCCGCCGAGCTGGCCGAGGAACACCCCGAGCTGGGCGAACTGCTCGGGAAGATCGCCGAGGGCATCGCCGTGGAGGGCATGGAGTCCCTGGCGCCGGTGCTGGTCGACGACATGGAGCTGCTCCTCGACGTCCTGCCCGAGGGCTCGATGGCCGTGGTGTGCGACCCGGAGCGCGTCCGCACCCGCGCCACCGACCTGGTGGCGACCTCGCAGGAGTTCCTGCAGGCGTCCTGGGCGGCCACCGCGGGCGGGGGCGAGGCCCCCATCGACGTGGACGCGGCCTCCCTGTGGTCGATGGCCGACGTCCGGGACCGGGCCCGCGAGCTCGGCATGCTCTGGTGGTCGGTCTCGCCGTTCGGCGCGGACGACATCAGCGACGAGTTCTCCGACGGCGACACGCTCAAGCTGGGCATGCGGGCCCCCGACACCTACCGCGGCGACACCGCGCGGGCGCTGGCCGACGCCAAGGGCTGGGTGGCCGACGGCTGGCGCACCGTCTTCCTCACCGAGGGCCACGGCCCGGCCGCCCGGATCACCGAGGTGCTGGGCGGGGAGGGCGTGCCGGCCCGCCTGGACAAGGACCTCACCGAGCTCACGCCGTCCCTGGTGCACGTCTCGTGCGGCGGCATCGAGTACGGCCTCGTGGACCCGGCGCTGAAGCTGGCGGTCCTCACCGAGACGGACCTGTCGGGTCAGCGCACGGCCACCCGGGACGGCGCGAAGATGCCGGCCCGGCGCCGCAAGGCCATCGACCCGCTCACCCTGGAGCCGGGCGACTACATCGTGCACGAGCAGCACGGCGTCGGCCGCTACCTGGAGATGGTGCAGCGCACCGTGCAGGGCGCCACCCGCGAGTACCTGGTGGTGGAGTACGCGCCGGCCAAGCGCGGCCAGCCCGGGGACCGGCTGTACATCCCGACCGACCAGCTCGAGCAGATCACCAAGTACGTCGGCGGCGAGGCGCCCACCCTGCACCGCCTGGGCGGCGCGGACTGGACGAAGACCAAGGCGCGGGCGAAGAAGGCGGTCAAGGAGATCGCCGCCGACCTGATCAGGCTGTACAGCGCGCGGATGGCGGCGCCCGGCCACGCCTTCGGCCCGGACACCCCGTGGCAGCGGGAGCTGGAGGACGCGTTCCCGTACGCGGAGACGCCGGACCAGCTCACCACCATCGCCGAGGTCAAGACCGACATGGAGAAGTCGGTCCCGATGGACCGCCTGGTCTGCGGCGACGTCGGTTACGGCAAGACCGAGATCGCGGTCCGCGCCGCCTTCAAGGCGGTCCAGGACGGCAAGCAGGTCGCCGTGCTGGTGCCGACCACGCTGCTGGTGCAGCAGCACTTCGGCACCTTCGGCGAGCGGTACGCGCAGTTCCCGGTGAAGGTGCGGGCGCTCTCCCGGTTCCAGTCGGAGACCGAGGCGAAGGCGACGCTGGAGGGGCTGCGGGACGGCTCGGTCGACATCGTCATCGGCACCCACCGGCTGTTCTCGTCCGAGACGAAGTTCAAGGACCTGGGCCTGGTCATCGTCGACGAGGAGCAGCGGTTCGGCGTCGAGCACAAGGAGCAGCTGAAGAAGCTGCGCGCCAACGTGGACGTGCTGACCATGTCCGCCACGCCCATCCCGCGCACCCTGGAGATGGCGGTCACCGGCATCCGCGAGATGTCGACGATCACCACCCCGCCGGAGGAGCGCCATCCGGTGCTCACCTTCGTCGGACCGTACGACGAGCGGCAGATCGGCGCGGCGATCCGGCGCGAACTGCTGCGCGAGGGCCAGGTCTTCTACATCCACAACCGGGTGGAGTCGATCGACCGGGCGGCGGCGCGGCTGCGGGAGATCGTGCCCGAGGCGCGCATCGCGACGGCGCACGGCCAGATGTCGGAGCAGGCGCTGGAGCAGGTCGTCGTCGACTTCTGGGAGAAGCGGTTCGACGTGCTGGTCTCGACGACGATCGTCGAGAGCGGCATCGACATCGCCAACGCCAACACGCTGATCGTGGAGCGCGGCGACAACTTCGGCCTCTCCCAGCTGCACCAGCTGCGCGGCCGGGTCGGCCGCGGCCGCGAGCGGGGCTACGCCTACTTCCTGTACCCGCCGGAGAAGCCGCTGACCGAGACCGCGCACGAGCGGCTGGCGACCATCGCCCAGCACACCGACCTCGGCGCGGGCATGTACGTGGCGATGAAGGACCTGGAGATCCGCGGCGCGGGCAACCTGCTCGGCGGCGAGCAGTCCGGTCACATCGCCGGCGTCGGCTTCGACCTGTACATGCGGATGGTGGGCGAGGCGGTCTCCGAGTTCCGGGCGTCGCTCGAGGGCGGCGAGGAGGAGCCGCCGCCGCTGGAGGTGAAGATCGAGCTGCCGGTGGACGCACACGTGCCGCACGACTACGCGCCGGGCGAGCGGCTGCGCCTGCAGGCCTACCGGTCGATCGCCTCCGCCAACTCCGAGGAGGACATCGCCTCGGTCCGCGAGGAGCTCCAGGACCGGTACGGCAAGCTGCCGGAGCCGGTGGAGAACCTGCTGCTGGTGGCCGGGCTGCGGATGCTGGCCCGCTCCTGCGGGGTGGGCGAGATCGTGCTCCAGGGCAACAACATCCGGTTCGCGCCGGTGGACCTGCGGGAGTCGCAGGAGCTGCGGCTGAAGCGGGTCTACCCGGGGACGGTCGTCAAGGCGAGCGCGCAGCAGGTGCTGGTGCCGCGGCCCAAGACCGCGAAGATCGGCGGCAAGCCGCTGTCCGGCCGGGAACTGCTGTCCTGGACGGGCGAGTTCCTCACCACGGTGCTTTCCTAGGGGCCCAGGCGCGAGGGGCCCCGGCACGAGAGGCCCAGGCGCGAGGGGCGGGTCCGCGACGGCGCGGGTCCGCCCCTCGCGCCGTCGCGTGGCGTGGTGGCCCGAGGGGCCGTGCGGCGCCCGGACCCGTACGGGTGACAAACGGAATGGGTGCCACCGCCGGGGGCATGATCGCATCAGTTCCTGCAGTTCCGACACGACCGGAGGTAGCGAACTATGCGCACAGCAAGGCCAGTCGGCGAACGCCGCCGCGCCCTCGGCGCCCTCTCCGCCCTCGCCGCGGCGGTGGTGCTCGCCTCCGGGTGTCAGGCGCCCGGCGGCTCCGTGGACAACTCACCCTCCGACGCGGCGGGTTCGCCCTCCGGGCCGGCCGCCGCGGCGGGCCGGGCGGTGAGCCCGCTCGACAACCCCGACGGCACCAAGCCCGGTCTCGCGGTGGTGTCCTCCGACGCCGACCGCGCCGAGGCCCGGGCTCTGATCGAGAAGGTGGCCGTCAAGGGCCGCGGGCCCAAGACCGGTTACGACCGCGACGAGTTCGGCGAGGCCTGGCTGGACACGGCCGACGTCCCGTTCTCCCGCAACGGCTGCGACACCCGCAACGACCTGCTCCAACGGGACGGCGAGGACCTGGAGTTCCGCTCCGGCTCCAACTGCGTGGTCGTCGCGATGACCCTCGCCGACCCCTACACCGGCAAGGACATCGACTGGGTCAAGGCGGACGCCGCCGAGGTGCAGATCGACCACGTGATGGCGCTGTCCTACAACTGGCAGATGGGCGCGTCCCGGTGGACCCGTGAGAAGCGGGAGGCCATCGCCAACGACCCGCTCAACCTGCTGCCGGTGGACGGTCCCACCAACTCGGCCAAGGGCGACTCCGGCCCGGCGACCTGGGTCCCGCCCAGCAAGCCGATCCGCTGCGCCTTCGCGGTGCGCTTCGCCCAGGTCTCCCTGAAGTACGAACTCCCGGTCACCAAGGCCGACAAGGAGGCCATGCTGCGGCAGTGCGGCGGCTGACACGGCGACCGGCACGGCGCCTGACCGGGAGCCGGCGCGGGGGAGGACGACCGCAGGGGCCGCACCGCCTGTTGGCGGTGCGGCCCCTGCGTCGGAAGATCCCCCCCGGTGAGGCGGTTCCTCGGGAGCGTCAGAGCTTCAGGTCCCAGAGGACCGAGTCGTAGTCGAAGCTGGGGGAGACCTCGACGACCAGGTTCTCGGTGCCGGAGGGCACGGAGAAGTTGAAGGTCTGGGTGGTCTTCTTGCCCGCGGCGACGGAGCCCTCGAACATCCCGATGTTGTCCTCCTCGATGATGGACTCGGCCGGGGTGCCCTCCTCGCCGGCGGTGGCGTCGACCGTGCCCAGGGCCAGGTCCACGTTCTCCTTGGAGCCGTTGTCGATCTCGACGGTCACCTGGTAGGCGTCGTTGCCCTTCTCGTGGCCCACCGCGAACTCACCCGGGGTGTACTTCTCCACCTTGGTGACGGTGGCCACGAGGCCGTCCTCGAACTCCATGCCGTCGCCCAGGGCGAGCAGCTCGCCCTCCTTGGGGGCCTCGCCCTTGCCCTCGGACGGGTCCTTCGGGGCGGTCGCGGTGGCGTCCTTCTCCAGCTTGTCGATCTCGTCGCTCACCGCGTCCACGAAGAGGACGGTGGAGACGAGGAAGAAGGCCGAGATCAGCGTGGCGACGATGCCGAGCACGAGGCCGGCGATCGAGGCGCCCTTGTTGGTGGCCTGGCCCTTCTTGACGCGGCCGAGACCGACGATGCCGAAGATCAGCGCCAGGATGCCGAGCGGACCGGAGATCCAGAACAGCACCACGAACAGGCTGAGCACCACACCGATGATGCCGAGGACCATACCGGCCGTGCCGAGACCGTTCTTCGGCTTGTACACCGGGGCGACCGGCGCGTAAGGCGTCTGCTGGGACATCGTTTCCCCCTCCAAGGGTCGTAACCGCCGCGCGTTGTCGTGTCCACGCGCAGGCTGGGCAAGCAGATCATGCTCTGTGAACCGGATCAACCAGATATTCGGGGCCGAGATGGTCTTGTGATGAAACAAGGTGCTTTCTTGTGAACATCACGTCCGGTGAGGCCGGTTGCCGACGGGTGCAGGGGTGCATTGGTGCGGGATGTGCGCCCCCCGGCGCTCCCTGCGGCCCTGTCGGACGAGGCATATCTCAGCAGAGATTGTGAACGCGGTCAACCACGTTCACAGGAAGTGGGTCGTTCACACTGTGAACGTGAGGAGTCGGCTGGCTATGCTCTGCACACCGACGAGGGAGAGGGGCCCCGTGCAGGAGAACGCGACCGAGGTGACGGCCGCCGGAATCGCCCGGCTGGCCGGGGTGGGACGCGCTGCCGTGAGCAACTGGCGTCGCCGGCACGCCGATTTCCCCAAGCCCGTCGGAGGCACCGAGTCCAGCCCCGCCTTCCTCCTCGCGGAGGTCGAGGAGTGGCTGCGCCGCCAGGGCAAGCTGGCCGAGGTCCCGCTGCGGGAGCGGGTCTGGCAGCAGGTCGCCGGCCATCCCGACGGCCCGGCCGCCGCGCTGACCCAGACCGGCTGCGTCCTCCTCCTCGTCCACGAACGCCCCACCCGCTGGCTGGAACTGGCGGCCGGCTCCGACGAGCGGCTCGCCGCCCTGCTCCCCGCCGACCTCGCCCAGCTCCTCGGCCGGCGGCTCGGCCCCGCCCCGGGCGGCGGCGGGGAAGGAGCCGCCGGCCCGCCCGCCGTGCGCCCGCCCACCGGACCCGAACTCCTCCCCTCCGTGCCCCTGCTGCGCGGCGCGGCCGAACTCGCCGCCGAGAACGGCGCCCGCCAGACCTACGAGTTCCTGCTCGACCGGTTCGTCGACCCGCGCCAGCACACCCTCACCCCGCCCGGCCTCGCCGACCTGATGGCCGACCTGGCCGACGTCACGGGACCGGACGAGCCGGCCTCCCGCGTGGTCCTCGACCCCGCCTGCGGCACCGGCTCGCTGCTGCGCGCCGCCGCCCGCACTCATCCGGGCCGCGAACTCCACGGCCAGGACAGCGCCCCCGCCCTGGCCGAGCTCACCGCGCTGCGCCTCGCCCTGCACACCTCCGGCCCGGTGCGCACCGCCGCCGCCGACACCCTGCGCGGCGACGCGTTTCCCGCCCTCCGCGCCGACACCGTCCTCTGCCACCCCCCGTTCAACGAGCGCACCTGGGGCCACGAGGAACTCGCCTACGACCCCCGCTGGGAGTACGGCTTCCCGGCCCGCACCGAGTCCGAGCTGGCCTGGGTCCAGCACTGCCTGGCCCGGCTGCGCGAGGGCGGCACCGCCGTCCTGCTGATGCCGCCCGCCGCCGCGTCCCGCCGCTCCGGCCGCCGCATCCGCGCCGACCTGCTGCGCCGGGGCGCGCTGCGGGCCGTCATCGCCCTGCCGGCCGGGACCGCGCCGCCGCACGGCCTGCCGCTCCACCTGTGGGTGCTGCGCCGCCCCGGCCGGGCGCCCGCGCACCCCGAGGTGCTGATGGTCGACACCGCCGGCGCCCACGCCCCGCTCCCCGCCGGCACCGGCACCGGCGCCGCCGCCCGGCCGGGCCCCGACTGCGCGGCGGTGCGGGAGATCGCGCTCGCCGCCTGGCAGGCCCACGACCGCACCGGCACCCTCCAGGAGCGGCCCGGCGTCGCCCGCGCCGTCCCGGCCATCGACCTGCTCGACGACGACGTCGACCTCACCCCCGCCCGCCACCTGCCCCCGCAGGTCACGGCCGAGGGCCCCGAGCAACTGGTCGCGGTGCGCGAACGCCTCGGCGCGACCCTGCGGCTCACCGCCGACCTCGCCCCCCACCCCCCGGAGCCCGCCCCCGCGGCGTCCGGGGACCCCGTGCCCGCGCCGGTCACCACCGTGGGCGAGCTGGTCCGGGGCGGCGCGCTCACCCTCGTCACGGGCGGCGCCGCCGGACGCCGCGGCCTGCCCGTCCTCACCGACCTCGACGTCATCACCGGAACCGCACCGGCGGCTCCGGCGGCTCCGGCGGCTCCGGTCGCTCAGGCCGGTTCAGCCGCACCCGCCGCCCGGCCGACCGCGGCGGGCGCCCGCAGCCGGGCGCCCCGGTCCACCGACCGCGCCGGGCAGGGCGCCGGGCAGGGCGGCGGGCAGGGCGGCGGGCCGGGCAGCGGCCAGGGCGACGGGCAGGGCGTCGACGACCGCGACGACGACACCGTGATCACCCGCCCCGGGGACGTCGTCCTCCCCGTGTCCGGCGGCGACGGGGTGGCCCGGGTGATCGACGAGGCGACGGCCGGCGCCGTCCTCGGCCGCAACCTGGTGCTGCTGCGCCCCGACCCGCAGACCCTGGACCCGTGGTTCCTCGCCGGTCTCCTGCGCGGCACCGCCAACCAGCGCCGCGCGAGCAGCTTCGCCTCCACCGCGACCCGGCTCGACGTCCGCCGCCTGCGGGTACCGCGGCTGCCGCTGGAGGAACAGCGCCGCCACGGTGACCGGTTCCGCGCGCTGGACGAGTTCGAGGGCGCCCTCCGCCAGGTCGCCCGGCTCGGCGAGCGCCTGGTCCGCGGCTCCCACGACTCCCTCACGGAGAGTCTGCTCCCGCCCGCCTGACGCCCACTCGGCGGTGGAACCGGTCGCGCGGCAGGGCAGCCCCCGCCCGTCGCTGCGATCCGGCAACGGATCCGGCACTACGGGGCCCGGCGGTCCGACCGGCCAGTACCCTGCTGGCAGCCAATGTGAAGAAACGCAGGAGACGCCATGCAGGGCCACGGCCACGCGCTTCCCCAGCCGGTCCCGCCGGGCCGGACGTCACCGTCGACCGGGGTGCTGGTCTTCCTGCGCGTCCTGTTCGTGGTGATCGCGGTCGGCAGCATCGGCATGCTGCTGTGGGCGCCCATGCTCAGGCTCGCCCTGGTGACCCGCAGGGCGCTGGACTGGGGGCTGTTCGTCCTCTCCGTCGTGCTGACGTTCGTGGCGGGCGCGCTGCTCGTCACCGGGCCCGACGAGGGCGAGAACACCCCCGCCCAGAACTGGGGCGCCGCCCTCCTGCTGATCACCCTGACCGCGGTGATCGCCTACTACCTCGCCGCCGACATCCGGCACTTCGAACGCCGCCGGAAGGCTCCGTTCCCCGGCCCGGCGTACGCCGTCCCGGGCGCCGCACCGGCCGGCGCCGGCTACGGCTACCCGCCGCGGACCCCCGGCCCGTACGGCTACCCCGCCGTCCCGCAGCAGCACGGCACCTGGTCCGGCGGCGCCACGCCCACCCCGGTCCCGACGCGCCCCGCCACCGGTCCCAACGGTCCCACCATGCCCACCATGCCCATCCCGCCGTCCACGCCGCCCGCCACGCCCGCCACGCCCCCGTCCGGCGGCCGCATCGACCAGGTGCGGGCCGAACTCGACGAGCTCAGCGAACTCCTGCGCAAGCAGGACGGCGGGCCGGAGGGCGGCAGGTGAGCGCGACCGGCCGCGTCGTCGCCGGACGCTACGAACTCTCCACGCTCATAGGCCAGGGCGGCATGGGCCAGGTGTGGACCGCCTACGACCGGCGCCTCGACCGCCGCGTCGCCGTCAAGCTGCTGCGCCCGGACCGGGTCGCCGGCGACGAGGCCGAGGAGCTGCGCCGCCGCTTCCTGCGCGAATGCCGGGTCACCGCCCAGGTCGACCACCCCGGCCTGGTCACCGTCCACGACGCGGGCAGCGAACGCGACGACCTGTACCTGGTCATGCAGTACGTCGACGGCGCGGACCTCGCCGACCACCTCGCCGAGCACGACCCGTACCCGTGGCCGTGGGCCACCGCCGTCGCCGCCCAGCTGTGCGCGGTGCTCAGCGCGGTGCACGCGGTGCCGATCGTCCACCGCGACCTCAAGCCGCGGAACGTCATGGTCAAGCAGGACGGCACCGTGACCGTGCTGGACCTCGGCGTCGCCTCCGTGATGGACAGCGACACAACCCGCCTCACCCACACCGGCTCGCCCATCGGCTCGCCCGCCTACATGGCGCCCGAGCAGGCCATGGGCGGTGCGGTCGGCCCCTACACCGACCTGTACGCCCTCGGCGTCGTGCTCCACGAACTCCTCTCCGGCGAGGTCCCGTTCGCCGGGACCACCGCCCTCGGCGTGCTCCACCGCCACCTCTACGAGCCGCCGCTGCCGGTCCGCCGCCTGCGGCCCGAGGTGCCCGAGCCGCTCGAACGGCTGGTGCTGCGGCTCCTGGAGAAGGACCCCCAGGCCCGCCCGGGATCCGCCCAGGAGGTCTACGAGGCGCTGCTGCCGCTGCTGCCCGACCGCGGCATGCCCAGCGGCGCGCCCCTCGACCCCACCCGGCCCTTCCTGCGCCCGCACGCCCCCTGGCCGGACCGCGCCCGCACCCCCGCGCCCCGGCCCACCGCGCCTCCCGCCGGACCGGCCGCCCCCGCCGCGCCCAGGCCCGCCGTGGCCGACGCGGTCGACGAGGTCAAGCGGCTCCTCGGCGACGGCCGGATCACCCAGGCCGTGGACATCCTCGGCTCGATCCTCCCGGACGCCGCGGACCAGCACGGCGAGCGCTCCCCGGTGGTCCGCACCCTGCGCAAGCTCTACGCGGCCACCCTCATGGACGACGGCCAGTACCGCCGCGCCCTGCCCGAACTGCGCCGCCTCGCCGAGGAACGCGCCGCCGAGGCCGGCCACGACGACCCGCAGGCGCTCGGGTTCCGCTTCGACGCCGCCCTGTGCCTGGAGCAGCTCGGCGAGGCCACCGCCGCGCTCGCCGAGTACCGCGCGCTGCTCCCCGCCTACGAGAACCCGTACGCCGGCGGCGACCCCGCCCGCGCCCACGACCTCCGCCGCCGCATCGGCCACCTCCTCCTCGCCCTCGGCGACCGCCAGGCCGCCCACGACACCCTCGCCCGCCTCGCCCTCGACGTCGAACGCCTCCACGGCCCCACCCACCCCCTCGTCGGCGACCTCCGCCGCACGCTGGAGTGGCTCGGCCGGATGCGCGGCTGACCCGAACGCCCCGTGACCTCCGTGGCCTCCGTGACCTCCCCCTTCACTTCCTCCGGCCCGTCCCCGGCCCCGTCACCTTCACCCACCGGGACGGCGCCATGGACACCGGCACCGAGGCCGGCCTCCCCGCGCTCCTCGCCGAACTCGACGGCCCTCGCGACGACGAGCACCCGGACGTGTCGGTCACCGACGACGACTCCGGCTGGACCGTCTCCGCGTTCCCGGGCGGAACTCTCGTCCTGGAGAACCTCGAGCACCCCGACCCGCGCCCCCGCCACCTCCCCGGGGTCACCCGCGAGGAGGCCCTCCGCGTCCTGACCCTCCTGGTCCGCGGCGACCTCACCGCCCTCCGCCGCCTGGACTGGCAGCCCGGCTACGGGTGACGCCGGGCCGTGCGGGCCTGCTCGTGAACCGCACCGTCCCCTTCGAACTGCGGGTTCGCCCCGTGGCCGTCCACCGCCGACGCGTCGACGGGCCGGCCGTGGCCCCGGAGGAGGTGACAGGGCGGTCGCCGAGGGCCGAGCCCGCCGAGGAGCGCGTTGCGCGGGAAGTCCTCGATCGTTGGCACGACGTTGGCGCCAAGGGCTGGTTCACAGCCCGCGCGCTGCCTACCATCGATCATCGCAAGACTTTGTGCACCGAAGCACAAACTCCACCGGGAGGTTTCCTTGCAACGCCGTCGCCGTACCGCGCTCCTCCTCTCCGCCGCCCTCGCGGCGCCTTTGCTCACCGCCTGCGGGACCGGCTCGCAACCGGGCGCCGCGGCCGTCGTGGGCGACCAGCGGATCACCCAGGCCCAGGTCGAGGAGCGGGTGCGCGAGGTGCGCGACGCACAGCGCGCCGCGGTCCCCGACGACGACCAGTACCGGCAGGTCGTCGCCCAGTCCGGCAGCCTCGCCCGCTTCACCGTGCAGGGCATGGTCCTCGACCGGGTCCTGCACCACGCCGCCGAGGAGGCGGGGGTCACCGTCTCCCGCAAGGAGGTCCAGGACCTGCGGACCAACCTGGAGCGGCAGCTCGGCGGCCGCCAGGGGCTGGAGACCACCTGGCTCCAGCAGTACGGCGTCGCCCCCGAGCGGCTGGAGGAGAACCTCCGCCTCCAGGTCGCGGCGAGCGAACTCGCCCAGAAGCTGGGCACCGCCACCGACACCCCCGAGTTCGGCAAGGCGCTCGCCGCGTCGTCCAAGGACCTCGGCGTGGAACTGAACCCGCGCTACGGCACCTGGGACGCGGAGAAGAGCGCGCGGGCGGACCTCAGGACCCCGTGGGTGCGGGACGTCGAGGCAGCCTGACGGGACCGGCGCCCGCGGACCGCGGGCCAGGGGTGTCGCACCGCTGCGTTACGTTCGAAGGGTGAACGTCACCAGCTCCACGGACGCCCCCGGCCGCGTCGTCCTGCTCACCACCAGCCACCGGGTCGCCCCCGGCCTGCTGTCCTGGCCCGCCTGGAACGTGCTGCGCGAGGCGGACCGGGTGCTCTGCGCGGACGGCGCGCACCCGCAGCTCCCGTACCTCCGCGAGGCGGGGGTGACGGTGGAGGAGGCGTCCCTCTCCGCCCCGGAGCTGGTCGACGCGGCGGCCGGCGGGCGCACGGTGGTGGTCGTCGCCGGCGGCGAGGGCGAGCCCGCGCTGACCGACGGGCTGGCCCGGCTGGCCGGCTCCGGCCGCGTGCGGATGCCCGACCTGGAGCTGCTGCCCGCCTCCTACGACCTGCCCGGCGCGCGGCTCCTCGACCTCGTCCAGGTCATGGACCGGGTGCGGACGGACTGCCCGTGGACCTCGCAGCAGACCCACGAGGGCCTCGCCAAGTACGCGCTGGAGGAGGCGTACGAGCTGGTCGAGGCGATCGAGACGGGCAACCGCGAGGAGTTGCGGGAGGAACTCGGGGACGTGCTGCTCCAGGTGGTCTTCCACGCGCGGATGGCGGAGGAGGACGAGGAGGAGCCGTTCTCGGTGGACGACGTGGCGGGCGGTCTGGTCGCCAAGCTGATCCACCGGCACCCGCACGTCTTCGGCGAGGAGTCCGCGGCGACGCCGGAAGAGGTCGAGGAGCACTGGCTGCGGACCAAGGCGGTGGAGAAGCAGCGGACCTCGGTCACCGAGGGGGTGCCGCTCGGCCAGCCGGCGCTGGCGCTGGCGGCGAAGCTGGCGTCGCGGGCGCGGAAGGCCGGGTTGGAGGCGCCGCTGCCGGCGGGGGAGGGCGTGGGGTACGAACTGCTGACCCTCGCGGTCCGCGCCGAGGCGGCCGGGGTCGACCCCGAGTCCGCGCTCCGCGCGGCCGCCCGCGCCTACCGCGACGCCATCCACGCGGCGGAAACCCCTCCCGCGCCCTGACCTCACCCCCGGCCTGCCCCCGCGGCATGATGCCGCGGCGCGGGCGGGCCTCCGGGGCCGGCCGGGCCCCTCGGGCGGCCCACGGGGCGCTACCTGCGCGCTGCCGCGCTCCCGCGCGCCGAGGTTCGGGAGCGGGCGGACCACCCACGGACGGGCACCGCAGTGCCGGTTGGACGGGTCCGGCGGCGGACGGCGCCCGGTGGCGCGCGGGACCGGTGCCCACGCGGCGGTGGGCACCGCGCGCCCCCGCCGAGGTCCGCGTCGGCCCCGCCGAGGTCCGCGTCGGCACCGCTCCGCGGTCCCGCGTACCGTCGTGGGGTGAACGAGCCGCACCCCGAACCGTCCGCCCCGGAACTCTTCACCTGGGAGTTCGCCACCGACCCGTACCCCGCCTACGCCTGGCTCCGCGAGCACGCCCCCGTGCACCGCACCCGGCTGCCCAGCGGCGTCGAGGCCTGGCTGGTCACCCGGTACGCCGACGCCCGGCAGACCCTCGCGGACCCCCGGTTGTCGAAGAACCCCGCGCACCACGACGAGCCCGCGCACGCCCGGAACAAGACCGGCATCCCCGGCGAGCGCAAGGCCGACCTGATGACGCACCTGCTGAACATCGACCCGCCGGACCACACCCGTCTGCGCCGCCTGGTGTCGAAGGCGTTCACCCCCCGCCGCGTCGCGGAGTTCGCCCCCCGCGTGCAGGAGCTCACCGACACCCTGATCGACGGGTTCGCCGCGCGCGGCAGCGCGGACCTGATCCACGAGTTCGCGTTCCCGCTCCCCATCTACGTGATCTGCGACCTGCTCGGCGTCCCCCGCGAGGACCAGGACGACTTCCGCGACTGGGCGGGCATGATGATCCGCCACGGCGGCGGCCCGCGCGGCGGCGTGGCGCGGTCGGTGAAGAAGATGCGCGGCTACCTCGCCGAACTGATCCACCGCAAGCGCGAGGCGCTGTCCGCGGAACCCGCGCCCGGCGAGGACCTGATCTCCGGCCTGATCCGCGCCTCGGACGAGGGGGAGCACCTCACCGAGAACGAGGCCGCGGCGATGGCGTTCATCCTGCTCTTCGCCGGCTTCGAGACGACCGTGAACCTGATCGGCAACGGCGCCTACGCCCTGCTCACCCACCCCGGGGAGCGCGAGCGGCTCCAGCGGTCGCTGGCGGCGGGCGACGAGAGCCTGCTGGAGACCGGCATCGAGGAACTGCTGCGCTTCGACGGCCCCGTGGAGCTGGCGACCTGGCGGTTCGCCACCGAGCCGCTGACCGTCGGCGGGCAGCGGATCGCGGCGGGCGACCCGGTCCTGGTGGTGCTGGCGGCGGCGGACCGGGACCCGGAGCGGTTCGCCGAACCGGACACCCTGGACCTGTCCCGGCGGGACAACCAGCACCTGGGCTACGGACACGGCATCCACTACTGCCTCGGCGCCCCCCTGGCCCGGCTCGAGGGCCGAACCGCCCTCGCGACCTTGCTCACTCGGCTCCCCGACCTCCAACTGGGCCTGGAGCCCGCCGAGTTGCGATGGAGGGGCGGACTGATCATGCGTGGCCTGCGAACTCTTCCGGTCGAGTTCGCCCCCGAGCAGGGCTCAAGTGGAAGCACGACCTCGACAGTTCCGTGACGTTCGTGTGTTCCTTGCGACATCGAGTTGTGACGAACGTTGATCACCGGCTACGTTCCCGCACAGACGCGACGACCCCTGCGGCGGGATGCCGACCGGGTCGACGCGGCCCCTGTAGTCGACGAAAGGCCACCCGCATGCTCTCCGGAAACGGTCGTCACCGCCGCCCCCGTCAGGCGCCGGCGGTCGTCGTCGCGGCCGGCGTGACCGGTTCCGCACTCGCCCTCCCGCTGTTCGCGGCCTCGAGCGCCGGCGCGGCCGAGGGGGCCACCTGGGACCGGGTCGCCGAATGCGAGAGCGGCGGCGCCTGGAGCGCCGACACCGGCAACGGGTTCTACGGCGGCCTGCAGCTCTCCCAGGACCAGTGGGAGGAGCACGGCGGCCTGTCGTACGCCTCCAAGCCGTCGGAGGCGAGCCGCTCCCAGCAGATCGCGGTGGCCGAGCGGATCCTCGCCGAGCAGGGAGCCACCCCGTGGCTGGCCTGCGGCGCCATGAACGGTCTGCGCGAGGACGGCCCCGCCGCCGAGGTGGACACCGGCGTGGACGCGCTGCGGACCGGCGACGTGACCGGCCCCGGCGCCTTCGACGGCTCGGCCTCCGGCTGGGGTTCCGTCGGCGGCGACCTGGCCGGAACCGGCGAAAGCGGCAAGACCGACAAGAGCGACAGGAGCCGCAACAGCGACAAGTCGGGCGTCGTGGACGGCGAGACCGGTGACGCCCGTGGGCAGGGGCGGTCCGGCGAGGGCGCGAACGGCGCCTCGGACCACGGCTTCCTCCCCGGCTCCGGCTACGGTTCCGCGCAGGGCGGCGGCCTCCTGGACCTCGGCCAGGACCTCGGCCTGGTGGACACCGGCACCGGCAGCCCGGTGATCCCGGACCTGCCCGAGACCGGCGGGGGCCAGAACGGCCAGGACGGCCAGAACGGCGTCGGCGGCGACAGCGGCAAGGACGACAGCGACAAGGGCGGGACCGGCAAGGGCGGCTCCGGCGAGGACGTCCCGGTCCGCGGCGACGGCGGCGAGCAGGACGGCGCCACCGGCGAGGACGCGCCGGACGAGGACGCCCCGCTGTTCGGCGACGGCGACGGTCCCCTCTTCCAGGACGACACCCCGCTCTTCGGCGGGGACACCGCGCAGGAGGAGAGCACCGGTTCCTCCTCCGGCTCCGGCCGCCACCGCGGCCCCAGCGCCGACGAGACCGCCGCGCAGTCCGGCTCCGGCACCTCGGGCCGGCACGCCGCCCCCGCGGACACCTACCAGGTGCGGGCCGGCGACAGCCTGGTCTCCATCGCCAAGTCGGAAGGCGTCAAGGGCGGCTGGCGCGCCCTCTACGAGGAGAACCGCGACCTGATCGGGAAGGACCCGGACCGCCTGGTGTCGGGCATGGTCCTCACCCTCCCGTAGCGGTCGGGACGACGGCAGGAGAAGGGCGAAAGGCGGGCAAAATCGGGGGAGTTACCCGCCTTTTCGTCCTGGAATGTCTGATTCCGGAGAAGTGAGAGATGGGTCTCAGAAGCCCTGATCGTCTTTGAAATCCCGGCATGGGCGTGGCTAACGTCGAACCGCTCGCTCCAGCGGGCCCCGGCGGCCGTCACGCCTAATCCTGCCAACGGCCGTACGGGACATGTCGTCGCGTCATGCGCCGTAGGCAGGAGCGGGGGAACCAGGTAAGTGCCGGCCCGGCGGCCAGACCGCCGGAACGGCTAGGGGTGAAGCCGCGCACCGAGAGGTGTGCGGCCGGGCGACCCTCATAGCCCGAACCCGACAGCTCACCTCGTAGGCGTCGGTGAGGGGATACCTCCATGTCGTTTACCTGCCAGGGCAAGCACCGTCGTCCGTCCAAGGCCAAGCGCGCTCTCGCCGTCGCCGGTCTCACCGGCGCGGTCGTGGCCGCCCCGCTGCTGACGGCGGGCACCGCGTCCGCCGCCACCGAGTCCGAGTGGGACGCCGTCGCCCAGTGCGAGTCGGGCGGCGACTGGTCCATCAACACCGGCAACGGCTTCTACGGCGGTCTGCAGTTCACCAGCCAGACCTGGGCCGGCTTCGGCGGCACCCAGTACGCCGCCCAGGCCAACCAGGCCACCAAGGCCCAGCAGATCGAGATAGCCGAGAAGGTCCTCGCCGAGCAGGGCCCGGGCGCCTGGCCGCACTGCGGCACCGGCCTCTCCAGCACCCCCTACCAGGGCGGCGCCGCCGAGGCCCCCGCCCAGGAGGCCCCGCAGCAGGAGGCTCCCGCCCCCGCGCCGCAGGCCGAGGAGACCCCGGCCCAGCCCGCCAAGGCGGAGAAGCCGAAGAAGCAGGAGAAGGTCACCACGCCCACCGGCGAGAAGGTCCTCAAGGGTGACGGTGAGTACAAGGTCGTCAAGGGCGACTCGCTCAGCCTGATCGCCGAGGAGCACGACATCAAGGGCGGCTGGAAGAAGCTCTTCAAGCTGAACAAGGACGTCGTCGAGGACCCGCGCCTGATCTACCCGGGCCAGATGCTGCACCTGGGCTGACCGGTCCGCCCGTCGCACGAACCTCCCGCCCCCGGGCGCGTCACCACGCGCCCGGGGGCGGGGGCGTTTCCGGCGGATCCGCCTCCAGGGCTTTTTGTTTCGAGCCGGAACAATTAATCTCCTGTTACCCCTCCGTACAGGGGGTGACCGGCTGGCCGATCCCGCCCGGCCGGTTAGGCTCGGTCTCGCAGAGCCACGGAGGCTGTGCACCCCGTGCCGGGCCAGGTGGTCCGGCGCCACCCGCGTCACATCCCAGAAGGAGATGCTCGTGCCGTCCATCGACGTCGTCGTAGCCCGGGAAATCCTGGACTCCCGAGGCAACCCCACGGTCGAGGTCGAGGTCGGCCTCGACGACGGCAGCACGGGTCGTGCCGCCGTCCCGTCCGGCGCCTCCACCGGCGCCTTCGAGGCCGTCGAGCTCCGCGACGGCGACAAGAACCGCTACCTCGGCAAGGGCGTCGAGAAGGCCGTCCTCGCCGTCATCGAGCAGATCGGCCCGGAGCTCGTCGGCTACGACGCCACCGAGCAGCGCCTGATCGACCAGGCGATGTTCGACCTGGACGCCACCGACAACAAGGGCTCGCTCGGCGCCAACGCCATCCTCGGCGTCTCCCTCGCCGTCGCCCACGCCGCCGCCGAGGCCAGCGACCTGCCGCTCTTCCGCTACCTGGGCGGCCCCAACGCGCACCTGCTGCCGGTGCCGATGATGAACATCCTGAACGGCGGCTCGCACGCCGACTCCAACGTGGACATCCAGGAGTTCATGATCGCGCCGATCGGCGCCGAGTCCTTCTCCGAGGCCCTGCGCTGGGGCACCGAGGTCTACCACACGCTGAAGAAGGTGCTGAAGACCAAGGGCCTGTCCACCGGCCTCGGCGACGAGGGCGGCTTCGCCCCGAACCTCGGCTCCAACCGCGAGGCCCTGGACCTGATCCTCGAGGCGATCAAGGAGGCCGGCTACACCCCCGGCCAGCAGGTCGCCCTCGCCCTCGACGTCGCCGCCTCCGAGTTCTACAAGGACGGCAAGTACCTATTCGAGGGCAAGGAGCGCTCCGCCGCCGAGATGACGGAGTACTACGAGGAGCTCGTCGCGGCCTACCCGCTGGTGTCCATCGAGGACCCGCTGTTCGAGGACGACTGGGACGGCTGGAAGGTCATCACCGAGAAGCTGGGCGACAAGGTCCAGCTCGTCGGCGACGACCTCTTCGTCACCAACCCCGAGCGCCTCGGCCGCGGCATCGAGGAGGGCGCCGCCAACGCCCTGCTGGTCAAGGTCAACCAGATCGGCTCCCTGACCGAGACCCTGGACGCCGTCGAGCTGGCCCAGCGCAACGGCTTCAAGTGCATGATGTCCCACCGCTCCGGCGAGACCGAGGACGTCACCATCGCCGACCTCGCCGTCGCCACCAACTGCGGCCAGATCAAGACCGGCGCCCCGGCCCGCTCCGAGCGCGTCGCCAAGTACAACCAGCTGCTGCGCATCGAGGAGATCCTCGACGACGCCGCCGTGTACGCCGGCCGCAGCGCCTTCCCGCGCTTCAAGGGCTGACCTGCCCGACGGCCCCTCGCGTGCCCCCGGAGCCCCGGCTCCGGGGGCACGCCCCTGTCCGCGCCCCACGGCGTCCCGGCGTCACGTACCGTGTGCGGGGAAGGAGCACGCGGGACGGGACAGCACGACGCCGGCCCGCACGGCACACGCCGCACGGCACACGGCACGCACGGCACACGAAACGCCCACGGGGAGGCGCGGAGAAGATGGCGCAGAACCGGGACCGGTTCTCCACGACCACCCGGCTGCGGCTGCTCGGTGAGCAGACCGCCGCCCGCGTCTACCGCTCCCAGACCCGCCGTCAGGCACGCCGCTCCCGGCTCACCGGCCGCGCGGCGCTGCTGGCCCTGGTGCTCTGCACCCTGGTCGTCGCCCTGGCCTACCCGACCCGGCAGTACGTCTCCCAGCGCGCCGAGGTCGCGAAGCTGGAGGAGGAGCGCGACGCCGCCCGCGAGCGGGTGGAGGAGCTGCGCGACCTCAAGGCGCGGTGGAAGGACGACGCCTACGCCGAGCAGCAGATCAGGAAGCGGCTGCACCACCTGCGGCCGGGCGAGAGCGGCTTCACCGTGCGCGGCTCCGCCGCCCCGCGGCGGGACACCGGGCGGCCCGTGGCGGACCGCCCCTGGTACGCCGTCCTCTGGGACGACGTGGACCGGGCCGACGCCGCGGGCTGACCCCGCGGCGCCGACCGGCCGCCCCGGTCGCCGCCGGCGGGGGCGGGTGCCTGAGAGACTGTCCCCCTGCACCACCGTCCCGGAGCCGTCGCACGAGGCCCCGCGGCAGGACTTCCGTCCGCAGCAGAAGACCGCAGCAGAAGATCGCAGCAGCAGACCGAGAGAGACTGATCCCCGGCATGGAAACGCCCCCGCCCTCCACCCCGCGCACCGAGCCCACCGAAGCGGACGTCGAGGCGTTCCAGCTCCAGCTCGGCCGCCCGCCGCGCGGCCTGCGCGCCATCGCGCACCGCTGCCCCTGCGGACAGCCGGACGTCGTGGAGACGGCCCCGCGGCTGCCGGACGGCACGCCCTTCCCGACGACGTACTACCTGACCTGCCCGCGCGCCGCCTCCGCGATCGGCACGCTGGAGGCGGACGGCGTCATGAAGGAGATGACCGAGCGCCTGAGCACCGACGAGGAGCTCGCCGCCGCCTACCGGGCCGCCCACGAGGACTACATCCGCCGCCGCGACGAGATCGAGGTGCTCCAGGGCTTCCCGAGCGCCGGCGGCATGCCGGACCGGGTCAAGTGCCTGCACGTCCTGGTCGCCCACTCCCTGGCGGCCGGACCCGGCGTCAACCCGCTGGGCGACGAGGCCATCGCCATGCTGCCCGAGTGGTGGCGCAAGGGCCCGTGCGTCACGCCGCAGGCGTGCGTCCCGCGGGAGGCGGGCGAGGGCGGCATCGTGGCCACCACCGAGGACGGCTCCGGGTACTTCGCCGCCCGCCCCGTCGAGGAGGAGGGCAAGTGACCCGGGTCGCCGCCGTCGACTGCGGTACGAACTCCATCCGGCTGCTGGTCGCCGACTGCGACCCGGCCACCGGCACGCTGACCGACCTGGACCGGCGGATGACCGTCGTCCGGCTCGGCCAGGGCGTCGACCGCACCGGCCGCCTCGCCCCCGAGGCGCTGGAACGCACCTTCGCCGCCTGCCGCGAGTACGCGGCGGTGATCGAGAAGCACGGCGCCGAGCGGATCCGCTTCGTCGCCACCTCCGCCTCCCGCGACGCCGAGAACCGCGACGAGTTCGTGGCCGGCGTGCTGGACATCCTGGGCGTGGAGCCGGAGGTGATCACCGGCGACCAGGAGGCCGAGTTCTCCTTCACCGGCGCCACCCGTGAACTCGCGGGCCGCACCGACCTGGAGAAGCCGTTCCTGGTCGTCGACATCGGCGGCGGCTCCACCGAGTTCGTGGTCGGCGACGACCGGGTCCGCGCCGCGCGCTCGGTCGACGTCGGCTGCGTGCGGATGACCGAACGGCACCTGGTGGACGGCGGCGCGGTCGTCGACCCGCCGACCGAGGAGCGGATCGCCGCGATCCGCGCCGACGTGGAGGCCGCCCTGGACCTCACCGAGCGGACCGTGCCGCTGCGCGAGGCCCGCACCCTGGTCGGCCTGGCCGGCTCCGTCACCAGCGTCTCGGCCATCGCCCAGGACCTGCCGGAGTACGACTCGCGGGCCATCCACCACTCCCGCGTCCGCTACGAGCGCGTCCGCGAGATCACCGGGCGGCTGCTGCGCTCCACCCATGCCGAACGCTCGGAGATCCCCTCGCTGCACCCGGGCCGGGTCGACGTGATCGGCGCGGGCGCCCTGGTGCTGCAGGCGATCATGGAGCGGATCGGCGCGGAGGAGGTCGTGGTCAGCGAGCACGACATCCTCGACGGCATCGCCTGGAGCATCGCCTGAGCGGCCCCTCGGCCGGCCGCATGACATGACTCACACAACCGGTGCGGACCGGGAGGGCAACCCTCCCGGTCCGCACCGTTTTGCGCCCGCGCCGCGGGGCGGGGGTCGTTCCCGGCACCCGGAAGGACCAGGGCGGAATCGGCCAACCGCTCCTAAAATCACGGAGGTTGCGGATGTCGCGGAGGTTGGCCACCGTCCCGTGCGTCACGCAGGCGGCCCCGAGGACGGGCCCCCGTGGACCGGACCGGCGGTGGACCCAGGCGCTCCGCGGCACCGTTCACGCACTCCCCGCACTCCAGGTGTTCCACGACACCGCCCGCACCGCACGCAGTCCGCGCTGTCCGCGCAGTTCGCCCCAGGAGGCACGCCCGTGCAAAGACGCCGTTACCTGGCAGTGGCCGCCGCGCTCGCCATCACCTCGCCGGTCGCCCTGCTCGCCGCCTCGCCGGCGTTCGCGGAGCCGACGACGGCGGTCGCCGAGTCCGCGCCGGCCTACCAGGACCTGCTCGACGCCGTGACCGAGGCGCGCAAGGTCTACGCGGAGGCCATCCGCGCCCGCATCGAGGCCAACGACAAGATCGAGGCCCTCACCGACACCCGGAACCCGCACCCGCTGGCCGTCGCCGCCAAGGAGGCCGAGAAGGCCGCCGCCGAGGCCAAGGCCACGCTCGACGCCGCGCAGAAGCGCGTCGACGAGGCCGAGGCGGCCCTGGCCGGGGCGGACGAGGCCGGCAGGGCCGCGGCCGAGGAGGAGCTGGCCGCCGCCGAACTCGCCCTCGCCGGCGCCCGGCAGGCGCACGACGAGGCCCGCGGCGAGGCCGACGCCGCCGACAAGGAGCTCGACGACGCCCGCGTCGACGCCTCCCGGGAGCTGCACCTCGCCCGGGAGGCCGAGAAGGCCGCCGAGGCGGCGCTCCAGGAGGCCGAGAAGGCCCTGGCGGCCGCCAAGGAGTGCAAGCGCGACAGTGGGCTGAAGTCCAAGGCGATCGGCCTGCCCGAGCGGATGTACGCCGGCGACCGGGTGACGTTCACCTTCCGGATCACCAACGGCACCGGGCACACGCTCGACGTCGAGCCGCTGACCTTCATCGTCCTCGACACCCCCGGCGCCGACCAGGACGACCTCGAGGTCGAGTGGAAGAGCGGCGACGGCTGGACCGCGCTGGAGCCCGCCGAGAGCCCCGACCTGGTCGTCGAGGACCTGGCGCCCGGCGAGCGCGCAACGGTCAGGATGCGGCTGACCGTCGACAAGGACGCCCCGAAGGGCCACGTCCACGCGTCCTTCGCCGCGGACCCGGTCAAGGACTCGATCCCGTGCCTCTACGGGCCGATGAAGAACTACGGCATCGACCTCCTGCCGGCCGGCAGCACGCCGAACCCGACGCCCGACGGCAGCGGCTCGCCGTCGCCGACGGAGTCCACGACCGCGAGCCCGGGCGCCACCGGGCCCTCGGGCGCGGCCCCGCAGGGCGGCACCGGGGGCAACCTGGCCGCGACCGGTTCCACGGTGACCCCGGTCGCCCTGACCGCCGCGTCCGCGCTGGTCCTGGGCGCCGGCGCGGTGGTCGTCACCCGCCGCCGGACGGCGGGCGCCCACTCCTGACGCAGGCTCACCGCGGCCCGGCGGAGCGCTCCGGCGCCCGCCGGGCCGCGGCGTGTCCAGGGCCCTTGGGGCCCGGCGGAGGTCCCTCGCCAAAAACCTTCGTGAACTTCTTCACAAGGAATTGGCCCCTGGAGGGCGACAAGGGCCGCCGAGTGCGGCCCGCACGGGCCGGAACGGAGGATTCCGCGAAGGGCGGCGGGGTCCCGGACCCTCCCGGAGGGCAGGTGCCCGCATCCCTGTTTCGTGATCCTCACACCGTCCTTACACGGACAAGGAGCAGCTCACGGGCCATTGACAACGACGCGGCGGCGCGCACCGTTCCCCGTGGAGACAATGATCTGGATCACGTGGGCCGCGCAGTGTAGCAGAGCACCGGTGGAACCTTGTGAAGGGGCGCACGAAAGGCACCTCCTTACCGGGTGGATACTCGATGCCATGAGCACCACGGAGCGTCCCAGGATCCTCGTTGTAGGCGGTGGGTACGTAGGCCTGTACGCGGCACAACGCATTCTGAAGAAGATGCGCTTCGGCGAGGCGACCGTCACGGTCGTCGACCCGCGCTCGTACATGACCTACCAGCCCTTCCTCCCCGAAGCCGCCGGCGGCAACATCTCGCCGCGCCACGTCGTCGTCCCGCTGCGACGCGTGCTGCGCAAGGCCGAGGTGCTGACCGGTCGCGTCACCACCATCGACCAGGACCGCAAGGTCGCCACGGTCGCCCCGCTCGTCGGCGAGGCCTACGAGCTTCCCTTCGACTACCTCGTGGTCGCGCTGGGCGCGGTCTCGCGGACCTTCCCGATCCCGGGTCTGGCCGAGCAGGGCATCGGCATGAAGGGTGTGGAGGAGGCCATCGGCCTGCGCAACCACGTCCTGGCCCAGCTGGACAAGGCCGACTCGACCACCGACGAGGAGATCCGCCGCAAGGCGCTCACCTTCGTCTTCGTCGGCGGCGGCTTCGCCGGCGCCGAGACGATCGGCGAGGTCGAGGACATGGCCCGCGACGCGGCCAAGTACTACCGCAACGTGTCCCGCGAGGACATGCGCTTCGTCCTGGTCGACGCCGCGGACAAGATCCTCCCCGAGGTCGGTCCGAAGCTGGGCCAGTACGGCAAGCAGCACCTGGAGTCCCGCGGCATCGAGGTGCACCTGTCCACCTCCATGGACTCCTGCGTCGACGGCCACGTGGTCCTGAAGAACGGCCTCGAGGTCGAGGCGGGCACCATCGTGTGGACCGCCGGCGTCAAGCCCAACCCGGTCCTGGCCCGCTACGGCCTCCCGCTGGGCCCGCGCGGTCACGTGGACGTGGCCCCGACCCTGCAGGCCACCGGCACCGACTACATCTGGGCCGCGGGCGACAACGCCCAGGTCCCGGACCTGGTCGGCCGCGCGGCCGGCAACCCGAACGCCTGGTGCCCGCCGAACGCGCAGCACGCGCTGCGTCAGGCCAAGGTCCTCGGCGACAACGTGCTCTCGGCGCTGCGCGGCTTCCCGCAGAAGGAGTACAAGCACGCCAACAAGGGCGCGGTGGCGGGCCTCGGCCTCCACAAGGGCGTGGCGATGATCGTCATGGGCAAGATGAAGATCAAGCTCAAGGGCCGTCTCGCCTGGTACATGCACCGTGGCTACCACGGCATGGCCATGCCGACCTTCAACCGCAAGATCCGGGTCCTCGCGGACTGGACGCTCGGCGCGCTGACCAAGCGCGAGGTCGTCTCGCTGGGCGCCATGGAGCACCCGCGCGAGGAGTTCTACGAGGCCGCCAAGCCGGCTCCGGCCGCCGCCGTCACGGCCCCGCCCGCGGGCGCCGAGGCGGCCAAGAGCGGGGAGAAGGCGAAGGCCTGACCTCCGGTCGCGGCCGGCCTCCGGTCACCGGTACGAGCCCGAGGGGGCTGCCCACCGTCCGTGGTGCGGGCAGCCCCCTCGGGCTCTTCCGTTGTCACCCGCGGGTTCGGGCGTTGCTTTTCGGCCGATCGTTTGCTTTTCGGACTGCTGGTGCCCAAGGCGTCGATGTTTCGGGATGTTTCGGTGCCGCGGGCTGTTTACACGGGGTTCACAGTCGCCCTATGGTCCGAAGTGGGAGCGCTCCCACCCCCACGTTCTCTATGTCATGCCCATGCAGCGCATTCGGGTGGACGACCCGGCGGCGCGTCACCCCGGCATGACCGGCGAAAGGCACCTGCCGTGATCCGACCGATCCGCCGCTTACGCGGCATCAGGCGCAAGACCTCCTTGTTCACCGCGTTCGCCACCCTGCTCTCCGGCTTCGGCCTGGTGCTGCTGGCCCAGGGCCCGGCCGAGGCCCACGGCGTCGCCATGTCCCCCGGTTCCCGCACCTACCTCTGCTACAAGGACGCGGTCACCGGCTCGGGCGGGGTCGCCCCGACCAACCCGGCCTGTGCGGCGGCCATCGCCCAGAGCGGCACCTCCTCCCTGTACAACTGGTTCGCGGTGCTGGACTCCAACGCCGGCGGACGTGGTGAGGGCTACGTGCCCGACGGGACCATCTGCAGCGCCGGCGACCGGTCCCCGTACGACTTCCGCGGCTTCAACCTGGCCCGCAACGACTGGCCCAAGACGCATCTGACCTCCGGTGCCAGTATTCAGCTGAAGTACAGCAACTGGGCCGCCCACCCGGGCTCCTTCCGGGTCTACATCACCCGTCAGGGATGGTCGCCGACCCAGCAGCTCAAGTGGTCCGACCTGTCGCTGATCCACACCGTGACCAACCCGCCGCAGTCGGGCTCGGTCGGCACGGACGGCGGCCACTACTACTGGAACACCCCGCTGCCGTCCGGCCGTTCCGGTGACGCGCTGCTGATGGTCCAGTGGGTGCGCTCGGACAGCAACGAGAACTTCTTCTCCTGCTCCGACATCGTCTTCGACGGCGGCAACGGCGAGGTCACCGGCATCCGCGACGGCTCGACCCCGCCGCCCACCACCCCGCCGCCCACGACGCCTCCGCCGACCACCCCGCCGCCGTCGGGCACCACGTCCTGCATGGCGCACTACAAGGTGGTCAACTCCTGGCCCGGCGGCTTCCAGGGCGAGGTCCAGGTCATGAACCACGGCACCGCCGCCATGAAGGGGTGGAAGGTCAGCTGGACCCCGGGCAGCGGGACGAGCATCGCCAGCCTGTGGAACGGCAGCCACACGACCTCCGGCGGGGCGGTGACGGTGACCAACACCTCCAGCAACGGCTCGGTGGCGGTGAACGGCTCGACGACCTTCGGCTTCACGGCCAACTCCTCGGGCAACGACCTGCCGTCCGGCTCCCTCAGCTGCACGGCCTCCTAGCCGCCGGCCCGGGCCCGCGGACGGCCGCGAAGGTCTCCCGCGGGTCCGGCACCGGCCGGGACCGGGCCCCCGTTCAGGGCCTGGAAACGGCCCGGCCGGGCAGAGATGGATTCCCGTCAATCTTCGGCCGGCCGCGGTCGCCGACGGGAGGGCCCGGGGCGGGTCTGGACAGATCGAACGGTGTCTGACGGATCGTCAGGGACCCGTAAAATAAGACAACTTCGCAGGCGCGCGGCTGTTCGAACGGGGTGCCGCCGCTAGGCTCAGGCCTCGTTGCGCGCCCGCGATCGGCCCGGATGGTGGAATGCAGACACGGCGAGCTTAAACCTCGCTGCCCCTCGGGGGCGTACCGGTTCGAGTCCGGTTCCGGGCACCCACGCACCGACCCAGGACCCCTGGGGAAACGGCCTCTCGGGGCCGTTTCGCGTTTCCCCGACGTGCCCGACCCGCCCGACCCGCCCGATGTGTCCGTGGGGCGCGGGCGGCTGTCCGTCGGGCGCGGGCGGCGCGGTCCGGCCGGTCCGCGCCCGGTTCAGGAGCGCCGGCCCGCCGCCGTCGTCCGCCGCCCGGCCGGGCGCCCGGCGGTGGCCGGCCACAGGCGGGGCCGCCTGCGGGCCGCGACGTCCTCGATCCAGCCGAACGCGAGGACCGCCAGCCCGAGCAGCGGCCAGACGAGCACGAACGTCCACAGGTCGGAGGTGCTCTCCAGGGCGCTCTCCGCCCGTGCGCTCTGCATGAACGGGAGGCGGTAGGCCAGGTCGATCAGCGGGAACGTCGCCATGATCAGCAGGTTGTGCCACAGGTAGACGGTGACCGCCCGGTTGTTGGAGAGGGTCACCAGCCGGTCCCACCTCGCCCACCGGCCCGGCAGCTCCCGCCAGGACGGGGAGTAGAGGAGCAGGAGCGCGACGAAGCCGAACGACCAGGCCGCCTGGGCCAGCGGGATGCCGTTGAGGTCCCAGCCGTCGGGGCCGAGGTGGCGGGAGGCCCACCACAGGCCGAACGCCATCACCAGCGAGGCCAGGGAGACGGAGACGTACCGCGGCAGCCGCCGCAGCAGGCCGTCGTGGTGGGCGAAGCCCAGCACCCAGCAGGCGCCGTAGACGGCGAAGTCGGTGACCGCCTCGCCGGTCTCGCCGGGGACGGTCACCAGACCCGTGCCGACGACGGCCGTCAGGCCGAGCGGGGCCAGCAGCGTCGGCCAGGGGGCGCGGCGGAAGGCCCACAGCAGCAGCGGGGAGGCGAGGACGAACCACAGGTAGGCGCGCAGGTACCACAGCGGGCCCACCGCCTGCTCCGCCCAGCTCGCCTCCAACCAGTCCACCGGGGCGCCCGCCTCCGCCGGGTAGGGCGGTGCCCCGAACGGGAACAGGTAGCCGAGCAGCCGGACCAGGCTCCAGGGGGTGTCCTCGTCCGGGTCCTGGGCGGGGTCCCAGCCGCCCGCGAACAGCAGGGTCAGCGCGACCGCGGCGAACGCCCACAGCGGCGGCAGCAGCCGTCGGACGCGGGAGCGGATCACGCCCGGCGCCGGACGCTTCAGCGAGCGGGCCATCAGGGAGCCGGCCAGGGCGAACATCACGCCCATGGAGGGAAAGACCACCGTCAGCCAGGCCCAGCCGAAGACGTGGTAGGCGACGACGCGCACCAGGGCGAGGGAGCGCAGCAGGTCCAGGTACCGGTCCCGGCCCGGCCCGGCGGAGGGATGTCCGCCGGAGTCCGCCGGGGCGTCCCCGGCGTCGGGGGCCGCCTGCCCGGCGGTGGACGCGTCCGCGTCGTCACCGGGCCGCCCGGCGTGCGGGTCGGCGTACGGCGTGCCGGGCCGCCCGGTGTGCGGGTCGGCGTACGGCGTGCCGGGCCGCCCGGTGTGCGGGTCGGTGTCCGCGCCGGTGTACTCCGTGCCGTGCGGGTCGGCGTCCGCGCCGGTGTACCCCGTGCGGTCCGGGTCGGCGTACGCGTCGGTGTACCCCGTGCCGTACGCGCCGGTGTACTGCGGGTCCGCGGTGGGGGCGGGTGCGGGTGCGGCGCGGTACGGGTCGTGCGGCGCGGGGACGGCCGGGTAGGGGGAGCCGGTGGCCCACGGGGCGTCCGCCGGGGGCCGGGGGCCGTACGGGTCCGCCGGTTCCGGGCGGCGGCCCGGGACGGGTGCGTCGGTCATGGGGTGGGCCTCCGGTCGTTGACGGACCGCGCCCGCTGCTGGGGGACCGTCCCGTCGACCGGCGCCTCCACGACGCCGGTGCGCCGCAGCTTCTGCCACCTCAGCCGGCCGCCGGTGAGCGCGGTGATCCAGGACTGGAGCAGCACGACGTACATCAGCTGGCGGTAGAGGAGCTGCTGCAGCGGCAGCGAGATCAGGTGGGTCATCCGCTCGCGGTCGAGGTGGAAGGCGTACGCCGCGCAGACCGCCTGGAGGGCCAGCACGCCCAGCCAGGCGACGATCGTCTTCTCGGTCGGCCCGAAGACCAGCCCGTAGAGCAGGAAGACGTCGATCAGCGGGGCGAGCAGCGGGGCCACCACCATGAACAGGGAGACGAAGGGCAGGCCCACGCGGCCGAACCGGCCGGAGGGGCCCTTCTCGATCACGGCGCGGCGGTGCTTCCAGATGGCCTGCATGGTGCCGTACGACCAGCGGTAGCGCTGGGACCACAGCTGCTGCACGGACTCCGGGGCCTCGGTCCACGCGCGCGCGTTCTCGGCGTAGACCACGCGCCAGCCGGCGCGGTGCAGCGCCATGGTGACGTCGGTGTCCTCGGCGAGCGTGTCGTCGCTCATGCCGCCGATCGGTTCCAGCGCGGAGCGGCGGAACGCCCCCACCGCGCCGGGGATGGTCGGCATGCAGCGGAGGATGTCGTACATCCGGCGGTCCAGGTTGAAGCCCATCACGTACTCGATGTGCTGCCAGGCGCCGATGAGGCTGTCCTTGTTGCCCACCTTGGCGTTGCCCGCGACGGCGCCGACCTTCGGGTCGGCGAAGGGCTGGACGAGCTCGCGGACGGTGGACGGCTCGAAGACGGTGTCGCCGTCCATCATCACGACGATGTCGTAGCGGGCGTTGGCCAGACCGCGGTTGAGCGCCGCCGGCTTGCCCGCGTTGAGCTGGCGGATCACCCGGACGTTGGGCAGCCGCATGCCCTCGACGATGCGGGCCGTGCCGTCGGTGGAGCCGTCGTCGACGACCAGGACCTCGATCGGGTGGTCGCTCGCCATCAGGGACCGCACGGTGTTCTCGATGCACTTGGCCTCGTTGTACGCCGGGACGAGCACCGTCACGGGCTCGCGGACCGGCGGCCCCCAGCTGAACCTCCGGTCGCGCACCCGGCGGGCGTGGGCACCGGAGAGCAGCAGCATCAGCGCGAAGCGCGCGATCACCAGCGTGCCGACGATCGCGAGGCCGACCACCAGGGCGTCGGTGACCTTCTCCGACGCCTGGACGACGACGATCCACGCCTTGCCCGCCCACAGGTCGGGGCCGGTGACCGGGCTGTGCGCGCTCGGCGCGTCCAGGGCCTCGGTGAGGTTCTGGAACCTGTAGCCCTGCTTCTTCAGGTCCGGCAGGAACCTGTCGAGGGCCGCGACGGTCTGGCTGCGGTCGCCGCCGGAGTCGTGCATCAGGACGATGGCGCCCTTGCCGCCCTCGGGGGTGGCGCGGCGGATGATCTCGTCGACGCCGGGGCGCTTCCAGTCCTCGCTGTCGGTGTTGTTGACGACGGTGATGTACCCGCGGCTGCCGATGTACCGGGTGACCGGCCAGGTGGCGTTGTCCATGGCCGCGGCGAACGAGGAGTACGGGGGGCGGAACAGGGAGGTGCGGATGCCGGCCGCGCCGGTGATCGCCAGCTGGTTCTGGGAGAGCTCCCAGTCGATGCGCCGCTGCGACTGGAGGGCCAGGTCCGGGTGGTTGAAGGTGTGCAGGCCGATCTCGTGGCCCTCGTCCACCATGCGGGCGACGAGGCCGGGGTGGCGGGAGGCCATCGTGCCGGTGACGAAGAAGACCGCGTGGGCGTCGTGCTTCTTCAGCACGTCGAGGACCTTGGGCGTCCACTCCGGGTCGGGTCCGTCGTCGAAGGTGAGCACCAGGCGGTGGTCGGGCACGCTCAGGGTCCGGGCCTGCCCGGCGCGGGCGTCGATCACCGGCCCGCCCTCCAGGATCTCGTCGGGCACCCGGTCGGTGGCGGCGGGAGGCGCGACCCGGTGGTCGGCGAGGATCTCGCTGTTCACGTAGCCGCCGATCATCAGCATCACGGTCAGGGCGGCGAGGAGCAGCGAGGGCAGGACGAAGCGCAGGGGCAGCGCCCGGCGGGAGGGGCGGGTCTTCCGCCGGCGGCCGCGGGCGGAGGACCCGCGGCGGGTACGCGGTGGGGTCACGGAGGTGGTTCTCTACGGGAAGGGGAGGGAGGCGGCGTCGGCCGGTTCGACCACGGTGCCCGGGCCGGGTTCGGCCACGGTGCCCGGGCCGGGTTCGGCGACCGGGGCGTCGTCCCCGGACGGACTCGCGGACGGCGGGACGGCGTCGGGCGACGGGGTGGTCTCGGCCTGCTGGGCCGGCGCCTCCTGCCGCGGCTTCTGTTCCGGCACCGGGAGCCAGGGCGCCGAGGAGTTCTGGGACAGCAGGGTGACCACGATGGCCGCGGCGAACGCGGCGCAGGCGAGGCCGATCACCGCGCCGAGCAGCCGGAACCGGCGGACGCGGCGGCCGGAGACGTCGACGAAGACGGGCCCGTCGTGGTCGGGCGCGGCGGGCTCCGCGCTCGCCGGGACGCCGAGCCGCTGATCGCCTATGGTCACCGCGCTGAGCTGGACGGTCACCTCGCCGAGGGGCACCCCCTGCGCGGTCATCTCGTCCAAGGACACGGTCCTGAGCTGCACGGTGCGTTCGTCCGGGCGGCGCACCGAGGCCGCCGGGGCCTCGGACGTGCGGCCGGCCTCGGACGTGCGGCGGGCCGCGGCGCCGGCGGCGGAGCCGGGACGGCGCGGCGCAGGGATGCGGTCGGACCGGCGGCGGGCGTGCGATCCGCCCGACTCCGTCCGGCGACCGGGCTGGTCGCGGTCAAGCCAGTTGTCCACTCCGACGCACATCTCCCAAGGACCACGGATAGGGTGCGTTCGCGATCCCGAGGTGACGCACTTTCGCGAGAGCAAATGCTGGCGAGAGAGGGTGCGTCGATGTCGCGCTACGCCCGGGGCTCCTGAGAGTAGCGCACGCGTGCGGTGGTCTGATATCGCAATCGCGAGACGATTTTGTATGTAGATCATAATGGGATGACCGGAGTTGGTCGGCCGGCCTCCGTGTGGGTCCGTCAGCAATTTGCTTTGCCCTGCAAATTGCCCCGGACGGGATGACTTCCGGAGGGCCGCGGCTAGTGTGTGTCCCATGAAACGTGTTGGATGCCTGCTTCTCGGGGTCATCCCCGTCGTGGTGACCGCAGGTGCCTATTTTTTTGCGCCCGCACACGAAGGCGGTGAAGGGCTGGGCGCCCCGACCGTGTCCGCGGCGCCGCAGGCCCGCCAGGAGGCCAAGGACGCCGCCGAGTCCGAGGACGACAAGGTGATCGCCGGTCTGCCCGCGGGCCTGGCCGCGCCGACGAAGAAGGAACTGGCGCAGCGGGTCGTGGCGAGCGCCGTGCACTCCACCACCGACTGGCGCAGCACCTACGGCGCCATCCGGGACACCGGCGACGGCCGCGGCTACACCGCGGGCATCATCGGCTTCTGCACGGGCACCCACGACCTGCTCGAACTCGTCGAGCGGTACACCGAGGAGCACCCCGGCAACGGCCTGGCCGGCTACCTCCCCGCGCTGCGCGCCGTGGACGGCACGGACTCCCACGAGGGCCTCGACCCCGGCTTCCCGCAGGCCTGGGCCGAGGAGTCGCGGACCGAGGAGTTCCGCGCCGCCCAGGAGGCCGAGCACGACCGGGTGTACTTCGACCCCGCGGTCCGCCTGGCCAAGCTGGACGGCCTCGGGCCCCTGGGGCAGCTCGCCTACTACGACGCGATGGCCCTGCACGGCCCCGGCGTCGAGAGGAACGGCTTCTACGGGCTGCGCGAACGCGCCATGGAGGCCGCCGGCACGCCGGCCGAGGGTGGATCCGAGAAGGCCTACCTGGAGGCCTTCCTGGACGCGCACCGCGCGTCCATCGAGGCGCGCAGGACCGTGAGCGACACCGGGCGCGTCGACACGACCCTGCGGCGGTTCCTCCGCGACGGCAACCTGGACCTCGTCACGCCGTTGGTCTGGGAGATCGACGGCCGGACCTTCCGGGCCTGACGCCGGAGCCCCTCGGGGGAGCCGGTCGGGGAGCCGGTCCGGGGAGTCGGTCCGCGGAGTCGGTCCGCGAGGCGCCGCGCGGACCGACTCCCGCCTACAAAGCAAGCGCTTAGAAAAATGCGGCCGGTGTCACACCGCCATCACGGTGACCGGGCGGGTACGGCCCGGTAACTTCCCAGGAAGTCCGACCCATTCCGCCGCGTACGCCACTGGAGCCGTGATGCCCGAAGCCGTGATCGTCTCAGCCGCCCGCTCGCCCATCGGCCGTGCCTTCAAGGGCTCCCTCAAGGACCTGCGCCCGGACGACCTGGCCGCCACCATCATCCAGGCCGCGCTGGCCAAGGTGCCCGAGCTGGACCCGCGGGACATCGACGACCTGATGCTCGGCGTCGGCCTCCCCGGCGGCGAGCAGGGCAACAACCTCGGCCGCATCGTCGCCGTCGAGATGGGCATGGACTTCCTGCCGGGCTGCACCGTCACCCGCTACTGCTCGTCGTCCCTCCAGACCAGCCGCATGGCGCTGCACGCCATCAAGGCCGGCGAGGGTGACGTCTTCATCTCCGCGGGCGTCGAGACGGTGTCCCGTTTCGTCAAGGGCAACTCCGACAGCATCCCGGACACGCGCAACCCGCTGTTCGCCGAGGCCGAGGCGCGCACCGCCGAGGTCGCCCAGCAGGAGGGCACCACCTGGCACGACCCGCGCGAGGACGGCCTGCTCCCCGACCCCTACATCGCGATGGGGCAGACCGCGGAGAACCTGGCACGCCTCAAGGGCGTCACCCGCCAGGAGATGGACGAGTTCGGCGTCCGTTCGCAGAACCTCGCCGAGCAGGCCATCAAGGACGGCTTCTGGGAGCGCGAGATCACCCCGGTGACCCTCCCCGACGGCACCGTGGTCTCCCAGGACGACGGCCCGCGCGCCGGCGTCACCCTCGAGGGCGTGCAGGGCCTCAAGCCGGTCTTCCGCCCCGACGGCCTGGTCACCGCGGCCAACTGCTGCCCGCTCAACGACGGCGCCGCCGCCCTGGTGATCATGTCCGACACCAAGGCCCGCGAGCTCGGCCTCACCCCGCTCGCCCGCATCGTCTCCACCGGCGTCTCCGGCCTCTCCCCGGAGATCATGGGCCTCGGCCCGGTCGAGGCCTCCCGCCAGGCCCTGCGCCGGGCCGGCATGTCCGTCTCGGACATCGACCTGTGGGAGATCAACGAGGCGTTCGCCGCGCAGGTGATCCCCTCCTACCAGGACCTCGGCATCGACCTCGACCGCCTGAACGTCAACGGCGGCGCCATCGCGGTCGGCCACCCCTTCGGCATGACCGGCGCGCGCATCACCGGCACGCTGATCAACTCCCTCCAGTGGCACGACAAGCAGTTCGGCGTGGAGACCATGTGCGTCGGCGGCGGCCAGGGCATGGCCATGGTCATCGAGCGCCTCAGCTGACACCCCGCTCCGGCCCCGCTCCGGGCCGCTTCGGCCCCGTTCCCGGTTCCTCCGGGAGCGGGGCCCCGGCGTTTCGCGCGGGCCCCGATCCCGGAGGAACCGGCCGTCCTGTGCGGATCCCTTCACGGGACGGACGCCTTCCCGTGACCCAACCTCCGCCAGGATGTGACCTATCTCCCTCGGCCCCCACCTCCTCCCGGAAAGTCGCAGGTCAGAACCGCTACGCCCGTCGGTGCGCCCCCGCCGTGCGCCCGATTCGCGGGGGTTCGCACTGACATCCGGGGCGTGCAGGCGTCAAGCTCGGTAGGGGAACTCGATGTAGGAAAGTCGGGGTCGAGTCGTACGGGGGTGCGCCGGTCGTCGTCCGGTGCGTCTGTTCGTGGAAACCGGGAGTACGTCAGTGAGCGCCATGCAGACCGCACTGCTGGTCATCTCCGCCGCCGCGTGCGTGGTGGGGGTCGCCGTCCTGGCCACCCTCCGGCGGCTGCGCCGGGAGTTCGCCGCGCTGCGCGCCGAACTGGACGCCGCGCGGCCCGCCGACGCGTCCCTCGCCGGGCACGGCGGTGGCGCGCGGGTGCCCGCGGCCCGGTCGGCCGCCGACGCCGAGGAGATACGCGCGGCCGTCGCCGAGGCGCTCGCCGAGGAGCGCGAGCGGGAGCTCGCGGAGGCGCGGGCCTTCTGGGCCGCGCAGGAGGCCCGCGACGCGTCCGAGGCGCGGTCGCTGCTGGGGCTCCCGCCGGACGGCGAGTTCTTCCTCCCTCACCCCGCCGACTTCGTGGGCCTCGAGCTCGAGGCGGACGGCGGCGACGGCGAGTCCGCCGAACTGGCCGCGGCGCGGCGGCGCCACCCGTCCCACCCCGACTTCACGCCCGCGGGGGCGCAGCCGCCGACCGTCGCCGACGACGAGCAGACGCTGGCGCGGCTGGAGGAACTGGCCCAGTTGGAGACGCCGCTGGCCGACGTCCGGCCCGGCCCGATGGGCACGCTCGACGTGTACGAGTTCGCGGACGGGACGACGCTGTGCGTCACGCCCGGGCACCGGGAGACCGCGGAGCGGCTCGCCTCCGCGATCCGGGAGGGCGCGACGCCGTCGTTGCTCGGGGGGTCCGGCATCTCCGGCGGCTACGTCCTGACCTTCACCTGCGGCCCCACCGACAACGTCTGCGTCCTCGCCGACCGCGTCATCGCCTCCCTCTGACCCGAACCCACGCGCGACGCCCCCGCCCGGTCGACCGGGCGGGGGCATGGCGGGCACGCCCGACCCCGGGCCGCTCGCCCCGCCCGTCGACGCCGTCGTGGCGCCGGCCGCGGACGAGACCTCCGGGGTGGCCGCGCGGCGCTCACGCGGTCACC
>NZ_JBEYUK010000032.1:0-70620 GCF_040643475.1 Streptomyces sp. NPDC047130 | reverse complement strand
TGCGAGGTCCTGGACTTCGTGGTGCTCGGGCGGGAGGACGACGGCTCGGTGGAGATCGGGCCGCGGGAGGGGTTCGGCGGGCCGCAGCCCCCGCTGGGGGTCGGGGTCCCGCTGCCGCCATGCCTCGGTCAGGCGGGTGAGGCGGGCGGGGGCGGCGATGCCGCGGACGGTGGCGATCCTGCCGTGCGCGACGTCGAAGGAGACGGAGCCGACGACCTGGTCGCCGACCACCGCCAGCAGGGCGGGGGAGCCGTTGACGACGGCGAAGTGCAGGGCGGGCGTGCCGCCGGCCAGGCGGCGTTTCGCGGGGGAGGGCCGGAAGCCGGCCCGCGCGACGGCGGCGACGCGCCGCGGGGTGTCGAACCGCAGCAGCCTCCTCGCCGGACCGGCGCCGTCGGAGATCGCCGTCGCGTCGTCGGTGAGCAGGGCCACCAGGCGTTCGGTGCGGCCGGACGAGGCGGCGGCCAGGAACTCCTCGACGATCCGGCGGGCGGTCGCCGGATCGACCTCGTCGCGACGGCGGGCGGCGGTGAGGCGCCGGCGGGCCCGGTGGAGGTGCTGCTGGCTGGCGGAGGCGGTGATGTCGAGGACGGCGGCGATCTCGGTGTGGCTGTGCGCGAACGCCTCGCGCAGCACGTAGACGGCGCGCTCCACGGGGGTCAGGCGCTCCATGAGGGTCAGCACCGCCAGGGAGACGGACTCCCGCTGCTCGACCGTCTCGGCCGGGCCGAGCAGGGGGTCGCCGTCGAGGAGCGGCTCCGGGAGCCAGTCCCCGGCGCTGCGTTCGCGGCGGAGCTGTGCGGAGCGGAGCCGGTCGAGGCACAGGTGGGTGACCACCTTGGTCAGCCATGCCTCCGGCACCTGGATCCGCCGCCGGTCCGCGGCCTGCCAGCGCAGGAAGGCGTCCTGCACGGCGTCCTCGGCGTCGGCGGCGGAACCGAGCAACCGGTAGGCCAGGGAGGCCAGCCGGTTCCGGCCGGCCTCGAACCGGCCGGTGTCGAAGGGATCCGTGGCGCTGCTGTCCACGCGGGTCACCTCCACGGGCTAGGCGACGGCGGTCTCGGTGAACGGGCCGCCCGGCGTGGCCGTCAGGCGGTGCCGGCGCCTGGGCAGGCCGAAGGCCGGGTGCTCGATCGCCCACAGCGAGCCCCGGAGGATCACCGCCTTGACGCGGACCGCCGTGCGTCCGCCGAGGTACTTCGGCCGGGGCCGGCCCGCGGCGTCGACGGTCTGCGCGATGGCGTACCGCCGGCCGAGGCTGATGTGGTTGCCCACGTAGGCCAGCTTGGCGTCGGCGATCGGCCGGCCGGTGAGGCGCCCGACGATCGCGTGGGCGGCCTGCTGCGAGGTGGCGCCGGCCGTGGCGCAGGACATCGGCAGCGCCAGGCCGTTGTCGCCGACCGCGTAGGCGCTGTCGCCGACCGCGTAGACGTCCGGGTGCGACACCGAGCGCATGGTGCGGTCGACGGCGATCCGGCCGTCCCCGGTGACCTCCAGGCCGGCGGCGGCGGCCAGGGACGGGACGGCGAACCCGGCCGTCCACACGGTGGCGTCCGAGGCCAGGGCGGTGCCGTCGGCGCACAGCACCCGGGCCGCCTCGACGGCCTCGACGGTGGTGTGCTCCAGGACGGTGACGCCCAGGCGCTCGCAGGCCCGGCGCAGGTGGGCGCGGGCTCCGGGGGAGAGGCGGGCGCCCAGCTCGCCGCGGGCGATCAGCGTCACGGACAGGCCGGGCCGGGCCTCGGCGATCTCGGTGGCGGTCTCGATGCCGGTCAGGCCGTCGCCGACGACCACCACCTCGCCGCCCTCGCCCCGCCCGTCCAGGTGGGCGAGGCGGTCGCGCAGGCGCAGCGCGGCGGGGAGGCCGGTGACGTGGAAGGCGTGCTCGTCCACGCCCGGCACGCCGCGGTCGTCGACGTGACTGCCGAGCGCGTGGACGAGGGTGTCGTAGCCGAGTTCGCCCCCGCCGTCGGCGTCGGCCACGGTGACGGTCCGGCGCCCGAGGTCCACGCCGGTGACCCGGCCCAGGCGCAGCCGTACGCCGGTGCCCGCGAAGAGGTCGGCGAGGCGCGGGGCCGCCACCCGCTGCCCGGCCGCGACCTGGTGCAGCCGCAGCCGCTGGACGAACTCCGGCCCGGCGTTGACGACGGTGATCCCGGTCTCCGCCGGGGACAGGCGACGGGCCAGCTTCCCGGCCGTGCAGATGCCGGCGTAGCCGGCGCCGAGGACGACGATGCGGTGCTTCATGGAGGCGCTCCTGTCGGTTCCGATGCTCCCGGTGATTGAGTGGAGCAGGGGGCCGATTGCTGACAGGAACGGAATGTGAGCTGGGTCACGCGCCCTGCCGGTCGGGGCGGGCGACGGCGACGGCGCGGTGCCGGAAGGCACCGCGCCGAGGCGGGAAGGGGCCGCGTGGGGGCCGATTGGGGGCCGCTTGGGGGGTGTGCGGGAGGCGTGCGGGTCAGCCCGCGGTGCAACTGCCGACGGACGGGGTCGGGGTCGCCGGGCCGCTGACGGTGAAGCCGAACGAGGTCGACTGACCGGAGCCCAGGGTGCGGTTGTGGCCGGCCGGCGTCACGGTCACCACGTTCCCGCTCCGGCTCATGGTGCCGTTCCAGAGCGAGGTGATCGTCTGGTTGGAGGCCAGCGTCACCGGCACCCGCCAGTTGGTGACGCCGTTGCTGCCCGCCCGGACCGTCACCTCGCCGTTGAAGCCGTTGTTCCACGCGTTGGTGGTGCGGTACGTGGCGCTGCAGGCGCCGGTGCCCGGCGGGGGGCTGCTCGGCGGGGGTGTGGTGGGGGTGCCGCCACCGCCGCCCAGGGTGATGTTCGAGCTGCCGCTGCTCTGGTAGCCCTCGGTCGCCATGATCATGTAGTAGTTGAACGACCCCATCGGCATCCCGGCGCGCTGCCACGCGTCGAAGTGGACGCCGGTGTTGATGGTGCCGCTGCTGCGCTTGCTGTTCCGGACGCTCCAGTACTGCTGGAAGGTCTTGGTGCCCTCCACCGACGGCGCGTTGGTCCGCGTGGACTCGTAGATCGTGTACGTGCCGCCGTCGTCGGTGACCGTGCCGCGCTGCTGGCCGGCCGAACCCGGGTTGTACGGGCCGTGGTTCTCGACGATGTAGTACTCCACCAGCGGGTTGGAGGTCCACCCGTAGAGCGCCAGGTAGCCGTTGCTGCCGGGGTTGAAGGTGCCGGAGTAGGTCACCGTGCGGCGGCTGCCGTTGGCCCAGCCGAGGCCGCCGACCCAGTTGTTGGTGTTGCTCCACTGGCTGCTGTACTGGCCGGCGGCGCCCAGCGTCATGGAGACGGTGCCCGGGGCGTCGGTCCAGAAGGAGTAGTAGTACCCGTTGTACGTGCCGGTGGAGTTGCTGGTGAGGACCTGGTCGGCGCGCGCGGTACCGGGCAGCAGCAGTCCGGAGCCGGCCGCCGCGACCAGCGCCCCGGCGCCGCCGAGGACCAACCTCCTGCGGCTGACCGGACGTAAGCCGGAGTTGTCGGGGGTCTCGCTCATACGAGTGTTCCTCCTCGTGGGTGGCGCCGTCGGTGACCGGAAGGCACGCCGAGCGCGCCTCGCACGTGCAGCGACGAGGGCGACAGGGGGGATCGGCCTCACGCCTGCGGCGGTCGGCCGGGGAGCGTCACCACAGTCTTGCGCGGTCCGGGGGATGTCAAGCGTTGCGCAATGTTTTCGAAACTCCGCTGTCACGTGGTGGAGTTCTTCTCCCAGGTCAGCGCACAGGTGTGCGGGGAGGGCGGAGGAGAGGGTGGCTGTCCGGCCGCCGGTGGGTCCTCGGTTGCGAAACTTTCGGAACTTCCGGAGAGCCACGGCCGGGGGGGCACCGGCCCTTCGGCCGGTGCCCCCGGGAACCGCGGCGACCGCGACCGCGGCCGCGCGTGGCGGCGGCGGGTCAGAGCGCGTGCGCCGCGTACCGTTCCAGCACCTCCTCCAGCACCTCCGCGCCGTCCCGCGCCCAGAGGCCCTCGTTGAAGATCTCCACCTCGACGGGCCCGGTGTACCCGGCCGTGTCGACCAGTTCCCGGAAGCGGCGCAGGTCCACGCTGCCGTCGCCGAGCTGGCCGCGGCCCAGGAGGACCCCGGCGGGCAGCGGGGTGATCCAGTCGGCGAGCTGGAAGGCGGCGATGCGGCCGCCGTCCGGACCGGCTGCCCCGGCCCGGGCGATCCCCGCCGCCACCGTGTCGTCCCACCAGATGTGGTACGTGTCGACCACCACGCCCACCTCCTCGACGGGGAAGCGCTCGGCGAGGTCCAGGGCCTGGCCCAGGGTGGAGACCACGCAGCGGTCCGAGGCGAACATCGGGTGCAGCGGCTCGATCGCCAGGCGCACCCCGCGCTCCCGGGCGTAGGGGGCGAGTTCGGCCAGCGCCTCCGCGATCCGCTCGCGCGCCCCGTGCAGGTCGCGGTCGCCCGCCGGGAGGCCGCCGGAGACCAGGACCAGGGTGGTCGTGGCGAGGGCGGCCGCCTCGTCGATCGCCGCCCGGTTGTCGTCCAGGGCGGCGGCCCGGGCGCCCGGCTCGGAGGCGGTGAGGAAACCGCCGCGGCACAGGCTGGTGACGGTCAGTCCCGCCTCGCGGACCAGCCGCGCGGCGCGCTCCACGCCGTACTCCTGCACCGGCGCCCGCCACAGGCCGACCTGTGTGACCCCCGCCTTGCCGCAGCCCTCCATCAGCTCGGGGAGGGACCACTGCTTGACGGTTTCCTGGTTGATGCTGAAGCGGGAGAGCCCCGCGCCGGCGGCCGTCATCGGGCCACCCCGTCCGCCCCGTCCACCCCGTACACCGCGAGCAGGTTCCGCATCCGGGCCTCGGCGAGCGCCGGGTCCGGGAACAGGCCGACCGTGTCGGCGAGTTCGTAGGCGCGCGCCAGGTGCGGCAGGGAGCGGGCCGACTGCAGGCCGCCCACCATCGCGAAGTGGTCCTGGTGGCCCGCGAGCCACGCCAGGAACACCACGCCCGTCTTGTAGAAGCGGGTCGGGGCGGCGAACAGGTGGCGGGCCAGTTCCACCGTCGGGTCGAGGATCTCCCGGAAGCCCGCCGTGTCGCCGGTGTCCAGGCCCCGCACCGCCCGCGCGGCCAGCGGCCCCAGCGGGTCGAAGACGCCCAGCAGCGCGTGGCTGAAACCGCGCTCGTCGCCCGCGATCAGCTCCGGGTAGTGGAAGTCGTCGCCGGTGTAGCAGCGCACGCCGTCGGGCAGGCGCCGGCGCAGCGCCACCTCCCGCCCGGCGTCCAGCAGCGACACCTTGACGCCGTCGACCTTGTCCGGGTGGGAGGCGACGACCGCCAGGAAGGCCTCGGTGGCCGCGTCCAGGTCGTCGGCGCCCCAGTAACCCTCGAGGGCCGGGTCGAACATGGGGCCCAGCCAGTGCAGGATCACCGGCTCGGAGGCCTGCCGCAGCAGCGACTCGTAGACCTCCAGGTAGTCCTCCGGGCCCTTCGCCGCGGCGGCCAGCGCGCGCGACGCCATCAGCACCGCCTGCGCGCCCGCCTCCTCGACGACGGCGAGCTGTTCCTCGTACGCCGCGCGCACCTCGCCGAGGGTCGCCCCGGGCACGGTGAGCTGGTCGGTGCCCACACCGCAGGCCACGTGCCCGCCGACCGCCTTCGCCTCGGCGGCGCTGCGGCGGATCAGCTCCCGGGCGCCCGCCCAGTCCAGGCCCATGCCGCGCTGCGCGGTGTCCATGGCCTCGGCGACGCCCAGCCCGTGCGACCACAGGTGCCGGCGGAAGGCGAGGGTGGCGTCCCAGTCGACGGCGGCCGGTCCGTCCGGCGTGGTGTCGGCGTACGGGTCGGCCACCACGTGCGCGGCGGCCAGGACGGTGCGGGAGACGAGCGGCGCGCCGCCCGCCGCCAGGTCCGCGGGGGCCGAGCGCGGGATGTGGGGGACGGTGCCCCCGCCCGCGCGGGGCAGCAGGATCGTCACAGCGTCAGCTCCGGAACGTCGAGGCGGCGGCCCTCGGCCGAGGAACGCAGACCCAGCTCGGCGAGCTGCACGCCGCGCGCGCCCGCCAGCAGGTCCCAGGTGTACGGCTCGTCGAGGACCACGTGGCGCAGGAACAGCTCCCACTGCGCCTTGAAGCCGTTGTCGAACCCGGCGCCGGGAGCCAGGTTGTCCGGCACCTCCTGCCACTGGTCGCGGAAGGACTCGGTGACCGGCAGGTCCGGGTTCCACACCGGCTTCGGGGTGGCGGAGCGGTGCTGGACGCGGCAGTTCCGCAGCCCCGCGACGGCGGAGCCGTGGGTGCCGTCCACCTGGAACTCGACCAGCTCGTCACGGTTCACCCGCACCGCCCAGGAGGAGTTGATCTGGGCGACGGCCCCGCCCTCGAGCTGGAAGACGCCGTACGCGGCGTCGTCGGCGGTGGCCTCGTAGGGCTTGCCGTTCTCGTCCCAGCGGCGCGGGACGTGGGTGGTGGCCAGGGCCTGGACCGTGGTGACCCGGCCGAAGAGCTCGTGGAGCACGTACTCCCAGTGCGGGAACATGTCGGTGACGATGCCGCCGCCGTCCTCGGCGCGGTAGTTCCAGCTCGGCCGCTGGGCGGCCTGCCAGTCGCCCTCGAAGACCCAGTAGCCGAACTCGCCGCGCACCGAGAGGATCTCGCCGAAGAAGCCGCCGTCGATCAGGCGCTTCAGCTTGAGCAGGCCCGGCAGGAAGATCTTGTCCTGGACGACGCCGTGCTTGACGCCGGCCTCGCGCGCCAGCCGTGCCAGGTCCAGCGCGCTCTCCAGCGAGGTCGCGGTGGGCTTCTCGACGTACAGGTGCTTGCCGGCGGCGATGGCCTTCTTCACGGCCTCGACGCGGGCGGAGGTGACCTGCGCGTCGAAGTAGATCTCGACGGTGTCGTCGGCGAGGACGGCGTCCAGGTCGGTGGACCACTCGGTCAGGGAGTGCCGTTCGGCCATCTCGCGCAGGGCGTGCTCGCGGCGCCCGACCAGGACGGGCTCGGGCCACAGCACCGTGCCGTCGCCGAGGTCGAGGCCGCCCTGCTCCCGCAGGGCCAGGACGGAACGGACCAGGTGCTGGCGGTATCCCATCCGTCCGGTGACGCCGTTCATGGCGATCCGCACAGTTCTGCGTGTCACGGGCTTCCTTCCGAGGTGGGGCGGGACGGTTCCGGCCGGGCCGCGCGCGCCGGGCGGGCGGGACCAACGGGTCGAAGCGGACGGAACCAGGGGATCCGGTCGTGGTCAGCGCCGTAGAAAGCGCTTTCTACAGGGGTACGCTAGCGACCGGTCGCGGATCCGTACAGAGGGAGCGGCGGAAGGAACCGGACCGGGCCGTCCCGCGACCGCGAAGATGGGACGATCACCCCGAGCGCCGGGGCCGGGGGAACCGCCCCGGCTCCCGCCCCACCACGACCCGCCGACGCCTGGAGGGCCCCATGGCTGTGACCTTGTCGGACGTGGCGAACCGTGCCAACGTCTCGCCCGCCACGGTCTCCCGCGTGCTGAACGGCAACTACCCCGTCGCCGCCGCCACCAGGGAACGCGTGCTGCGCGCGGTCGACGAGCTGGACTACGTGCTCAACGGGCCGGCCAGCTCCCTCGCCGCCGCCACCTCCGACCTGGTCGGCATCCTGGTCAACGACATCGCCGATCCCTTCTTCGGCATCATGGCCTCGGCCGCGCAGTCCGAGATGGTGGGCCTCGACGCCGACGGGAACGGGACGGGGCGGGCCGGCGGCGAGAAGCTGGCCGTCGTCTGCAACACCGGCGGCTCGCCGGACCGCGAGCTCACCTACCTGACCCTCCTCCAGCGCCAGCGGGCCGCCGCCGTCCTGCTGACCGGCGACACGGTCGACGACCCGGCCCACTCGGCGGCGGTCGCGGCGAAGCTGGCGCGGCTCGCCGAGGGCGGTACGCGGGTGGTGCTGTGCGGGCGCCCGTCGCCCGCCGCGCACCCGGACGCCGTGCTCGCCGCGCTCCCGTTCGACAACCGGGGCGGCGCCCGCGCCCTCACCGCGCACCTGCTGGAGCTCGGCCACCGGCGCATCGGCCAGGTCGCGGGCCCCGCCGAGCGCACCACCACCCGCCACCGCCTGGAGGGCCACCGCCAGGCGCTGGCCGCCGCGGGCCTCGGCGACGCGGAGGACCACGAGCGGCTCACCGTGCACGGGTCGTACGACCGGCTCTCCGGCTACCGGGCCGCACGCGAACTGCTCGCCCGCGAACCGGACCTGACGGCGATCGTGGCCGCCAACGACACGGTGGCGCTCGGGGTCTGCGCCGCCCTGCGGGAGGCCGGGCTGCGGATCCCCGAGGACGTCTCGGTGGCCGGCTTCGACGACCTGCCCTTCAGCGCGGACGCCGTGCCCGCGCTCACCACCGTCCGGCTGCCGCTGCAGGAGGCCGGGGCGCGGGCCGGGCGGCTGGCGCTCGGCAGGGAGGAGCCGCCCGCCTCGGGCGTGGCCGAGGTCGGCGCCGAACTCGTCGTGCGGGCCTCGACGGCCGCGCCGGGGAGGGACTGAGCCGGCGCGGGGGCATGGGGGCCGGGCCCTCGCGCCGGGCGGCCTGCGTGGGCGCTGCCGTCGGGCCGGGCGGCCGGCTCAGTGCGGCCAGATCGGCGGATTGGTGGTGAAGTGCCCGCCGAGCAGACCCTGTTCGGGGTTGTCCGGGTCCCACTCGCCCTGCTCGGCGATCAGCTCGGCGGCGAACCGCTCGGAGTCGTCCTGCGGTTCGTAGCCGAGCGCCCGGGCCGAGGAGAGGTCCCACCACAGACGGGTGTTGTCGGAGCTGCCGTAGACCACGGTGTGGCCGACGCCCTCGGCGGTCAGCGCGGCGTGGAAGAGCCGCGCGCCGTCGGCGGGGCTCATCCACACCGACAGCATCCGCACCGTGGTGGGCTCGGGGAAGCAGGAGCCGATACGGACGGACACCGTCTCCAGGCCGTGCCGCTCCCAGTACAGCTGCGCCAGGTCCTCGCCGAACGACTTGGACAGGCCGTAGAAGGTGTCGGGGCGGCGCGGGGTGTCCACGGGGATCAGCGGGGCGCCCGCGCGGGGGGCCGGCGTGTAGCCGACGGCGTGGTTGCTGGAGGCGAAGACCACGCGGGAGACGCCTTCCTCGCGGGCCGCCTCGTAGAGGTGGTAGGTGCCCTCGATGTTGGCGCGCAGGATCTTCTCGAAGGTCGACTCCAGCGAGATGCCCGCGAGGTGGACGACCGCGTCCATCCCGCGCACGGCCTCGCGCAGCGCCGCCCGGTCCGCCAGGTCGGCGGTGACCACCTCCTCGGTGTCCCGGACGTCCTTGACCGGCATCACGTCCAGCAGGCGCAGGGTGTACCCGTACTGCGGCAGCAACTCCCGCAGCAGGGTGCCGAGTCCGCCCGCGGCACCGGTGAGCAGGAGGGAGCGGGGAGCGGGCATGACGTTCTCCTCGGGTGGATCAGGGGAACCGACGGATCCGGCTGGTCTGCATCCATGGACGGTGTTCACGGACGTGCGCACGCTAGGGAGTGGACCGTTGTGCCGTCAAGTGTGCGCGTAATCGCTTGTCTTGACCGGGAATGGCGGCTGCCCTAGCGTGACCGGCGTTCAGAAATATAAACATCGGTCAGGTGCATGTACGTCGCTGTCGCGCCGCCGTCCGTCGTCCAGGGAGTCCCGTGACCTCACCCTCACCGACCTCGCCCCCTCTCAGCGCCCGGTTCGACGGTGTGCTGTTCTTCCCCGTCACCCCGTACGGGCCGGACGGATCCGTCGACATCGACGCGTTCCGGGCCCATGTGCGGGACGGCATCGACGCCGGCGCGGCCGGCGTCTTCGCGTGCTGCGGCACCGGCGAGTTCCACGCCCTGACGCCCGAGGAGTTCCAGGCCTGCGTCGCCGCGGCGGTGGCCGAGGCGGCCGGGCGGGTGCCGGTCCTCGCGGGCGCCGGGTACGGCACCGCGCTGGCGATCCGGTACGCCGGCCTCGCCGAGGAGGCGGGCGCCGACGGGCTGCTCGCCATGCCGCCGTACCTGGTGGTGGCCGACCAGCGCGGGCTGGAGGCCCACTACACCGCGCTGGCGGACGCCACGTCCCTCGACGTGATCGTCTACCAGCGCGACAACGCGATCCTCGCCCCGGAGACGGTGGCCCGGCTGGCGGCCCACCCCCGGATCGTCGGACTGAAGGACGGGGCGGGCGACCTCGACCTGATGCAGCGGATCGTCAGCGCCGTGCGCACCGAACGGCCCGACGAGGACTTCCTCTACTTCAACGGGCTGCCCACGGCGGAGCTCACCGCGCTCGCCTACCGGGGCGTGGGCGTCACGCTCTACTCGTCGGCCGTGTTCTGCTTCGCCCCGGAGATCGCCGTGGCCTTCCACCGGGCGCTGACCCGTGGGGACGACGCCACGGTGAACCGGCTCATCGACGGCTTCTACCGGCCGCTGGTCGAACTCCGCGCGCAGGGACGCGGCTACGCCGTCTCGCTGGTGAAGGCGGGCGTGCGGCTGCGCGGACGGGACGTGGGGGAGGTCCGGCCGCCGCTGAGCGAACCCGCCGACGCGCACGTCAAGGAACTGGCCGACATCGTCACCCGCGGCTACGCGCTGCTGCCGGACGAGGGGAGCGGGGGGTGAGGGCGTCGGCGTTCCTGTACCCGTGGGACGTCACCGGTGACCCGGAGGCCGCCGGGCGGACCGCTGCCCTGGGGGTCCGCCAGGTCACCCTGGCCTCCGCCTACCACTCCACCCGCGCGCTGACCCCGCGGCACCCGGCCCACCGGGTGGTCACCGCCGAGCACGCGGCGGTCCTCTACCCGCCGGAACCCGGACGCTGGGAGGGGCGGGACCTGCGGCCGTACCCGGCCGGCGCCTGGGCCCCGGCCGGGGACGACCCGTTCGGACGGGCCGCCGAGGCACTCGCCGACGCGGGCCTGGAGGTGCACAGTTGGGTGGTGCTCGCCCACAACTCCCGCCTGGGCGCCGAGCATCCGGACATCTGCGTGGTCAACGCCTACGGCGACCGCTACCCGTGGGCGCCGTGCATCGCCCGCCCGGCGGTCCGCGCGTACCTCGGCGGCCTCGCCGCCGAGGCCGCCGTACGGCCCGGGGCCGCGGGCACGGAGCTCGAGTCCTGCGGGTGGTACGGGTTCGCGCACCTGCACGCGCACGACAAGGTCGGCGGGGTCGGGCTCGGGGACGCCGCGCAGTACCTGATGTCGCTGTGCTTCTGCCCGGACTGCCGCGCCGGGTACGCGGAGGAAGGGCTCGACCCGGGGGAGCTGGCCGCGCTGGTGCGGCGCGCGCTGGAACCCGTGTGGGCCGCGGGGGGCTCCGGCGCCGCCGGATGGCCGGAGGTGGAGAAGCTGCTCGGAGCGGGTCCCGCCGCGGCCACGCTCGCCTGGCGGACGCGGGTGGCGCGGGCCGTGCAGGAGGAGGCGGTCGGCGCCGTGCGGGCCGCCGCGCCGCCGGGCTTCCGGGTGCTGCTCCACGCGGACCCGGCGCCCTACCGGAGCGGCGCCAACGCCGGGGTGGACCCGCGCCACGTGCTGGGCGTCGCGGACGGGGTCGTGCTGCCCTGCACGGGCGGAGCGGCCGCGCGGGAGGCGGTGCTCCGGCCGTTCGCCCCGCACCGCGGTGAGGGGGCGGTGCTCGCCGCGAACCTCACCGTCGTCTCCGGGATGGGCGGCGACCCCGGCGGGCTCGCCGCCGACGCCGCGCACGCGGCCTCGCTGGGCGCGACGGAGCTGCGGCTCTACCACGCGGGCCTCGCCTCGGACGCGGACCTGCGGGTCGTCGCGGAACAACTCGCCGCGCTCGACTGACCGTCCGGGGCCACAAGGGCCACCACCCTCACGCAGGTCGGCCGGGGGAGGCCTGTGGGTGGCCTCCCCTCCCCTCCTCCGCCCGGGCGGAGGAGGGGAGGGGCCTTTTCGCCCGTTCCTCCGGCGGCTGCGCCGGTGACGCCCCACCTCGACCGGCGACGCGACCGTGCGGCCGCTCGATCCCCTGCTCGCCGGCCGCCAGGCACGCCCGACCCATCGCGACCAGGGACCCGTCGGCGTCGCCGTGCACGCCCGTCGGCGCCGCCCGTCGGGCGCGCGCGCCACCTCGTCCCGCGGTTCCCGCGTCCAACCCGGCCCGTCCGCGCGGATTTTCCTTGCTCGAAGCATTGACGAAACACAGGCACGGTCCTAGCTTCGTCGCGTCGTACTTCGTACGTCATATATGAGACGTGATACGTCGGATACGAAAGAGACCCCATGGCCTTCGCCGCCCCCAGTCCCATCCCCTCCCGCACCCAGTACGTGCTGGACGCGATCAAGCACGGCATCCTGACCGGGCAGCTGCTGCCCGGCCAGGCGCTGGTGGAGGCGGAGCTCGCCGGGCGGTTCGGGGTGTCCAAGACGCCGGTGCGGGAGGCGCTGAAGACGCTCGCGGGGACCGGGCTCGTGGTGATGAGCCAGTACAAGGGCGTCACCGTGCGCGAGGTGGACGCGGCGATGGCCCGCGAGGTGTACGACGTCCGGCTGCTGCTGGAGCCCGAGGCGCTGCGGCGGACCATCACGCGCCAGGTGTCCCTGGACACCGCCGCGGAGGCGCTGGTGCGGGCCGACGAGGCCGAGGACACTGCCGAACGGAGCCTGGCCAACCGGGAGTTCCACCGCTCGCTCTACCTGCCGTGCGGCAACCCGCTGCTCGCCCGGATGCTCGACGAGGTCCGCGACCAGGCCGCGCTCGTGTCCGCCGTGGTGTGGGGCGCCATCCCCTCCTGGGAGCGGGAGGCGGCCGAGCACCGGGAGATCCTCCGGCTGGCCCGGGCCGGCGACGCCGACGGCGCGGCCCGCGCGCTGCACGCCCACATCGCCTCGTTCGTGGACCGGGCCTTCCCCGGCGCCGAGGAGGGCGACGACATGTGACAGCGAAGGGTCGGGCCCAGCAGGTGCACGGACATCGTCACGGAGAAGAAAGGGCGGCCTCGATGGCGCACGCGGACCACACTCCCCTCAGGACAGCACTCGCCGACGTCGTCGCGATCCCCACGACGCCCTTCGCGGCGGACGGCGGGATCGACCTCGACGCCCACCGGGTGCTGCTGCGCCGGCTGCTCGACGCGGGCGTGCGCACCCTCACCCCGAACGGCAACACCGGGGAGTTCTACGCGCTGACCCCCGAGGAGCGGCGCACCGTCACCGAGGTGACGATCGAGGAGGCCGGGGACCGGGCGACGGTCCTGGTCGGCGTCGGGCACGACGTGCCCACCGCCGTGGCCGCCGCCGTCCACGCCCGCGAGGCGGGCGCGGGCATGGTGATGGTGCACCAGCCGGTGCACCCGTACGTGTCACGGGACGGCTGGATCGGCTACCACCGCGCCGTCGCCGAGGCGGTGCCCGAACTGGGCGTCGTGCCCTACATCCGCAACCCGCACCTGGACGGCGAGGCCCTCGCCGAGCTGGGCGGGACCTGCCCCAACGTGATCGGCGTCAAGTACGCCGTGCCGGACGCCGCGCGCTTCGCCGCCTTCGCCCGGGACGCGGGCCTGGACCGCTTCGTGTGGGTCGCCGGCCTCGCCGAGCTGTACGCCCCCTCCTACTGGGCGGGCGGCGCCACCGGCTTCACCTCCGGCCTGGTCAACGTCGCCCCCGGCATCTCGCTGGCGATGCTGGAGGCGCTGCGGGACGGGGACCTCCAGGGCGCCATGAAGGTGTGGGAGCAGATCCGGCCCTTCGAGGAGCTGCGCGCGGACCGCCAGTCCGCGGACAACGTGAGCGTCGTCAAGGAGGCGCTCGCCGTCCTGGGCCTGTGCCGGCGCGAGGTCCGTCCGCCCAGCCACGAGATCACCGAGGAGCGCCGTGCCGCCGTCGCCGCGCTGGTGAAGGGGTGGGGCATATGAGCACCCGGCCCACGGAAGCCCGGTCCGCCGACGCCCGGCCGAGGACCGTCCGCCCCGAGGACCTGCGCAGCCACCGCTGGTACGGCGACTCCGTCTCCGCCGGCGTCCGCACCTTCAGCCACCGCGCCCGCACCCGCCAGCTCGGCTACCTGCCCGAGGAGCACCTGGGCAAGCCCGTCGTCGCGATCCTCAACACCTGGTCGGACATCAACCCCTGCCACGTCCACCTGCGCGAGCGCGCCCAGGCGGTCAAGCGGGGGGTGTGGCAGGCGGGCGGCTTCCCGCTGGAGTTCCCGGTGGCCACGCTGTCGGAGACGTTCCAGAAGCCGACCCCGATGCTCTACCGGAACCTCCTCGCCATGGAGACCGAGGAGCTGCTGCGGTCCTACCCGGTGGACGGCGCCGTCCTCCTCGGCGGCTGCGACAAGACCACGCCCGCGCTGCTCATGGGCGCGGCCAGCGCCGACCTGCCCGCCGTGTTCGTCCCGGCCGGCCCCATGCTGCCGGGCCACTGGCGGCAGGAGGTCCTGGGCAGCGGCACCGACATGTGGAAGTACTGGGACCAGCGGCGCACCGGCGAGATCGGCGACTTGGAACTCGGCGAGCTGGAGAACGGACTGGCCCGCTCGCCCGGCCACTGCATGACCATGGGCACCGCCTCCACGCTCACCGCCGCCGCCGAGGTGCTCGGCATGACGATGCCCGGCGCCTCGTCGATCCCCGCCGTCGACTCCGGCCACGAGCGGATGGCCGCGGCCGCCGGCGCCCGCATCGTCGACATGATCCTGGAGGACGTCAAGCCGTCGACGATCCTCACCCGGGAGGCGTACGAGGACGCGGTCGCCACCGTCCTCGCGCTCGGCGGATCGACCAACGCGGTCATCCACCTGATCGCCATGGCCGGACGCTCCGGCGTCACGCTCACCCTCGACGACTTCGACCGCATCGCCCGGACCGTGCCGGTCCTCGCCAACCTGCGCCCCGGCGGGGCCTACCTGATGGAGGACTTCCACTTCGCGGGCGGCCTGCCCGGCTTCCTCACCCGCATCGCCGACGTCCTCCACCTGGAGCGGCCCACCGCGGCCCATGCCACGCTCCGCGCCCAGCTCGACGGCGCCCTGGTCCACGACGACCGGGTCATCCGCCCGCGTCACGAGCCCCTGGCCGACGAGGGCGGGGTCGCGGTCCTGCGCGGCAACCTCTGCCCCGACGGGGCCGTGATCAAGCACATCGCCGCCGAACCGCACCTGCTGCGCCACACCGGGCCGGCCGTGGTCTTCGACGACTACCGCACCCTGCAGCGCACCATCGACGACCCCGCGCTCGGCATCACCGCCGACCACGTGCTGGTGCTGCGCAACGCGGGCCCGCAGGGCGGTCCCGGAATGCCGGAGTACGGGATGCTGCCCATCCCCGAGTACCTCCTCAAGGAGGGCGTGCGGGACATGGTCCGCATCTCCGACGCCCGGATGAGCGGCACCAGTTACGGCGCGTGCGTGCTGCACGTCGCGCCCGAGTCGTACGTCGGCGGCCCGCTTGCGCTGGTGCGCACCGGCGACCTGATCACCCTCGACGTCCCGGCCCGCACCCTGCGCCTGGAGGTCGACGACGCCGAACTGGAACGCCGCCGCTCCGCCTGGACGCCGCCGCCCAAGCGGTGGGAACGCGGCTACGGCGCGCTGTACCAGGAGGAGATCACCCAGGCCGACACCGGCTGCGACTTCGGCTTCCTCTCCCGCCCGGGAAAGGTGCCCGAACCCTACGCCGGCTGAGCCGCCGCCGGCCGGCCGCGCCCTGGGGCCCCGGCCGGCGGCGCACCACCCCACCTCCCAGGGACTTTTCGCACGGCGTCGAGCAAGCGCTTTCTATCAGCGCTCCCCGCTCACGCCCGCACGGGCCGACCAGGCCTGACGGGCCGACCAGGCCGACCGGGCCCGATGCCCGCACCACGAGCACGACCGCCAGTGAGAACGGAGACAGAGGTCATGGCCCCAGCAGCAGCCGCAGCCGTGGCGAAGACACCCCGGGGCGCACCCGGGCGGCGGAGGACCGGCAGCAGCACACCGCGTCACCTGCCGTACCTGCTGATCGCCCCCGCGGGGCTGCTCATGCTGGGGTTCATCGCCTACCCGGTCATCAGCGTCTTCTACTACAGCCTCCAGCACTACAACGTCACCAAGCCCTGGCGGAACGGCTTCGCCGGCTTCGACAACTTCGTCCGCGTCTTCACCGACGACCCGCTGTTCCGCGACTCCCTGGTGTTCAGCGCCAAATGGGTCGTCACCGAGGTCTCGCTGCAGCTCGTCCTCGGCCTGGCGCTGGCCCTGCTGGTCAACCAGACGTTCGTCGGACGCGGCATCGCCCGCGCCCTGGTGTTCTCCCCGTGGGCCGTCTCCGGCGTGCTGACGACCACCATCTGGATGCTGCTCTACAACCCCTCCACCGGGGTGAGCCGCTACCTGGCGGACGCCGGCATCGGCACCTACGGCACCTCCGTGCTGTCCGACACCGGCACCGTCTTCTGGGCCGCGGTCCTCACCGAACTCTGGCGCGGCGTCCCCTTCTTCGCGATCCTCATCCTCGCCGACCTCCAGTCCGTCCCCAAGGACCTCTACGAGGCGGCCTCGGTCGACGGCGCGGGCCGGATGCGGCAGTTCGTGCACATCACCCTGCCGCACCTGAAGGACGCGATCATTCTCTCCACGCTGCTGCGCGCCGTGTGGGAGTTCAACAACGTCGACCTGCTCTACACCCTGACCGGCGGCGGTCCCGCGGGCGTCACCACGACGCTCCCGCTGTACGTCGCCAACACGGGCATCGAGGGACACGACTTCGGCTACGCCTCCGCGCTGACCACCGTGGCTTTCGTGATCCTCCTGTTCTGCTCCATCCTCTACCTGCGTCTGAGCAAGTTCGGAGGCGACTCCCGGTGACCGCCGCACTCACCGAGCAGGGCGCGCGCACCGCGCCCCCGTCCGACACCCCCGTCGTCCCGCCGCCCGCGTCCCGCCGCCGGCGCAGCCGCGCCGTCGACGACGTGCCGCGCTGGCAGATCTACCTGCCGCTGGGGCTCTACCTGCTCTTCACCCTCGTGCCGTTCTACTGGATGCTGCTCTTCGCGCTGCGGCCCGCGGGATCGACCTCGCTGGTGCCCTGGCCGATGACCTTCGAGCACTTCGAGAAGGTCTGGAACGAGCGCAGCTTCGCCGTCTTCTTCCAGAACAGCATGCTGGTCGGCGTCGCCACGCTGATCGCGACCACGCTGATCGCCCTCTCCGGCGGCTACGCGCTGGCCCGCTTCAACTTCCGGGTGAAGAACGCCTTCATGCTCGCGCTGCTGTGCTCGCAGTTCATCCCCGGCGCGCTGATGCTGGTGCCGCTCTTCGAGATCTTCCGCAACCTCCGGATGATCAACTCGCTGGAGAGCGTGATCATCGCCGAGACGGTCTTCCAGCTGCCGCTGTCGATGATCCTCATCAGCGGCTTCATCAAGAACGTGCCGGTGTCCCTGGAGGAGGCCGCCTGGGTCGACGGCTGCTCACGGTTCCGCGCCTTCCGCGCCGTGGTGCTCCCGCTGCTGCGGCCCGGACTGATCGCCGTCGGGTCGTTCGCCTTCGTGCACAGCTGGAACCACTTCCTGTTCGCGCTGATGTTCCTGAGCGAACAGGACAAGCAGACGATCCCCGTCGGCCTCAACACCCTCATCGGCGCCGACAGCGTGGACCTGGGAGCGCTCGCCGCGGGCGGAGTGATCGCCGCCGTGCCCGTCGTCCTGGTCTTCGCCTTCATCCAGAAGTGGCTGATCACCGGCTTCAGCGCCGGCGCCGTCAAGGGCTGACCCGCTGTCACCCCGTGCTCCCGCCCCAAGCCGCCCGATCCCGCTGCCCGCACCCGGCCCTCACCGCCCCGAACCGTCCGTCCCCGCGTACACGTCGAAGGAGGCCCGCATGACCGCCCCGCATCCCACCCCGCCGCCGGTGCCCCTGGTGCTCGCCGGGGCGCGCGGCCACGGCCGCCTGCACCTGGAGAACATCCGCCGCCTGGAGGCCGCCGGACGGGTACGGCTGGCCGGGGTCTGCGACCTCACCCCGCTGGAGGCGGACGAGTTGGCGGGCTTCGCCTCGCCACCGCGGCAGTCGTCCGACTTCGCCGCCCTGCTCGACGCCACCGGCGCCCGGGTCGCCGTCGTCTGCACCCCGCTGCAGACGCACGCCGACCTGGCCGCCGCGGCCGCCGCCCGTGGCGTGCACCTGCTGCTCGAGAAGCCGCCGGCCGCCTCCTGGTCCGCCCACCGGCGCGTGGAGGAGGCGGTGCGGGAGGCGGGGACGGCCTGCCAGATCGGCTTCCAGGCCCTCGGCTCCCACGCGCTGCCCGCGATCCGGGAGCTGGTCGCCTCCGGCGCCGTCGGCCGGGTCCGGGGGGTGGCCGCGGCCGGCGCGTGGGTACGCGACACCGCCTACTGGGCCCGCGCGCCCTGGGCCGGCCGGCGCCGCCTGAACGGCGTCGACGTGGTGGACGGCGTGCTCACCAACCCCCTCGCCCACGCCGTCTCCACCGCCCTCGCCCTCGCCGGGACCGACCGGGGCGAGGACGTCACCGGCGTCACCACGGAACTGCTGCGCGCCAACGACATCGAGGCCGACGACACCTCCTGCGTCCGCGTCACCACCGACCGCGGGGTGGATGTCGTCGTCGCCGCGACGCTGTGCGCCGAGCGGGCCGGTGAGCCGTACGTCCTGGTCCACGGGGAGAGCGGCCGGATCACCTTCTGGTACAAGCAGGACCGGGTGCTGGTGCAGCGCGCCGGACACGGCCCCGAGGAGCACGTGTACGACCGCACCGACCTGCTGGAGAACCTCCTCGACCACCTGGCGGACGGCACCGAACTGATCGCCCCGCCCGCCCGGTCCGGCGCCTTCATGCGGGTGCTCGAAGCGGTCCGCACCGCCCCCGACCCCCGGCCGCTGCCGCCGGACGCCTGGCACACCGCCCACGACACCCCCGCGCCCCGGCGGGTCGTGCGCGGCGTCGACGGCCTCGTCGCCGCCTGCGCCGACACCCTCCGGCTGTTCTCCGAGACCGGCGCCGAACCCTGGGCGGCGCCCTCCGCCACCTCCGCCTCCCTCGGAACGAGGTCCGCCTCATGACCACCGACCACGCGTCCACCGCCCCGTCCGGGCACCAGGAGGCAACCGCGTCCGCCGCGTCCGCCGCGTCCGTTTCGGACGCCCCGCCCGTCCCGGACGCCGCGTCCGTCCTCGCCGAGCTGCGCTGCGCGGGCCGGACCGTCGCCCGCTACGGCGTCCGCCCGGACCTCGACCCGCGCCTGTCGCCCCGCCCCTTCCTGCACCCGGTGACCACCCTCGGCGGCGTGCCCGTCACCGAGGAGATGCCCGGCGACCACCTCCACCACCTCGGCGCCGGCATCGCCGTGCCCGACGTCGACGGCCGCAACTTCTGGGGCGGACGCACCTTCGTCCGCGACCGGGGCCCCGTCGCGCTCGACAACCACGGAACCCAGCGCCACACCGGCTGGGCCCGCCGGGAGGACGGCGGGTTCGAGGAGGAACTGGTCTGGGAGGCGGACGGCGACGTGCTGCTGCGCGAGCGGCGCACCGTCACCGCCACCGCCCTCACCGGCCACGCCTGGGCGCTGGACCTCACCTTCACGCTCACCCCCGCCGGGGGCGCCGTCACCATCGGCAGCCCGGCCACCAACGGCCGCCCCGGCGCCGGCTACGGCGGCTTCTTCTGGCGCGCCCCCAAGGAGGCGTCCGCGCCCGCCGTCTTCACCCACGACGCCGAGGGCGAGGACGCCGTGCACGGCCGCACCGCGGACTGGATCGCGCTCGCCGGGGACGGCTGGACGCTGGTCCTCGCCGGCGCGGACGGCACCACCCGGCGCGACCCGTGGTTCGTGCGGACCACCGAGTACCCCGGTGTCGGCTCCTCCCTCGCCTGGTCCCGGCGACTGACCGTCCCGGCCGACCGGCCCCTGGTGCGCCGCCTGGTCACCGTCGTCGCCGACGGCCGCCTCGACCGCCGCACCGCCGCCGGCCTGGTGAAGGAGGCGACCGCCGCGTGAACGCCCACCGCCCCTGGACCGCCGACCTCGGCGACGGCACCTACCGCAACCCGGTGCTCAACGCCGACTGGTCCGACCCCGACGTCGTGCGCGTCGGCGAGGACTACTACCTCACGGCCTCCAGCTTCGGCCGCGCCCCCGGCCTGCCCCTGCTCCACTCCCGCGACCTGGTCAACTGGACCCTCGTCGGCCACGCCCTCCAACGGCTCACCCCCGAGGCGGAGTTCGCCGTGCCCCGGCAGGACTGCGGGGTGTGGGCCCCGGCGCTGCGCCACCACGCGGGCCGCTTCTGGATCTTCTGGGGCGACCCGGACCAGGGCGTCCTCCAGGTCAACGCGCCCGCCGTCGAGGGCCCCTGGACCACGCCGCACCTGCTGAAGCCGGGCCGGGGACTCATCGACGCCTGCCCGCTGTGGGACGAGGAGACCGGCGAGGCGTACCTGGTGCACGGCTGGGCCAGGTCCCGCGCCGGGGTGAAGAACCGCCTCACCGGCCACCGGATGAGCCCCGACGGCACGACCCTGCTCGACGAGGGCACCGTGATCGTCGACGGCGACCTGCTGCCCGGCTGGTTCACCCTGGAAGGGCCCAAGCTCTACCGGCACGACGGCTGGTTCTGGATCCTCGCCCCCGCCGGCTCGGTGGAGACCGGCTGGCAGGGAGCCTTCCGCGCGCGGTCCTTCTTCGGCCCGTACGAGGAGCGGATCGTCCTGCGGCAGGGCGACACCGAGGTCAACGGCCCCCACCAGGGCGGCTGGGTGCGCACCGCGGAGGGGGAGGACTGGTTCCTGCACTTCCAGTCGCGCGGCGCCCACGGCAGGGTCGTCCACCTCCAGCCGATGCGCTGGACCACCGACGAACAGGGCGCCCCCTGGCCGGTGATGGGCGACGACGGCAGCCCCGTCACCGTCCACCGCAAGCCGCACGCCCCGACGCAGCCGCCCACCGCGCCCGTCACCGACGACGACTTCCCCGGTGGACGGTTCGGCCTCCAGTGGCAGTGGGCCGCCAACCCCGGCGACGGATGGACCACCGAGCACGACGGCGCCGGGCTGCGCCTGACCTGCGTCCGCACCGGCCGTCCCCACGACCTGCGCGGCCTCGGGCACGTCCTGACCCAGCGGATGCCCGCCGAGACGTTCACCGCCGAGGTCGAGCTGCGGCTCGACAGCGAGGCCGAGGGCGCCAGGGCCGGGCTCGCCGTCGTCGGCGACGCCTACTCCTGGATCGGCCTGGAACGCGTCGCCGGCGGCGAGGCCCGCCTCGTCCACCGGTTCGCCGAGGGCACGGCGTCCCGCGAACGGGACGCCGCGCACCCGAGGGACGCCCCGCGGGCACGCGCCCGGCTGCGCGTCGAAGTCACCCCGGGTGCCCGGTGCCGGTTCCTCGCCGACACCGGCGACGGCTTCCGGCCGTCCGGCGAGGTGTTCGCCGCGGCCCCCTGGGGCTGGGTGGGCGCCCTGCTCGGCCTCTTCGCCGCCGCACCGCCCGGGACGGGCACGGCCGGCGCCGGAGTCTTCAGCCGCTACCGCGCCACCGCCAGACCCACCGCCTGACCCACCGGCGGCCGGCACACCACCGCCTCACACACCACCGCCCGACCCACCGGCGGCACCACGGGACCCCCCAGCACCACCCGAGCACCACCGGAGCACCACCGAGTATCCCGACCCACGAGAGAAGAGCCGACCATGAGGACGACGATCCACCGGAACCGGAGAGCGACGGCAGCCGTGGCGCTGACCGCGGTGCTCGCCCTGACGGCCACCGCCTGCGGAGACGACGGCAGCGCCGGCGCCGGCGGCGAGGGCTCCGGCAAGGGCACGATCACCTTCTGGGACAACAACGGCGGTGTCCGCACCCCCGTCTGGACCAAGATCATCGCCGAGTTCGAGAAGAAGAACCCGGACATCGACGTCAAGTACGTGCCGATTCCGATCACCGACGTGCAGTCCAAGTACGACACCGCCATCGCCGGCGGCGGCCTGCCCGACGTCGGCGGCGTCGGCACCGCCTACCTGGCCAACATGGTGGCGCAGGGCGCCCTGGAGCCGGTCGGCGACCGGATCGAGGGCAGCGCGCTCAAGGGCAAGCTGTCCGAGCAGATGGCCGAGAGCGTGCGGTCGGCGGGCGGCCGGGGCGACGAGATGTACTCCGTGCCGACCAGCGCCAACCAGGGCACCCTCTGGTACCGCACCGACCTGTTCGAGGCGGCCGGCGTCGAGCCGCCCACCACCTGGGACGCCTTCTACGAGTCCGCCGAGAAGCTCACCGACGCCAAGAGCAACGAGTTCGGCTTCACCATCCGCGGCGGCGCCGGCTCCGTCGCCCAGGCGCTCGACATGATGTACGCCCAGTCCGGCATCGACTCCTTCTGGAACGGCGACAGGACCACCGTCAACGACCCGAAGAACGTCGAGGCGCTGGAGAAGTACGTCGGCCTCTACAAGAAGGCCACGCCCGAGGCCGACCTGAACAACGACTTCGCCAAGATGGTCGCCCAGTTCGGGCAGGGCAAGATCGGCATGCTCCTGCACAACCTGGGCTCCTACCCCGACCACGTGAAGGCGTTCGGCGCGGACAAGATCAAGGGCATCCCGCTGCCCCCGTCCGCCGAGGGCAGCCCGCGCACCATCGTCTCCAACCCGGTCGACGGCCTGGGCCTGTTCAAGAGCAGCAAGAACAAGACGGCGGCCTGGAAGTTCATCGAGTTCGCCGCGTCCCACGAGATGAACAGTCTCTGGAACGAGGAGGCCGGCTCCATCCCGGCCAACACCGACGCGTCCGGTGACGCCTGGATCGCCGAGGCCGAGCCGGTCAAGGCGGCGATGGAGTCCCTCAACGACCCGGGCACCAAGGTCGTCCAGCTCCCGTACTACCTGCCCGACTGGAACAGCATCAGCAAGGCCGACAGCGAGCCGGACTTCCAGAAGCTGCTGCTCGGCGAGATGAGCGCCAAGGAGTTCGCCGACAAGCTGGCCGACAAGTTCAACGCGGCCCAGGAGGAGTGGAAGCAGCAGCAGTGACCACCGCGGCGGCGGGCCTCACCACCCGCCGCCGTCCCGCCGCGGCACCTCCGCCGCGGCACGTGCCGCCGCTGTACGCCCGGGCGCGGACACCGCCCGCGCTCGGGCGCCGCGGCCGGCCCCGTTCCGCCGGTCGCACCCACCTCTTCGCGCACTCCCGAACTCCCGAACTCCCGTGCTGTGGCGCCCGGGAGAAGGAAGGCGGTCCGCACATGCCGATGACCCGCAGACACCTGACGGCGGCCGTCGCCGGGCTCGCGATCACCGCCGCACCGGTCCCCGCCCTGGCCGCGGACCGGTCCGGCGACGGCCCACGCCGCCGTGCCGTCCACATCGCGGGCGACTCGACCGCCGCACGGAAGACGGCCGACGCGGCGCCGGAGACCGGCTGGGGCATGGCCCTGCCGTTCTTCCTCACCCCGCACCTGACCGTCGCCAACCACGCGGTCAACGGCCGCAGTTCCCGCAGCTTCGTCGAGGAGGGGCGGCTGGACGCGATCGCCCGCGTCCTGCGCCCCGGCGACCTCCTCCTCGTCCAGTTCGGACACAACGACGCCAAGGACGACGAGCGGCACACCGACCCCTGGACCTCCTACCAGGACCACCTCCGGCTGTACCTGAGGGCGGCCCGGGACCACGGCGCGCTGCCCGTGCTGCTGACCTCCGTCGAACGCCGGCGGTTCGACGCGTCCGGCGCCGCCGTGCCCACCCACGGGGAGTACCCGGCGGCCGTGCGGGCGCTGGCCGCGGCGGAGGACGTGCCGCTGGTCGACGTCCAGGCCGTGAGCCTCGCCCGCTGGCGGGAACTGGGCCCGGCCGGCACCGAGGAACTGTTCCTGTGGCTCGAGCCCGGCGAGGCGCCGGCCTACCCGGACGGCGTGCGGGACAACACCCACTTCCGCCCGGCCGGCGCGATCGAGGTGGCCCGCACGGTGGCCCGCGGGCTGCGCGAACGCGCGGTGCTCGCCCCGGCCGACACCCGGCGGCTCGACGACCCGGTGTCCCCCGACCGGATCACCTGGCCGCCCTCCCTCTGAACGCACCGCCCCATCTCCCTCACCCTTCGTCTCCCCGAGGAGCCGCAATGCGCAGACAGCTGGGTCAAGCACGCCTCGTCAGAACCGCCGTCGTCGGCTGCACCGCGCTGGCGCTGGCCGTGACGTCGGCGGGCGCCGTCCACGCGTCCGCCGCCGACCGGGCGCCGGCCGGCCGTGCGCCCGCCGACCCCGCCCGCCAGGTCCTCCCGCACAACGACGGCTGGGCCGCGGCCGACGGAGGCACCACCGGCGGCGCCGCCGCCGACGCGGCCCACGTCTACACGGTCGACACCTGGGCCGAGCTCAAGGCCGCCGTCGGCAACGGCGACGGCACCCCCCGCATCATCCGCGTCGCCGGCACCCTCGACGCCAACAGCGACGCCACCGGCGCCCCGCTGAGCTGCGACGACTACGCCACCGGCGGCTACAGCCTGGAGGGCTACCTCGCCGCGTACGACCCGGCCACCTGGGGCGACGCCGAGCCGTCCGGGCCGATGGAGGAGGCGCGGGTGGCCTCCGCCCGCCGCCAGGCGGCGCAGATCCGGCTCGACCTCGGACCGAACACCACCCTGGTCGGCATCGGCCGGAACGCCCGCCTGCTGGGCGCCAACGTCCAGGTCCGCGGCGTGGACAACGTCATCGTCCGCAACCTCACGTTCGAGGACACCTTCGACTGCTTCCCGCAGTGGGACCCGACCGACGGCGCCGAAGGCGCCTGGAACTCCGAGTACGACAGCCTGGTCGTGTACGGCTCCACCCACGTGTGGGCGGACCACAACACCTTCACCGACGGCCGCCGCCCCGACGACGCCCAGCCCCGCCACTACGGTCAGCTCTACCAGCAGCACGACGGGCAGCTCGACGTGGTGCGCGGCGCCGACCTCGTCACCCTCTCCTGGAACGTCTTCGCCGACCACAGCAAGACCATCCTGATCGGCAACAGCGACAGCGCGGGCGCCACCGACCGCGGCAAGCTGCGGGTCACCCTGCACCACAACCTGTTCCGGGACGCCGGTGAGCGCGCCCCGCGGGTCCGCTTCGGCCAGGTCGACGTGTACGACAACCACCACGTGGTCAAGGACGCGGACGCGTTCGGCTACGCGTACGGCGTGGGCCGGGAGTCGGCGATCCACGCCGAGAAGAACCACTTCACCCTGCCCGCGTCCGTCCCCGCGAGCGAGGTGCTGCACAAGTGGAGCGAGGCGCCGATCACCGCGGAGGACAACTTCGTCAACGGCGCCGAGGTCGACCTGATCGCGGCCCACAACGCGGCGAACCCGGCCGCGCTCCTGCAGGCCGGCGCCGGCTGGAGCCCGGAGTACCGGGCCCGGGTCGACGAGACCGGTGACGTCCCCGGCTTCGTCGCCCGCTGGGCGGGAGCGGGCCGGCTGCACAAGCCCGAGCCGCGCGAACGCTGACCCTCACCGCGGGCGCCGCGGCACGGGCCCCCGCACGCCGCACGGGGGCCCACCCGCGGCCTGCCCGGCCTGCCCGGCCTGCCCGGCCGGTTCGTCCGGGCCGCGGGGGCTGCTCCGCGCGGGGGCCGGGCCGGGCCGACTCGGCCCGGCCCGGCCCGGTTCGTGTGCGTTGCGGCGCCCGTGCCTCCCGTACGACGGCCGGTGCGGTGTCCCGCGCGGAGACACCCGGCCTGCCCTGTCGGCGCATCGGCCTGTCGGCAGCCGGCGCGGTCCGCGCGGGCTGTGGGCTCCGCCCGCGCACGTCGCCACTGGGCCCGTCGCGTGCCGGAACCCGTGCGCCCGAGGATCCGCCCGGCTCGTGGGGAGGCCCTCGGCCCGCCCACGCCGCCGCGGATCCCCGCCCCCTCCCCGTCCGTCGTCATCCCGTCACCCCGCCACCCCGTCACCCGGGCCCGCATCCCAGGAGGCACCGCCTTGACCGCATCCGCCGCTCCCGGTTCCCGTTCCGCCGTCCCCACGCGCCGTGCCGCGCTGCTCGGCGGCGGTGCCGCCGCCGTCGCCGCGACACTCGGGCCCGGCGCTCCCCACGCCCACGCCGCCGCGGCCCCGCACGCCGCCGCGCCGCACGCCTCGGCCGACCGGACCCGCACCGTCAGGGTCCGCCCGGACGGCACCGGGGACGCCCCCACCGTCCAGGCCGCCGTCGACGCGACCCCCGACCACCCCGACCGCCCGTGGACGGTGCTCCTCGCGCCCGGCACGTACCGCGAGACCGTCTCCGTGCCCGAGAGCAAGACCGGGCTCACCCTGCTGGGCGCCACGGGGGACCCCCGCGACACCGTGATCGTGTACGACAACGCCTCCGGCACGCCGAAGCCGGACGGCAGCGGCACCTTCGGCACCTCCGGCAGCGCCACCGTGACCGCCGCCCCCGACGGCTTCACCGCCCGCCGTCTCACCTTCGCCAACGACTTCCTGCGCGCCGACCACCCGGAGATCACCGCCCAGCAGGCCGTCGCGCTGCGCGTGCTCGGCGACCGCAGCCTCTTCGACCGCTGCCGGTTCCTGGGGCATCAGGACACCCTGCTCACCGACACCCGCCACCGCACCCTCGCCGCCCGGCAGTACTTCCACCACTGCTACGCCGAGGGCGACGTCGACTTCGTCTTCGGCCGGGCCACCGCCGTCCACGCCGGAGGGGTGTTCCACACCCTCGACCGGCCCGTGGACTTCACCCCCTACGGCTTCGTCTTCGCGCCCAGCACGGCCGCGGGAACCCCCCACGGCTTCCTCGCCGTCCGCTGCCGCTTCACCGGCGCGGCCCCGGACGGCGCCTACAAGCTGGCCCGGCCCTGGGTGCCCAGCAGCGACCCCACCGCCCTGCCGCGCCTCGTCGTCCGCGACAGCGCCATGGACGCCGGGATCGACGCCGCGCAGCCGTACGCGAACATGCGCGAGCAGTACCCGTGGCAGAGCTTCCTCTTCCGCGAGTACGCCAACCGCGGCCCCGGCGCCAGGATCCCCGTCCCGGACAACCGCCCCCAGCTGACCGCCGCCGAGGCCGCCGCGCACACCCCCGAGGCGTACCTGGGCGACTGGGACGTGCGGGCCGCCCTGCGGGGAGGGGCGTGACGCAGGGCCGTCAGAGCGTGCGGGTGGCCAGCGTCAGCCGGTCGCGGGCGTCGAACAGCGCGTCCACGATGGACTGTTCGTGGGCCGGGGTCAGCCGCGCGACCGGCACCGAGCAGCTGATCGCGTCCCGGGCCGGCGTCCGGTAGGGGACCGCGATGCCGAAGCAGCGCAGCCCCAGCGTGTTCTCCTCCCGGTCCACCGCGTACCCCTGCTCGCGCACCTGGTGCAGCTCCTCGATCAGCCGCTCGCGGTCGGTGATGGTGTGCTCGGTCAGCGCCGGCAGGGTCTCCGGCAGCAGCTTGCGCACCTCCTCGTCGCTGCGGGTGGCCAGCAGCGCCTTGCCCAGCGAGGTGGAGTGCGCCGGCAGGCGGCGGCCGACCCGGGTGAAGGGCCGCAGGTAGTGCTGCGACTGACGCGTCGACAGGTACACCACGTTGGTGCCGTCGAGACGGGCCAGGTGGATGGTCTCCGTGGTGTCGTCGGAGAGCCGGTCCAGGGTCGGCCGGGCCGCGGCCACCACCTCGTCGCCGTCGATGTACGAGGTGCCGACCAGCAGCGCCCGCACGCCGATGCCGTAGCGCGTGCCGGTCGCGTCCGTCTCCACCCAGCCCAGCTCGACCAGCGTGCGCAGCAGCATGTACAGGCTGGACTTCGGATACCCGACCGCCTCCTGCACGGCGGCCAGGCTGTGCATCCCCGGCCTCCGGGCGAAGTACTCCAGCAACTCCACGGTCCGCACAGCGGACTTGACCTGTGCCCCACCCGTCTCGGCAGTCGACATGCCCCTTGACCCCTTCGAACGCCCGCAAATAGAGTTCCTGCGATTCACACACAGGAACGTGGTTCAGAATACCGAACGAACCCCGGTCGTCTCCGGCCGTTGCCGCGGACCGGCGCACCGGCAGGAACCGGAGGAACCCCACCGTGACCGCAGCACCAGTCTGGAGCGTCGATCCCCGAACCGGGAAGCGCCGGGCGCAGGTCGCCCAGGAGGCCACGCCCGAGGACGTCGACCGCGCCGTACGCGCAGCGCACGACGCCCGCGCGGCGCTGGCCGAACGCCCCGTGCGGGCCGCCCTGTTGCGCACCGCAGCCCGTCTCCTGGACGAGGCGCGCGACGAGGTGGTGGAGACGGCCGACGCGGAGACCGCCCTCGGAGCGCCCCGCCTGACCGGTGAACTGGCCCGCACCACCGCGCAGTTGCGCGCCTTCGCCGACATCGTCGAGGAGGGCGGCTTCCTCGACGTCCGGATCGACCACGCCGACGACACCCGGACCCCGCCCTGGCCCGACCTGCGGCGCTGGAAGGTGCCGCTCGGCGTCGTCGCCGTCTACAGCGCGAGCAACTTCCCGCTCGCCTTCTCGGTGCCCGGCGGCGACACGGCCAGCGCGCTCGCCGCGGGCTGCCCCGTCGTCGTCAAGGCGCACCCCGACCACCCGGCCACCTCCGAGCTCTGCGCGTCGCTGCTGCGCCGAGCCGCGGCGGAGGAGGGCCTGCCCGAGGACGTCGTCGTCCTCGTCCACGGTTTCGACGCGGGCGTCGCGCTGGTCGGCCACCCGCTGATCGCCGCCGCAGGGTTCACCGGCTCGGTCCGCGGCGGCCGGGCGCTGTACGACGCGGCCGCCGCCCGCCCGGCGCCCATCCCGTTCCACGGCGAACTGGGCAGTCTCAACCCGGTGCTGGTCACCGAGGCGGCCTCGGCCGAGCGGGGCGAGGAGATCGGGGCCGGGCTCGCCGCGTCGATGACCCTGGGCGCCGGGCAGTTCTGCACCAAGCCGGGCTTCGTGCTCGTTCCCGAGGGCGCCCCGGGCGACGGCCTCGTCAAGGCGCTCACCGCGGCGGTGGTCGACGCCGGGGCCGGCGTGATGCTCGACCACCGGATGCGCGACGCGTTCGTCGCGGGCGTCGCCGAGCGCGCCGAACTCCCCGGCGTGCAGGCGCCGGTGCGCCCCGGCCCGGACGGCGACCACCGGGTCGTTCCGGGCTTCCTGACGGTCCCCGCGGACCGGCTGGCCACCGGGGACGCGCACGAGGCGCTGCTCGAGGAGTGCTTCGGCCCGGTCACCGTCGTCGCCCGCTACAGGAACGAGGACGAGGCGGCCGCCGTGCTCGGCCGGCTGCCGGGCAACCTCACCGCCACCCTCCACCTCGGCGCCGACGAGGCATCCGGCGCCGACGGCCGGGGCGCCGCGCTGCTCGAGCGCCTCACCCCGCTGGCCGGACGCGTCCTGGTCGACGGCTGGCCCACCGGTGTCGCCGTCGCCCCCGCCCAGCACCACGGCGGCCCCTACCCGGCCACCACGTCCACCTCCACCTCGGTGGGCGGCACGGCGATCGAGCGCTGGCTGCGGCCCGTCACCTACCAGTCCACGCCGCAGGCCCTGCTGCCGCCGGAACTCCACGACGACAACCCCCTCGGCGTGCCGCGCCACGTCGACGGCCGCCTGGAGCAGGGAGGTTCGCGTCCCGCGCCGCACGCGGGCGCGGACACCGGCACGCCCGCGGACACGGACGGGGCGGCCGGCGCCTGACCCCGCCCCGCTCCCGTGGCCCCCGCGGCCCGGCCCGGATCCCTCCCGGGCCGGGCCGCGGTGCTGTGCGTTCCCTCTCCGGCCGGCCGGCCGGCCGGGCTCCGGCGCTGTGCGCCGGCCTCCCGCACACCGCGGCCGCGGAGCCGCCGCCGCGGAGGACGCGCCGGTGACACCCCCGGGAAGGCCGTGTCGCCCACGCGGCGGCGCCGCCCGCCCCGGGAGGGGGCGGACGGCGCCGAGGGGTGGCACGCGGGGGTCAGCGGGCGATGACCGTCTCCGCGACGGCGTCGCCGTCCGAGGGCGGCGGGTTGCCCTCGAACCGGGCCTCCAGCGCGGCCCGTTCCGCGTCGGTCGGGTCGCTGCCGAGCGAGTCGATCAGGCCGTCCCGCGCCGGGCTGGCCTCGGGGCGCAGGAACCCGACGACCAGGTACAGGGTCAGCGAGGTCAGCACCGGCAGGCCGACGTTCATCGTCTGCGTGGCGTCCTCCACGCCCCAGTACAGGTACGCCCACACCAGCAGGCCGCCCGCCCAGGAGGTGATCGCCGCGAGCGGCCCGTGACGCCGGAACCAGGGCAGCAGACCCAGCATCAGCGGGATGGAGATCGGCCCCATCGTCGCGGCGACCACGCTGACCACCACCGTCATGATGAAGCCGTCGGGATCGGCGAAGAGCGCGAAGGCCATGCTGACCGTGACGAAGGCGACCGTGGTGATCCGGGCGAACAGCAGCTGCCCGGCCTGCGTGAAGCGCCGGACCTTCGGCACCAGCACCGGGGCGAGGTCACGGGTGATGACGGCGGTGATCACGTTGGAGTCGGAGGCCACCATCGCCATCGTGTGGGAGAAGAACCCGGCGAGGAGCAGTCCGATGATGCCGGTCGGCAGCAGCTCCTGGGCGAGCATGATGTACGACTGCTCACCGTCCTCGATGCCCGGCACCACCAACGGCGCGGCGATCATCGGGATGAAGAGGATGAACGGCCACACGATCCACAGGAAGCTGGAGAGCAGCGCCGACCTCTTCGCCCGGGAGCCCGACGGCGCCGCCATGTAGCGCTGCGCCAGGTTCCACATGCCGCCGTTGTACTCGAAGGTCTTCACCAGCAGGAACGCCATGATCAGACCGGAGGTGACCGGGCCGGCCACCGGGTCGCCGTGCCCCTGCGGCAGGTCGTCCCACATGGTCCAGAGGGTGGAGACGCCGTCCAGGTGCGCGAAGAGGGCGAAGAGCATCGCGAATCCGGCGATGCCCTGGATGATGAACTGCCCCAAGTCGGTGAGGACGTCGGCCCACAGCCCGCCGAACGCCATGTAGGCCATGGTGCAGATGCCGGTCAGCGTGATGCCCCACACCAGCGGGATGTCCGCGAAGCCCTGCAGCAGCAGCGCGATCGCGACCCACTTGGCGGCGATGTCCACCACCTTCAGGGCCGCGCCGCTGTAGGCGAGGACCTGCTGGGTGGGCAGGTTGTAGCGGACGGCCAGGTAGGCCAACGGCGAGTTGACGCCGTGCTTGGCGCGCAGCCGGTTCCACCGCGCGGCGAACACGAAGGCGCCGATGCCGATGCCGACGCCGATGGTCAGCGGCCACCAGAAGTAGACGGTGACCCCGTGGTCGTACGCCACCGCCGCGAAGGTGACGAACATGATCGCGCTGTATCCCGACATGTGGTGCGAGATGCCGGAGAGCCACCACGGTATGCGGCCGCGGGCCGTGAAGAAGTCGGCGATCGTGTGGATGCGTTTCCTCGACCAGAGGCCGATACCGACCATCACGAAGAAGTAAGCGCCCAGCACGACCCAGTCCAGTGAGGCCATTCCGGCTCCTCGCGTTCATGAACGTGAATAGCTGACAAGTGGCTGAATGAGCTCCGTCACAGTAGGAGGGCGGTGATGGGCCGTCAATACGCTGCGCAGCGCGAATTCCAGGAGATGGCGCGGGTCCGTCCGGTGGGTGCGCGTTCAGCAGCATGAACGCCTCCCCGTCACGGGGAGGGCGCGGCGCGCGACGGGCCGACGGAGGCGGGAGCGAGGGCCGCGGGGGCCGGTTGTCGGTGGCCGCTGATACAAGTGGGGCCATGCGCGACTTCCGTGACTTCAACTTCAAGCTGCTCGTCGTCGAGAAGCTCATGTACGGCGACGGGACGCTCACCCCGGTCTTCGACCTGCGCGAGCACCTGCGCGCGCGGGGGATCGAGGACCTCGACGCCTACGTGGAGGAGCGCGAGCTCGAGTACACGGTGCTGGACGAGGCCCGTACGTACTTCGAGCAGCTCGACATACCGGCGGAGCTGCTGGCCACGGTCGACAGGCTGGTCTTCGACGGCGGTAACCGGGTCTTCATGCAGTGCGCCCCCGTCTGGGACGGCGAGGACGACCTCTTCGACGTCCGCTCCCTGGAGGACCTGGACCTCCTGCCGAACCTCAGGACCTTCATCGGGGGGCGTGCCCTGGAGCACATGCTTCCCGGCGCCACGCAGATCCTGGAGTCCAGGGGCATCACCCCGCGCCACTAGGGCGCAGGACGGAACGAGGGGCGTGGTGGCGGCAGCCGGCCGTCACCACGCCCCTCACCCGGCGGTCGGCCTCAGCCGAAGAAACCCTCGATGGTCTCTTCGACGACCTCCTCGACGACCTCCTCGGCCGCCTCCTCCACGATCCCCTCGACGAAGTCCCCGAAGATGTCGTCCATGGTCCAAGCCCTTCCTGTCGGCGTGACTGACCCGCAGCACACGTCGGACGGCTGCGGGTCTCCCCGCATCCTTTCAACTCCCTCACGGAGCACGCCAGTTCCGAGTGGATCTTTTTCGCGAGGGGCGTACGGCGGGCCTGCCGCACTCCACTCCACGGCGTCGCGCCGGCGGTCGCACCCGCCGGGCGACGTCCACGCCGCAAGGACGGAAGGCAGGAGGCGGCCGGCGGGAGGGCGAAGGGTGAAGGTGAAGGGTGAGATGAACGTGCTCGGGGTCGACGCCTGCGGGAAGCAGGGGTGGGTCGGCATCAGGCTCACGGACGGGGCGTACGCGGGAAGCGTGGTGGACCTCCGGCTCGACCGGCTGATCGAGCGCGTCGCCGACGCGGACGCCATCGGGGTGGACATGCCGCTGGCGCTGGTCGAGCGAGGCTGGCGCGCCGCGGATCTCGGGGCCAGGGCGCTGCTCGGAGTCCGCCGCAGCAGCGTCTTCCTGGTCGCGCCGAGGGCGGCCTGGCTGGAGGAGGAGTACGGCGCCGCGGCCGACCGCTGCCAGGAGCTCACCGGCAACCGGCTGAGCCACCAGGCGTGGGCGCTGAGGCCGAAGCTGCTGGAGGCGCGGGAGTGCTGGCTCGCCGACGAACGGATCCACGAGGTGCACCCCGAGCTCTCCTTCCGCACCCTGGCGGGCGGAGAGCCGCTGCCCTACGCCAAGAAGACGTGGCGCGGCCAGAACCTGCGCCGCGCCCTGCTGGCCGAGGCGGGCGGCCTCGTGCTGCCCGACGAACTCGGTGAGGCCGACCGCGTTCCGGTGGACGACGTGCTGGACGCCGCCGTGGCGGCGTGGTCGGCGCACCGGATCGCCCGCGGGACGGCGGGGCGGGTGCCGGAGGAGCCCGAGCGCGATGCGGAGGGCCGTCGCGTGGAGATCCGCCACTGAGCGGTTCCAGGGGCTGCCGCGGCGGCGGACCGCGCCCGCCGCGCGTCCAGGACGTTCGGGGACGTTCGAGCCGCTCGTGTGTTCGGTCGGCCGATATCCTGGCGGGATGGTGGACAGAACGGGCGGCGAGGCGCAGAGCGACGGACGCTCCACCCGCTGGGACGAACACAGGGCGCAGCGCCAGGGCGAGCTGGTGGACGGAGCCGTCGCCCTCATCGAGGAGGAGGGCGCGTTCGGGATGGGGCGCCTGGCCCAGCGGCTGGGGCTGCCCCGGTCCGTGCTCTACCGGCACTTCAAGGACCGTGCCTCGCTCGACGAGCTGGTCCGCCGGCGGGTGACGGAGTCCTTCGTGCAGCGCATGCGGCCCACGCTCTCCTTCGACGGAACCATCGAGGAGTCCGTGCACCGCGTGGTGGGCGCGCACCTGGACTGGGTGTTCCAGCACCCGCGCCTGTACTCCTACATGGGCGTCGCGGAGCACTCCATGGGTGACGGGTCCCTGGTGGCGGGCACCAAGACGGCCATCGCGCTGATGCTGGGCGAGCGGTTCGGCGAGGTGCTGAAGACCCTCGGGGTGCCTCAGGCGCCGGTCCGGTCGGTCGCGGTCGGGATCGTGGGGTTCGTGGACACCGCGGTCAACCAGTGGATGCGTGACCCGGCGCGCGAGCAGTCCGAGGAGGAGCTGCGCGCGATGCTGTGCCGCTCGGTCTGGGCGGTGCTGGACGCGGCGCTGCGGGACCTGGGCGTGGTGCTGTCGCCGCAGCAGCGGCTGTCGGATCTCGAAGGGGCTCCCTGACTCCGCCGGCCGGGGCGGGCGGCGGGCCGGTGCGCGGTCCGGCCGGCGGACGGGAAGCGGTGGAGCGGGGACGGCGATGCGGGGCCGGGGTGCGGGGACAGCGGTGCGGGGACAGCGGTGCGGGGACGGCGGAGTGGAGCGGCGTCGCGGGGACGGTGGTGCGGCCGTCAGCCGGTCACGGCCGGGACGGCCGTCGCCGCGCGCCGCAGCGACTCCGCGTCCGTGAACTTGACGCGCGGACGGCCCTGCGCCGCGCCCGCCGCCCGCTCCGCCCGGTCGATCGCCCGCCAGGCCTCCAGGCCCAGGGCGTCCGGCGCCGCCGTGCCGCCGGCCACCGGCGGCGTGAGGCGTCCCGCGGCGAAGTCGTCGAGGAGCGACGCGACCGTCTCCTGGGCGCAGGTCTTGTTGGTGCCGATGAAGCCGGTCGGACCGCGCTTGATCCAGCCGGCGACGTAGACGCCGGGCTCGACCCGGCCGGCCTCGTGCGGGACGGTCGCCGTGGCCTCGTCGAACGGCAGCCCGGGGACCGGCCGGGCCCGATACCCGACGGAGCGCAGGACGAGGCCGGTCTCCAGGGTCCGGATCTCGCCGGTGGGCCGGGCCCGGACGGTGCCGTCGTCGTCGGTGTGCAGCGTGGTCGGGGTGTATTCCAGCGCCCGTACGGCGCCCTCGCCGACGATCCGCACCGGGGCGGCCAGGAACCGCAGCACGATGCGGCGGCGGCCCCCGACCGGTGTGCGGGCGGCCAGTTCGGCCAGCAGGCGGGTCTTCTCGTCGTGGTCGGGCGCCAGGTCGTCGGGCCAGCCCTCGACGCTCACGTCGACGTCCTCCAGGGCGGCCAGCGCGAGGAGTTCGGGCACGGTGAACGCGGCCTGGGCGGGGCCGCGCCGGCCGAGGACGACGACCTCGCGGATCCCGCTGCCACGGAGCGCCGCCAGCGCCCGGTCGGAGATGTCGGTGCGGGCCAGGGCGTCGGGGTCGGCGGTGAGGATGCGGGCGACGTCGAGGGAGACGTTGCCGTTGCCGACGACGACCGCGCGTCCGGTGTCGAGGCGGTGGTCGTCCCGAGCGCGGTCGGGGTGTCCGTTGTACCAGGCGACGAAGTCCGTGGCGGAGACGCTGCCGGGCAGGTCCTCGCCCTCGATGCCCACACGCCTGTCGGTGGCGGCGCCGACCGCGTAGATCACCGCGTGGTGCGCGCGCAGCAGGTCGGCGTGGGTGAGGTCGGTGCCGATCTCGACGCCGAGGCGGTAGCGGAAACCGGGCTGGGACTCGATGGTCCGGAAGAGCTCGGCGACCTGCTTGGTGTCCTGGTGGTCCGGTGCGACACCGGCCCTCGCCAGGCCGTACGGGGTGGGGAGCCGGTCGTGGACGGTGACGCGGACGCCCGGGTGGCGCAGCAGTTCGTCCGCGGCGAAGAGGCCGGCGGGGCCGGCGCCGACGACGGCGACCGACAACCCGTCCGCGAGGACGGCCCGTTGGCGGGGAACGACGTACATGGGCGCGCGGTCGGCGTGCGGATTGTCCTTGTAGTAGGAGGCGTTCAGCTCGAGGAACGGCAACTCCCCGGCGCCGAGCGCGTCGTGCGGCTTGAGCGCGTCCACCGGGCAGGCGGTCGTGCAGGCGCCGCAGTCCACGCAGGTGCGCGGGTCGACGTACAGCATCTCGGCGGTCGCGAAGCCGGGTTCGCCCGGCGCGGGGTGGATGCAGTTGACCGGACAGGCCAGCACGCAGGAGGCGTCGGCGCAGCAGGATCGGGTGACGACGTACGGCACGGCGGGCTGGTCTCCGTTCGGGCGGTGCGGGAAGGCGGTGCGGAGCCGCGGGCGCGGTGCTCCGCGGCCCGGTGTGCGGGGGAAGGCGGTGGTCGCTGCCGAGGCCGGAAGGGGGGGGCGACGGCTCACCCTTCCGGCGGGCGGACAGCCTCAGTCGGCGGCGAGCGGGGAGGGCTCGCCGCGGAAGCGGGCCGGGCGGCCGTCGATGCGCAGGGCCCGCCACAGCAGACGGGAGGTCCTGTTCATCAGGCCGAGGTCCTCGGCCAGCATGCGCACGTCGGAGAAGAGCTCCCGGAGCATCTTCCGGCCGGCCGGCGACTTCCAGAAGACCTCCTTGATCACCCGGTTCGGGATGCCGGCCAGCGCGGCGGACTTCTTGTCGGGGATCATGATGACGTCGCACAGGATCCGCATGATCAGCGGGAAGAGGAGGGACAGGGCGCCGCGGCGGACCTTCCCGAAGCGCGGCACGCGCAGGCGCAGGAACTCGTGGGCGAAGGATATGTGCCGTGCTTCCTCCGCGATGTGGATCTGCATGATCCGCTGCGGGAGGGGGTGCACCGGCTCCCCGCTGCGCAGCGCCCCCTTCTGCAGGTGGTCGATGGGCTCCTCGCCGGCCAGGATGCCGGTGAAGAACGCCTCGGGGTACAGGGAGCCGAACAGCGGCAGGATGCGGCTGAGTTCGCGGAACCAGCGCCGTCCGCCCGCCGTGTCCACGCCGGTGCGGTTGACCAGCTCCTGGAACATCTGGGTGTGGTGGGTCTCCTCGGTGATCTCGTGCGTGAGATACCTGAACTCCGGGTTCCTGTTGCCCAGGTGGAAGATGTAGTCCAGCGCCCCGCGCATCAGCAGGTTCTCGAACTGCATGCCCACCTTGGCGATCACCGCCCAGCGCCAGATGCCGATGCGGATCTGCGTCTCGAGCGGCTGCTCCCTGTACCAGGGGTGGGCGCCCAGGGCGTCCGCGGAGGTGAGCACCCAGCGCGGGTCGTTCGTGTCCACGGCGAACTCGGGGTCGTCCCAGTCGATGTCGGTGAACGGGTTGAAGTTGACGTTGACGGAGCCTTCGGACAGGGTCCGCAGGCGCTCGTCGTAGGCCTTCCTGGTCAGGTTCGCGGTCATCAGGTCTCCTTCGTGGATGCCCGGCTTCCTGGCCAGGGAGGAAACGAAGCTCCTGCGGAGCAGCGCAAGGACATCGACAGGCAGGGACGGAAGGGGCAACGCCACAAGGGGTGCAGCCGACGGGGATCGGGCACAGGGGTCCCCTGTGGTGTTACCCGCAATTTACCTGCGACACGCTGTTTCGGATACCGGCGGTAACGTGACGCGGCTCACCTTCGGAAGGCTCGGGTCCGGATGAACGGCGGCAGCCCGCTCCGGGGCCGGTTCGGGCCCGCCGGGGTTGATCCGGCGGTGGACGGGGACGTACGGCAGTGGGCCCACCCGCTCCGGCTGTCGAGGGGAACGAGCGATGAGGACGAACCGGCTCGGCCGGAGCGACACCACGGTCACGGAACTGGGGGGTACGGCGGCGGCCCCATCGGCGGGCTCTACACCCCGGTGGACGACGCGACCGCCGCGGCGGCCCTCGACGCGGCCTGGGAGTGCGGGATCCGCTGGTTCGACACCGCGCCGCACTACGGTCTCGGCCATTCCGAGCGCCGCACCGGCGCCCTGCTGCGCGGCAGGCCCCGGGAAGAGGCGACGCTGTCGACCAAGGTCGGCAGACTGCTGGTCCCGCAGGACCCCGCCGGGCGCACCGACGACGAGAGCTTCGCGGTGCCGGCCACGCACCGCCGGGTGTGGGACTTCACCCGCGACGGCGTCCTCCGGAGCGTGGAGGAGTCCTTGGAGCGCATGGGCGTCGACCGGGTCGACGTGCTGTTCCTCCACGACGCGGAGGACCGGTTCGAGCAGGCCGTGGACGAGGGGTACCCGGCGCTCGCCGAACTCCGCGCCGCGGGCGCGGTGGGCGCCGTCGGCGCGGGTATGCACGACCCCGCCAAGCTGACCCGGCTGGTCACGGAGACGGACGTCGACGTGGTGATGCTGTCCGGCCGTTACACGCTCCTCGACCAGAGCGCTCTCGACGAACTGCTGCCGGCCTGTACGGCGCGCGGCGTGTCCGTCCTCGCGGCCTCGGTGTTCAACTCCGGCCTGCTCGCCGCCCACCCGCCCGCCGACGGGGCCACCTTCGACTACGCTCCCGCCGCAGCACGTGAGTTGCGGCGCGCGCGTCGCATCGCCGAGATCTGCGAGGCGCACGGTGTGACGCTCCCGGCGGCGGCGATGGCCTTCCCGCTCCGCCACCCCGCCGTCGCGGGCGTGGTGGTCGGCATGCGGTCCGCCGACGAGGTCCGCGCCGACGTGGCCGCCTTCTCCACCGTGATCCCGGAGCGTCTCTGGGACGACCTGCGCGACGAAGGCCACCTGGACGAACGGGCGCACCCCGACGTCACGGGGCGCGCCCGCCCCGCGCGCTGATGCTCCGGCCGGAAGCCGGAGGTCAGAAGTAGGACTCCAGGGTTCCGCGCCGCCGGATGTCGAGGGTGGCGCAGTGGAAGGAGCCGCCGAACGGGGCGTAGTGGAGCAGGTCGCAGGGGACCGGCTCGAAGCCCCAGCGCTCCAGGGCCCGGAGCATGCCCGTGTGGTGGCGTTCGGCGATGACGCGCTTCTCGTCCAGCATGAGGACGTTGACGCTGAGCCACTTGCCGCACAGCGAGGTGAGTCTGAGCAGCGGGTCGCGGATCGGGTCCGGCTCCGGGGCGACCAGGATGTCCCAGGAGCGCAGCACGTCCGGCAGCCGGTCGACGTCGATGTACTCGGGGTTGACCAGCGCCTTGCCCGGGGCCAGCACCATGAAGGTGGTGTCGATGTGCATGGGCGTCCGGCAGCGGCTCTCGATCTCGTGGATCCGGTAGCGCGGGCCGAGGTGGCGGCGCAGCCACTCGATGCCGCTCAGGTTGGTGACGTTGCTGCGGGTGACGAACAGGTCCCGTCCGGCGCGGACGAAGTCGGCGGCGTCGAAGACCGGCTCGAACTCGGTGAGGATGTACCGCATCGGCTCACCCGCCCGCGGGATGCGGAACGACCTGTCGTACAGCTCGTCGGTGAGCTGCGGGCGCGGGGCCGCCGTCCAGCGGGCGCCGCGCCGGAAGTAGTCCTTGAGGAGCGGCCGGTAGGTGTGCGTCTCGAAGTACCGGCAGGGCCAGGCCATCGGCGTCTCGATGATCTCGTCACCGACGACGAGCATGCTGTCCCGCGGGCAGGTGTTGCAGAAGCCGCGCGAGGACCAGTCCGGAGTGGAGAAGCGCTTGCGGTGCTCCACCGCCTCGGGGCGGCGGACGGTCACGCCCAGCGACTCAAGAAGGGTGACGAATCCGTCGAGCTCCTCCTGCGCGCGCTCCATCAGTACCCGCGGGTAGCGGACGCCGGCGGCCAGGCCCTGGAGGCGGGCCGCCCACGGGGGGATGTTGCAGGCCACCACCGGATGCCGGGAGGGAATGGTCGCACCGTCCAGGCGGCCGACGACGATCTCCTCCAGCGGGTCCCACTCGTTGTGCGAGTTGACGGGGGAGGGGAGAGGGGCGGGCTCGTCGGCGGGGGTCGTCAGGGTCTCGGTCTTCTCCAGTGACGTCATCTCAACCGCTTTCGCCGGACGGAGGTCGACGGTCAATATATCCGATTTGTCCATTGCGTGCGGCTCCGCCCTCGTGCGCCTCGGGCTTCGGACCGGCCGGATCCGCGACCTCGGGCGGAGGCGGCGGGCCGGCACCGCGGGCTAGCGTGCGGGCATGTCGACCGACCGGCCGCCCCGCGGCATCGAACAGCGCACCCGTGACGTCCTCGACCGGTTCGCGCGGGAGACCGACGTCTGGGTGGCGTCGGCGGACGCCGACGGCGTGCCGTACCTCGTGCCCCTCTGGTTCGTCTGGCACGACGGGGCGCTGTGGCTCGCCACCCGGCCGGCCACCCCGACCGCCCGCAACCTCCGTACCGGGCCCCGGGTCCGGGTGGCCCTGGGCGACACGCTCGACGTGGTGACGGTCGACGGGGAGGCCGAGGAGCTGAACTCCTCGGAGGTGCCGGACGGAGCGGCGGGCGCGTTCACGGCGAAGACGGGCTGGGACCCGCGGCAGGACACGAGGGAGTACGTCTGGTTCCGGCTGCGGCCCCGGTCGATCGAGGCCCGCAACGGGATGCACGAGATGCGGGACCGGTGGGTGATGCGCGACGGCGCGTGGGCGGCGCCCGAGGCCGTCGCACGGGCCGCAGCGGTCGCGAGGGGGGCTGCGGTCGCGAAGGTCGCTGCGGTCTCGGCGGTCGCTGCGGTCTCGGCGGTCGCTGTACGGGAGGGCGACGCGGTCGTACGGTGACCGGCATGAGGCCGCAGCGACTGCACCCCGCGATACGCAACCGCGTCCGCTTCCTGCCGAACATCCCCGCGGGGCCGCTCGGCCGCCTGATCGGGCGGGCCGTGCGGCAGCGGCTGCCCGAGCCGAAGCTGCCCGACGGGGTGCTGTGGGGGACCGTGGCGGGGCTGCCCGGCGGGCCGGTGCGGCTCTACGTCCCGGCGCCGGGCCGGCCGCGTACCGGAGGAGCGGTGCTGTGGATCCACGGCGGCGGGCTGGTCAGCGGCTCCGCCGTGCAGGACCACCGGTGGGCGGGGCGGCTGTGCGCCGAGCTCGGCACCGTCGTGGTGTCCGCCGAGTACCGGCTCGCCCCCGAGCACCCCTTCCCCGCGCCCCTCGACGACTGCCACGCGGTGTGGCGCTGGCTGCTGGAGCACGCCGCCGACCTGGGCGTCGACACCGGCCGTGTCGCCGTCGGCGGCCAGAGCGCGGGCGGCGGCCTGGCGGCCGCGCTGGCGCAGCGGCTGCACGACGAGGGCGGCACGCGCCCGGTCGCCCAGTGGCTGTTCTGCCCGATGCTCGACGACCGCACCGCGTCCGACCGTGCCCTGGACGCGGTCCGCCACCCGGTGTGGGACAACCGCAGCAACCGCGCGGGCTGGGCCGCCTACCTCGGCGCGGAGCCCGGCGGCCCCGGCGCGTCGCCGCCACCGCCGTACGCCGTGCCCGCCCGCCGCGAGGACCTGGCGGGACTGCCCCCGGCCTGGATCGGCATCGGGGACGCGGACCTCTTCCACCGGGAGTCGTGCGACTTCGCCGCACGGCTACGGGCGGCCGGCGTCGACACGGAACTGGACGTGATGCCGGGCGCCCCGCACGGCGTCGAGACCCTCGCCGGCGACGTGCCGTGGGTCCGCGCCTACATCCGCCGCGCCGAGCGGTGGCTGGCGGAACGGCTCGCGAAGGGCTGAGCCGGGTCCCCGAGCACGGCCCGGGGACCTCGGTCCGGGGCGGATCAGCCGGTGCGGGGGCCGGCGCACCACGCGGACACGGTCGGCCGGGGCGCCCCTCGGGGCCACGGCGCGGTTCGCGGACGCCGTGGAGGCGGGCGTACGGGGCACCATGAAGGCATGACCGAAGCCGAACCCTTCCCGCCCGAGCCGTGGGACCTGCGCGGCCGGATGCACGTCAGCCTCTGGGGGCCCCGCCGGAACCGGCTGCCGCGGTGGACGCTGCCTGAGGGGGTACGCCCGCTAACGGTCGGCGGCCGGTGCGCGCTGCTCACCTTCTGCGTCGACTACTCGCCCGAAGGGACCCTCGCCTACCGCGAGTTGCTGCTGGCCCTCGCCGTGCGGCAAGGACGGCGGACCGGCTGCACGGCGGTGGCGGTCTGGGTCGACAGCGAGCAGTCGAAGGCCGGCGGCCGGACCCTGTGGGGCATCCCCAAGGAGATCGGCGGCTTTGCCTGGGAACCCTGGGCCGGGGCGCCGGGCACCGAACACGTCCGGCTCCGCGCACCCGGCACCGGGGAAGTGCGCGCCGCCTTCCGGCCGGGGCGGCCGCTGCCCGTCCGGCTGCCCGTCCGGACGCGCCTGCTGCAGGAGGTGGACGGCGAAACCCTGGCCGTTCCCGCTCACCTGACCGGCGAACCGTCCCTGACCAGGGCCTCCTTCCGCCCCGACCCGGCCGGGACGCTGGCCTTCCTCGGCGAGGGGCGCCCCCTGCTGTCGTTCACCCTGGAGGACTTCCGGTTCCGGGTGGGGTTCCGGCCTCCGCGCGAGCGGCTCGGCTGAACCGGTCGCCCCACTCCCGGGCCCGGTCGGCCAGTTCCGGCGGGCCGGCGATCCGGAACTCCGCGCCCGCCATGCCCAGGGCCACCAGCGGCCAGTCCAGGTCGTCGGAGGTCATCCGGACCCGGCAGCGGCCCTCGCCCGCCTCCTCCACCTGGCTCCAACGGCCGATCCGGCCCCGCACGGCCTCGGCCGGCGCCTCCACCAGCGCCTCCACCCGGTGCGGGCGCGGCGCGTTCTCCAGCCCCGCGCGGACGAAGGCCGCGGCGTCGGCGGCGGGCAGCCCGCGGGGACGGAACCGCTCACCCGTGGGCTCCGGGGACCCCAGCCGGTCCAGCCGGAAGCTGCGCCAGGCCGCCCGGTCCAGGTCGTAGGCGACCAGGTACCAGCGGCGTCCCAGCGGCACCAGGCGGTGCGGCTCGGCATGGCGCTCCGTGCGGGCCCCGTCGGCGGCGCGGTAGCCGAAGCGGATCCGTTCCTCGTCACGGCAGGCCATCGCCACCGTGGTCAGCGCCGACGGATCCACCCCGGCGTCGTCCCCGTCGCCCCAGCGGGCCGGGACCGTCACCGCGCGCAGCGCCTCCACCCGGCGGCGCAGCCGGGCCGGCATCACCCGCACCACCTTCGCCAGCGCCCGCACGGACGACTCCGCCATCCCGTCCACCGCGTTCTGCGCCGCCGTCTGCAGCCCCACCACCAGGGCCACCGCCTCCTCGTCGTCGATCACCAGCGGCGGCAGCGCCGCCCCCGCCGCGAGCTGGTAACCGCCGTCCACGCCCCGGTGCGCCTCGACCGGGTAGCCGAGCTCGCGGAGCCGGTCGACGTCCCGGCGCAAGGTGCGGGTGGAGACACCGAGCCGGACGGCGAGTTCCGTCCCCGGCCAGTAGCGGTGCGTCTGCAGCAGGGACAGCAGGCGCAGGGTGCGTGAGCTCGTGTTCGCCATGACGTCAGTGTGGCGGCCATTGCGGCCGGAAAGTGGCCGCAATGCCTCCTAGCGTGGGACACGTCCGGGAACGACAGACCCAGCGAAGGCGGAGACCCGTAATGAGCGTCAACCAGACGACCACCACCACCGGCGCCACCGACACCCTCACCGGCGAGCGCGCCGACCTGGTGGAGGTGCTGCGGCGGCACCGTGGGTTCCTGCGCACCACGACCGACAACCTCACCGACGACCAGGCCCGGCAGCGGACCACGGTGAGCGAGCTGTGCCTCGGCGGGCTGATCAAGCACGTCGCCGCGGTGGAGAAGGGGTGGGCCCGGTTCATCCTCGAAGGGCCCGAGGCGATGGGCGACTTCGAGAACATGACGGAGTCCGACTGGGCGGAGCGCGCCGCGGAGTTCCGACTGCTGCCGGAGGAGACGCTGGCCGGCGTGCTCGAGGCCTACGCGGAGGTGGCCGCCCGCACCGACGCCCTGGTCGCGTCCCTGCCCGACCTGGACGCGAGCCACCCGCTGCCGAAGGCCCCCTGGTTCGAGGGGGACGCCCGCTGGTCCGCGCGGCGGACCCTGCTGCACATCATCGCGGAGACCGCCCAGCACGCGGGCCACGCGGACATCGTCCGGGAGGGCCTGGACGGCGCGAAGACGATGGGCTGAGCCACCGTGCCGCTACCGGAGCCCGGTCACCGTGCCGCTACCGGAGCCCGGTCACCGTGCCGCGCCGACGGGCCGCTCGCCGTCAGGGGAGAGGCACCAGTCGAGGAGGCCGGACCACGGCCCGTACCCGGAGTCGGGGTTCAGGTGGGCCGTGCCCGGGAGCACGTCGGCGGGCAGGCCCAGCGGCTCGGCGTAGGCGGCGTCGGCGCCCTCCACGCAGTACGGGTCGTCGTCGCCGCAGACCACACGGGTGTGGCGGGCCGCCGCCGCCACCCGGCCGGGTGCGAACGGCGGGGGCGTGAAGTCGGCGATCTCGCGGTGCTCGCGCAGGAAGGCGGGCCCGGGCGGGGCGATCAGCAGGACGCGGTCCACCGGCGTGGTCACCAGGCCGCGGTCGACGGCGTGCAACCAGGTCGGGCAGGCGAGGCTGTGGCACAGCACGGTGCGGTGCGGGGCGCGCAGCGAGGCCAGGTGGGTGGCGTACTCCGCCAGCCAGTCGTCCAGGCGCGGCTCGTCCGGCTCCGGCATCTGGGGGTAGACCACCTCGTGCCCCAGCTCGGCGAGCCGGTCCGCCAGCCGGTGCTGCCAGTGGTCGGCGGGCCGGCGGTTCTGCCAGCCGTGCAGGATGAGGAAGCCCTGCTCGGGCGCGCTGTCGTTCATGGCACACATGATCGGCCGCCGTCTTCCGGGGCGTCCAGGCCGTCTCGGGACACGAACACCGGGCCGGAGCCGGGCACGGGAAACGGGCCCCGGCCGCCCTACCGTGAGGGGCATGGCCATCGACTGGAGCGACGAGCCGGCCGAACAGCTCGACCGGCACCGGCGGAACCAGCTGAGGGGACGCCTGGCGGGCCTGACCGACGAGGAGTACTTCCGGGAGCCGGTGCCGGACTGCTGGAGCGTCCGCCGCCGGGGCGGGAGCACGACCCCGATCGCCGCGGGCGCGGGCGAGTTCACCATCGACCACGCCTTCCCCGAGCCGGACCCGCCGCCGGTGACCACCATCGCCTGGCGGCTGGGCCACCTGGTGGTCGGCGTCCTCGGGACGCGGGTCGCCGCCCACTTCGGCGGACCGGCCGTCGACTACGCGACCTTCGCGTACGCCGGCACCACCGACGAGGCGCTCGCCCAGCTCGACGAGGCATACGGGGGTGGACGGCGGGGGTGCGCCGGCTCGGTGAGGACGGGCTCGCCCGGCGCTGCGGCCCGGCGGAGCACGACTACGCCGAGCACCCGATGGCCTCGCTCGTCCTGCACATCAACCGCGAGGTCGTCCACCACGGGGCGGAGGTCGCGCTGCTGCGCGACCTCCACCGCGCCCGTGGGACGGGTCAGGGCTTGTCGGGCCGGACGTACGACCGCGTCATGATCTCCATGTTGTGGCCGTCCGGGTCGGTGAAGTAGGCGCCGCGGCCACCGAAGAGGCGGTTGAAACGGCCCGGTTCGCCGTGGTGCGGGTCGGCGAAGTAGGTGACGCCGAGTGCGTCCAGGCGGGCCAGCATCGCGTCGAACTCCTCCTCGGGGACCAGGAAGGCGTAGTGCTGGCCCTGCACCGGCTCGTCGCGCTGCTCGTAGAAGTCGAGCGTGACGCCGTTGCCGAGGTCGACGGGCAGGAAGGGGCCGAAGGGCGCGCCGACCCTCAACCCCAGGACGGCGGCGAGGAACTCCGCGGAGAGTTGGCGGTCCTTGGCGAGGACGGCGACGTGGTCGAGCCGGACTGCGGTCACGGACATGGGCGGAAGGTCTCCAGGGGTGCGGTTCCGGAAGGGGTGGTGGGACGGGGGTTCCGGAACCGGGGGCGGGCCGCGGGCCCGCGCCGGAGTCATGCCGAGGCCGGGCGCCTCACTCGTGCGTGGCCCATGGCCGACCCGGCAGTCATGGGGGCGAGTCTAGTGCGGCGACCACGGCTCGGAACAGGGCCGACGCTTGGCTCGGGCGGAACAGGGCCGACCCACGGCGCGGGCGGGACAGGGCCGACCCCGGCTCGGGCGGACAGGGCCGACCCACGGCAGGAGGCAGGGCCGCCCGGCTGCCCGCGTCGTACCGGGCCGCGCGGCCCGGTACGACGCGTCGGGGTGCCGGCCGCGCTCCCGCCGATACGCTGGGGCCACGTCGGCACCCCGCCCCCGGGGCTTCCAGGAGTTCTTCCAGGAGTTGTGGAGCAACGCATGACTGATGTGGGCCTCGGCAGCGGAAAAGTGGTCGTGAACAGGGCGATGTCGCTGGACGGCTTCATCGCCGGCCCCGACCACGCGATGGACTGGGTCGGCGAGTACCTGCCTCCGGACGCGTTCCCGGAGATCATGGCGGCCACCGGCGCGATGCTCGTCGGCCGGAACACGTACGAGGTCGCCCGGCGCATGGCCCCGCAGGACACCACCTACGACGGGGGACACCAGTTCGTCCTCACCCACGAGCCGCCCGACGACCCGGCCCCCGGCGTCACCTTCCTCACCTGCGATCTGGAGGAAGCCGTCGCCACCGCGCGCGGCGCCGCGGACGGCAGGAACCTGGAGGTCCTCGGCGCCGACCTGGCCGCCCAGTGCCTGCGGCGCGGGCTCGTCGACGAGATCCTGGTGTACGTCGTGCCGGTGCTGCTCGGCGACGGGGTCCGCTTCTCGCCCCCGGGCCTCGGCCGGATCGACCTCGAACCCTTCGACAACACGCAGGCGGGCGCCGGCACGGTGCTCCGCTTCCGCGTGCGGAAGTAGGCGACGGCCCGCCCTCCCGCGGCGGGCCACGGCCTACCGGCGGACGGCCTACCGGCCGGCCGAGGAGGCCCCGGACAGGCCCGCCGCCCGCCACTCCGCCTCGGTGAGCGGCGGCCCGTCCAGCAGCGGCTTCCGGCGGCCCAGGAGGAGCAGCAGGAGCACGTCCGGGCGCAGCAGCCGCGACGCCGGGCGCTCCAGGCTCATCACGTCCAGCAGGATCCGCAGCGCCCGCGGATTGCGGGCTCCCGCGTCGACGACGAGGTCCACGTACCGGGCCAGCAGCCGCTCCGCCGTGGTGGGCGGCTGGTCGGCGGCGCCCGGGTGGAACACGTCCTGCCCGGCGGCGAGGTTCCACGCGTTCTCCACCGGGCGGGCCGCGGCCCGCTGGACACGGCGGGCGGTGAGCGGGTCGGCGAGGTCGTGCCGCAGCAGGACCTCGCGCAGCGCCACGACGCTCTGCGCGGCGGCGCTCAGCCCGTGGCCGTAGACCGGGTTGTAGCCGGCGATCGCGTCGCCGAGGACCGCGAACCCGGCGGGCAGGCGCTCGGCCCGCTCGTAGTAGCGCCGCCGGTTGGCCGTGGACCGGGTGGTGACCACCGGCCCCAGCGGCTCCGCCCGGGCGACGAGCCGGCCGATCACCGGGTGGGGCAGGGACAGCGCGAACGGGACGAACGCGTCGGGGTCCGCCGTGGGCCGCCCGTCGCGGCTGCCGGAGAGCGTGACCAGCCAGCGCCCGCCCTCGACGGGGTTGAGGATGCCGCCCCGCGGCGCCGCGGCGTGCGGATCCGCCTGGACGTTGACCACGGGAAACCCGTCGACGGCGCCGGCCGGGGCGCGGAAGAGACGGCTGGCGTAGCCGGTGCCGGCGTCCACCGTGCGCTCCGGCACGGGCGGCAGGCCCAGCTCGGCCAGCCACACCGGCGCCCGGCCCGCGCGCCCGCTCGCGTCGATCACCAGGTCGGCGGGGAGCCGCTCGCGCCCACCGCCCTCACCGGCGACGACGTCGACGCCGGTGACCCGGTCGGGCGCTCCGGCCAGCCCCACCACCTCCGCCCCCGACCGCAGCCGCACCCGCGGGTCCCGCAGCACACGGGCGCGGACCACCGCGTCCAGCAGGTCCCGGCTGCAGACCAGGTTGGTGTGGTGGGAACGGGTGAACCGGCGGAACCACTGGCCGGAGGGCGCCTTGGAGACCAGGTCGGTCATGACGCGGGCGCGCCGGGCGCCCCGCTCCGTCAGCCCGTCCGTGAGGCCGGGCAGCAGCGACTCCAGAGCCTGGACGCCGCCGGACCACAGGATGTGCGCGTGCCGCGCCTGGGGCAGACCCCGGCGCGGCTCGGGCCCCTCGGGGAGCAGGTCGCGTTCGACGACGGTGACGTCGGCGTACTCGGCCAGGACGGCGGCGGCCAGCATTCCGGTGATGCTGCCACCGACGACGACGGCGGTGCGGCGGGACATGAGCGGCTCTTTCGGAGGGGTCAGACGATCGGGGCCGGGGTGCGGAGGCTGCAACGGGACGCCTGGTCCACCAGGTCGCGCAGGCAGGAGAGGTAGCGACCGCGCCGCTCGGCCCCGCCCGCCCCGGCCCCGGCGCCGGTCCCGGCTCGGGGCGCGTGTGCGGTCCCGGTTCCGGGCGTGGTTCCGGTCCCGGTTCCAGGCTCGGTCCCTGTTCCGGGCGCGGGCCCGGCCAGGCGGTCGAGGACGTCGTGGGCCATCGCGCGGTAGGCGTCCAGGTCGCGCCGGAACCGGTCCACCACCGGTTCGCCGAGCAGCACCGCCAGCAGTTCCTCGCGGGCCGCCGCCGAGGTGCGGGCTGCCGGGCGCAGCACCCGCAGCCGGGCGGCGTCCCGGGGCGGGGCGCATTCCGCGGCACAGGCCAGGAGGTGGGTGACCGTGCCGTTGCGGAGGTCCTCGTGGCGGCCGGAGGTGATGTCCTCCTGGTCGTTGAAGAGCTGCCAGAGGACACCGAACAGGTCCCCGAACTCCCGCCAGAGTGCCGTGCGGGCGGGGCCCGCGTCGGCGAGCAGCGCCGCCATCGCGGTGATCATCGCGAACGGGGCGCCGGACTTGCCGCGGTAGGTGGCCAGCACCGCGTCGCGCCGGGGCTCGCCCCGCCCGCCGCCCAGGTCGGCGAGCTGGCCGGCCACCGCCGCGAGGCCGCAGGAGGTGAGCTCCGCGCCGAGGTCACGGCGGACGGCCCGGGGCAGGCGGGGGGAGTCGAGCAGGCGCAGCGGCAGCAGGGTCCCGACCGCCAGCGTGGTCAGCGAGGCCTCGGGACCGCTCCCGAGGAACGCCTCGGCCCGGTGCCTGGTGAGCGCGTCGGCGTCCGCGAGGTCGTCCATGCGGCAGGCGGCCGTCCACCACAGCAGGTGCACCGCCGCCAGCGGGAGGGCCGGCTCCGGGTCGCCGGTCTCCGCGCCGTGCACCGCCAGGGGCAGCACCGACAGCGGATAGCGCATCGGCTGCCGGCGCAGCAGCCGCTCGCAGGAGGTCCGCAGCAGACTGCCGGGCGGCCCGGTCAGTTCGAGCGCGGCGGCCAGTTCGGCCCGGATGCCGTCGGCGTGGCCGGCGTGAAGCTCCTGATAGGTCAGGGAAGGCACGCGTTTCCCCCGTCAGCCACTGGGTGTCGAGTGAACCTTGATTCGAACACCCATGCTGCGGGAGGGGCCAGAGCAAATTCCGGCCAGACAGGCCGATTGCCGCTGTTCCACGCGGTGGGGCGGTCGTGCAGGGTGGGGTTTCGGCCAACTCGTGTGCGTGATGATGATGTTGGTGTCTAAGTTCTAGTCGTACAAGCCGTTCTGACGGGGTGACAGCAGGGACACCGACCGCTTCGCCCACGGCCGGAGGAGAGCACGCATGACCACGCAGCCCCACCGCACCATCGACACCTCGGTGCCGCACTCCGCGCGCATCTGGAACTACTGGCTCGGCGGCAAGGACAACTACCCCGTCGACGAGGAGGCCGGCAACGCCTACACGGCCGTCTTCCCCGGGATCACCACGATCGCCCGGTCCAGCCGCGCCTTCCTCGGCCGCAGCATCCGCCACCTCGTGGTCGAGTGCGGCATCCGCCAGTTCCTCGACGTCGGCACCGGCCTGCCCACCAGCGACAACACCCACGAGGTCGCCCAGCGGCACGCGCCCGACGCCCGGATCGTCTACGTGGACAACGACCCGCTGGTGCTCACCCACGCCCGCGCGCTGCTCACCTCCACCCCCGAGGGCGCCACCGCCTACCTCGACGCCGACCTCTACCGGCCCGAGGCCATCGTCGAGGCCGCCGCCGAGACCCTCGACCTCACCCGGCCGACCGCGCTGATCCTCAGCGGGACGCTCGGCCACGTCCCCGAGCACGCGACCGCCTGCGACCTGGTCCGCAGGCTGATGGGCGGGCTGCCCTCGGGGAGCTACCTGTGCGTCAACGACGGCTCGCGCGGTGTGGACCCCGAGTACGAGCGCGCGCAGGACGGCTACAACGAGACCGGCGCCGTCCCGTACTTCCTGCGCCCCGTCGAGCAGATCGAGGCGTACTTCGAGGGCATGGAGATGATCGAGCCGGGCGTCGTCTCCGTGCCGCTCTGGCACCCGGAGGAGGGCGCGGACACCACGCCGATCGGGCAGCACGGAGGCGTCGGCCGCAAGGTCTGAGAAGGCCGCCGCCGGAAGCTCCGCCGGAAGCGCCGCCGGGAACCCCGGCCCGCGCGCCGCGAGCGGCGCGGGGAGCGGGACCGCGCGTGGTGCCGGGAGCGCCGCCGCGGCGGGCGGCGACGGCCGGGTGGATCGGGAGGGCCGGGTGGATCGGGAGGGCCGGAGAGGTCCGCATACCGGCTGAACAGCATCCGCGCGGACGGGAGTTCCCGTTCGCCCCGGTTTCACGCGAAGGTGTGGAGCCGGGGCCCTGGGCGCATGCCCGGACGCGCTCCCGGACAGGACCCGGCCATGACGCAGCCGTTCCGACTCCCGCAGTTCTACATGCCGTATCCCGCGCGGCTGAACCCGCACCTCGACGAGGCCCGGAGCCACTCCACCCGGTGGGCCCGGGAGATGGGGATGCTCGAGGGATCCGGTGTCTGGGAGCAGTCCGACCTCGAGGCGCACGACTACGGCCTGCTGTGCGCCTACACCCACCCCGACTGCGACGGGCCCGCCCTCTCGCTGATCACCGACTGGTACGTCTGGGTCTTCTTCTTCGACGACCACTTCCTGGAGATGTTCAAACGCGGCCTGGACCGGGCCGGCGGACGGTCCCACCTGGAGCGCCTGCCGCTGTTCATGCCGCTCGACCCGGCCACGCCGGTGCCCGAGCCGCTGAACCCGGTGGAGGCCGGCCTCGCCGACCTGTGGGCGCGCACCGTCCCCGCGATGTCGGAGCACTGGCGCCGCCGCTTCGCCCTCGCCACCGAACACCTGCTGAACGAGTCCCTCTGGGAGCTCTCCAACATCGGCGAGGGCCGGATCGCCAACCCGGTGGAGTACATCGAGATGCGCCGCAAGGTCGGTGGCGCCCCCTGGTCCGCCGGCCTGGTCGAGTACGCCACCGCGGAGATCCCGCACCGGGTCGCGGAGTCCCGTCCGCTGCGGGTCCTGATGGAGACCTTCTCCGACGGCGTCCACCTGCGCAACGACCTGTTCTCCTACCAGCGCGAGGTCGAGGAGGAGGGCGAGCTCAGCAACGGCGTCCTGGTCCTGGAGAACTTCTTCGGCTGCGGCACCCAGCAGGCCGCGGAGATCGTCAACGACGTCCTCACCTCACGCCTCCACCAGTTCGAGCACACCGCCCTCACCGAGGTGCCCGCCGTCGCCCTCGAGGCCGGCCTCACGCCCGACGAGGTCGCCGCCGTCGCCGCCTACACCCAGGGCCTCCAGGACTGGCAGTCCGGCGGCCACGAATGGCACCTGCGGTCCAGCCGGTACATGAACCAGGGCGCCCTCGACGCCCGCACCGACCCGCTGCGCGGCCCCACGGGCCTCGGCGCCTCCGTCGCCGACGTGCGGGCGCTGCTGGCCGGCGCGGGGGCGCAGCGGCTGCGGAACCACACCCACGTGCCGTTCCAGCGGGTCGGCCCGTCCCGGATCCCCGACCTGCCCATGCCCTTCGAGCTCACCCTCAGCCCTCACCTGGGCGACGCCCGCGGCCGCCTGCGCGACTGGACGGAGGCCATGGGGATCTTCGCGGAGGGGGTGTGGGACGAGGACAAGCTCCGCGCCTACGACCTGCCGCTGTGCGCCGCGGGCATCCACCCCTCCGGCACCGCCGACGCCCTCGACCTGGCCTCCGCCTGGCTGGCCTGGGGCACCTACGGCGACGACTACTACCCGCTGGTCTTCGGGCACCGGCGGGACCTCGCCGCCGCCCGGCTCACCACCGCGCGCCTGTCCGCCTGCATGCCCCTGGACGGCTCGCCGCCCCCGCCGCCCGCCAACGCCATGGAACGCGGACTCGCGGACCTGTGGGCCCGCACCACCACCGGCATGGACCCTGCGCAACGGCGGACCCTGAAGGCGTCGGTCGACTCCATGACCGAGAGCTGGGTCTGGGAGCTGTCCAACCAGCTCCAGCACCGGGTCCCCGACCCCGTGGACTACCTGGAGATGCGGCGCGCCACCTTCGGCGCCGACTTCACCATGAGCCTGTGCCGCCTCGGCCACGGCCCCGCCGTGCCGTCCGAGGTCTACCGCAGCGGCCCAGTCCGCTCCCTGGAGAACGCCGCCGTCGACTACGCCTGCCTGGTGAACGACATCTTCTCGTACCAGAAGGAGATCGAGTTCGAGGGCGAGATCCACAACGCCGTGCTGGTGGTCCAGAACTTCTTCGGCTGCGACTACCCCGACGCCCTCCGCGTCGTCCAGGACCTGGCCGCCCGGCGGATGGAGCAGTTCCAGCACGTCGTCGCCCACGAGCTTCCCGTGCTGCAGGAGGACCTCGGCCTGGGTGCGGAGGCGCGGCAGGCCGTCGACGGCTACGTCGCCGACCTGCGGAACTGGATGGCGGGCATCCTCAACTGGCACCGCGAGGTCGACCGCTACAAGGACGCCTGGCTCTCCCGGCGCGCCCACCGGTTCCTGCCCGGAGCGCCCCCCGGACCGCCGCCCGCCCTCTCCGCCACCGGCGCCCGGGACGCCTTCGGCCGGCCCGTCGGACCGCAGTTCCTGACCGTCCCCTAGACCGACGGGGGCGGGTGCCGTGGCGGTGGCCGGGCGGCGGCGGGAAGGTGGCCCGGCGATGGCGGGGTGGGCGTGAACATGCCGATGAGGCAACGGCGCGGGGGCCGATGGGGGACACTTGGGACCTGGGGCGGACGGTCCGCGCCCGTCCCGCGCCGTGCGTGTCCGCCCGCCCGTCCACCGCGTCCGCCACCGCCAGGGAGGCCCCCGATGACCGGCCCCTTCGACCCCTTCAGTGCCGACGACCACCGGGCGCGGATGGAGCGCGCCGCCCGTGAGGCCGAGGCGGCGGGACTGGCCGGACTGCTGATCGCCCCGGGGCCCGACATGGTGTGGCTCAGCGGCTACACCCCGCCCGCCGCCACCGAGCGCCTCACCCTCCTGGCCGTCGTCCCCGGCCAGGACCCGGTGCTCGTCGTACCGACCCTGGAGGCCGCGGACGCCGCCAAGGCCGCCGGCGCGCCCGCCCTCACCCTGCGGGACTGGACGGACGGCAAGGACCCCTACGCGATCGCCGCCCTGGGCCTCGACGCCCGGGGCCGCTTCGGGGTCAGCGACAACACCTGGGCGCTGCACCTGCTCGGCATACGGCGGGCGCTGCCCGACAGCTCGTACGTCGCCCTGAGCGAGGCGCTGCCGATGCTGCGGGCCGTCAAGGACACCGTCGAGCTCGAGCGGATGGCCGCCGCCGGAGCCGCCGCGGACGCCGCGTTCGCCGAGATCCGCACGGTCCGCTTCGCGGGCCGCCGGGAGAGCGAGATCGCCGCGGACCTCGCCGGGCTGCTGCGGCGCTTCGGCCACGAGCAGGTCGACTTCACCGTCGTCGGATCCGGACCCAACGGTGCCGACCCGCACCACGAGGCCGGCGAGCGCGTCGTCGAGGAGGGCGACATGGTGGTTCTCGACTTCGGCGGCCTGATGCACGGCTACGGCTCCGACATCTCCCGCACCGTGCACGTCGGCGAGCCCACGGAGGAGGAACGCCGCGTCCACGACGTCGTCCGCGAGGCCCAGGAGGCCGGGTTCCGCGCGGTGCGCCCCGGCGCCGAGTGCCAGGACGTCGACCGGGCCGCCCGCGCGGTGATCACCGGGGCCGGCTACGGCGACCGCTTCATCCACCGCACCGGCCACGGCATCGGGGTCACCACGCACGAGCCGCCGTACATGGTCGAGGGCGAGCGGCAGCCGCTGGTGCCCGGCATGTGCTTCTCGGTCGAGCCCGGCATCTACCTGCCGGGCCGCTTCGGCGTCCGGATCGAGGACATCGTGACGGTCACCGAGGGAGGGGGACTGCGCCTCAACGAGGCGCCTCGTGAGATCGTGAAGGTCGACTGATGCGCCACGCGGATCGGCCGACGGCATCCCGAACCCCCTTCGGACCGGACGAACACGAGCAAAACGGCACCACCACCATGAATCAGGCACCGACGGCACCGACACCGCCTTCCGAGGACGAGCTGCGCGAGCTGGTCCGCACCCTCCTTCCGTCCGCCTCCGGCGACGGTTCCTCCGGAGGACCGGAGATCCGGCCCGTGGTGGACGAGAAGACACCCGAACCGGAGCGCGGGCACAGCACCTGGTGGGTCGGCGACCGGCATGTGCTGAGGCTCGCCCACGACCGCGAACAGTCCGCGCGGCGGCTCAGGGAACTCCGGCTGCGGGACCTGGTCCGGCCGTACGTCGGGGTCCCGGTGCCGGTGAGCCGCGGGCACGGGGAGTGGCGACCCGGCCTGGTGTACACGCTGGACACCCGCCTGCCGGGCGGCGCCGGCGCCCGGCACAAGGTGACCGCGCTGGGCGAGGCCGACCTCGCGGGGCTCCTCACCGGCCTGCACGCCGTGCCGCTGCGGCAGGCGGAGGCGGTCGGGGTCCCCAAGGAGACGCCCCGGTCCCTGGAGACGCTGCGGCGGGAGGCCGGGCTGGCCGCCAAGGAACTGGTCGCCGCGGACGAGATCGACGCGACGTGGCTGCGGCCCCTGAGCGAGGCGGGCGCGGCGCAGCTGGAGGTCCGGCCCGGTACGGCCGCGCTGGCGCACCGGGCGATGAGCGCGGAACACCTGGTGATCAGCGAGGACGGCCGGGTGCGGGGGGTGCTGGACTGGACCGACGCGGTGCTGGGGGACCCCGCCGAGGACATCGCGGGCCTCGCGCGGGCGATCGGGTCGCCCGCCGCGGTCCGGGCGGCGACGCTGGCCGGGTACGGGCCCCGGCCGTGCCTGCGGGGGCTGTGGCTCGCGCGGTGCGACGCGGTGCTGCGCCTGGCGGCGCTGGTCCGGCGGTTCGGGCCGGGGGAGTCGGAGCGGCACACGCTGTTGCGGACCGAGCTGACGCAGGCGTGGGAGCCGATTCTCCTCGAACGCGTCTCCGACCTCCGCGAAGAACCCTACTGACCCCTCCGCCGCCCGCGTGCCTCCTGTCCCGCGGGCGGCCGGACCGCCAGGGGGCGACTGCCCGCGGGGTGGGGACGCGTGTGTCGTGCGGGGGTCAGGACTGGAGCAGGACCGCGCAGGATTCCGGGGGGAGGCGGAGGAGGCCGTCGGGGCCGGGGGTCTCGAGGGGGGTCCAGGAGGCGAGGATCTCGACGGGGCGGAAGCCGAGGGGAACCTCCGCCGGCTCGGGCCCCAGGTTGAGGACGATGCGGAGGTCACCCCGGCGGAAGGCGAACCACCGCGCCTCCGCGTCGTAGGCGACCCGCACGTCCACGAGGTCCGGATCCGTGAGGTCCCCCTGCTCGTGCCGCAGCGCGATCAGCATCCGGTACCACGCCAGCAACCGCGCGTGCGGCTCCTTCGACGGCTCCGTCCAGTCCAGGCAGGACCGGTCCCGCGTCGCCGGGTCCTGCGGATCCGGCACCTCCTCCTCGGCCCAGCCGTGCGCCGCGAACTCCCGCCGCCGCCCCTGCCGGACGGCCTCCGCCAGCTCCGGGTCCGTGTGGTCGGTGAAGAACTGCCAGGGCGTCGAGGCCCCCCACTCCTCGCCCATGAACAGCATCGGCGTGAACGGCGAGGTCAGCGTGAGGGTCGCCGCGCAGGCCAGCAGGCCGGGGGAGAGCGTGGCCGACAGCCGGTCGCCCTGCGCCCGGTTGCCGATCTGGTCGTGGGTCTGGGAGTAGCCCAACAGCCGGTGCGCCGCGAACCGGGTCCGGTCCAGCGGCCGCCCGTGCCGCCGGCCGCGGAAGCTGGAGTAGGTGCCGTCGTGGAAGAACCCGGCGGTGAGCGTCTTGGCCAGCGCGGTGAACGGGTCGCGGGCGAAGTCCGCGTAGTAGCCCTGCGACTCGCCGGTCAGCGCGGTGTGCACCGCGTGGTGGAAGTCGTCGTTCCACTGGGCGTGCAGCCCCAGCCCGCCCGTCTCGCGCGGGGCGACCAGCCGCGGGTCGTTGAGGTCGGACTCGGCGATCAGGAACAGCGGCCGGCCCAGCCCCACCGCCAGCCGGTCCACCGCCGTGGAGAGCTCCTCCAGGAAGTGGTAGGCGCGGTCGTCGCAGAGGGCGTGCACGGCGTCCAGCCGCAGACCGTCCAGCCGGTAGTCCCGCAGCCAGGACAGGGCGCTGTCGATCAGGTACTCGCGGACCTCGTCGGAACCCGGGGCGTCCAGGTTGACGGCGGCCCCCCACGGCGTGTGATGGGTGTCGGTGAAGTAGGGGCCGAACCGCGGCAGGTGGTTGCCGGACGGCCCGAGGTGGTTGTGGACCACGTCGAGCACGACGCCCAGCCCCAGTTCGTGCGCCCGGTCCACGAACCGCTTGAGGGCCTCAGGGCCCCCGTACGGCTCGTGCACCGCCCACAGCGAGACGCCCTCGTAGCCCCAGCCGTGCCGCCCGGGGAACGGGCAGAGAGGCATCAGCTCCACATGGGTGACGCCGAGGTCGGCCAGGTGCTCCAGCCGCGAGGCCGCCGCGTCCAGCGTGCCCTCCGGCGTGAACGTGCCCACGTGCAGCTCGTAGAGGACCGCACCCGGCAGCGGCCGGCCCGGCCAGCTCGCCCGCCACCGGTACCGCCCGTGGTCGACGACGGCGCTCGGCCCGTCCGGCCCGTCGGGCTGCCGCCGGGAGCGCGGGTCCGGCAGCACCGGCCCGCCGTCCAGCGAGAACCCGTACCGCGTGCCGTCCTCGGCGTCGGCCTGCGCCGTCCACCACCCCCGGCGCAGCGGGTCGGCCTCCATGGCGTGCTCGCTCCCCGCGCAACGGAGCGTCACCCGACCGGCCTGCGGCGCCCACACCTCGAACTCCACGAACGGCTCCCCTTCGTTCCAGCGAATGACCCGGATGCCCTGGATGCAGCGGCACCATCCTGCGTCACGGAGCGAGCGTCGCGCTCCGGATCACGACCTTCCCTCCCGTGCGGCACCTCACCCCCTACTCCGTTCAGGTGAGTTGGGTGTGGCAGTGCCCGGAGGGTGCCGATGCATGGGGTATGAGACTGATCTCCTGCGCCCCGGCCGTCCGGGGCCTCCCGGTGCGCGGCGCCCTGCTGACGGCCGCCGCGCTGCTGCTGACGGCGCCCGCCGCGCCCGCCCACGCCGCGCCGTCCGAGCCCTACCAGGGCAACTGGGTCTACGTGTCGGTGACCCACGGGGAAGCCCGCGCCGGCGCGGCCTCCGAGGACCGGGGCGCGCTGCTGCTGTGCGATCCGCCGCAGGCCGCGGGCCACCGTGAGGCGACCCGCGCCTGCGCCGAACTGGCCGAGGCGGGCGGCGACCCGACCGCCGTCCCGCAGCGGGCGGACGCCGTCTGCCCCATGCGGTACGCGCCGGTCACCGCCCGCGCGCGCGGCGAGTGGGGCGGCAGGCCGGTGCAGTACACGGAGACCTTTCCCAACGAGTGCGTGATGACCGCCCGAACGGGTGATGTGTTCACCCTTGCCGACACCGCTCCGACGGGGGCGACCGCTCCCCGGTGACCCCCACAGGGACCTGAGCGGGCGCGGCCACCTGGCCGCGCCCGCTCGCGTCGCCCCGGTCAGGCGTCGTCGTCCAGCCGCTCCAGGAGGGCCACCGGCAGGAGGCGGAACAGGTCGGAGAGCGCGACGCGGCCCTCGAACTCCCGCCCGGGCGCGGCCAGGTCGGCCCAGCGGCCGGGCGGCAGGGGAAGCGTCGTCGTGCCCCAGCCGCCGGCCTCCTCCAGCCGCGACGACAACCGGGTCACGGCGGTCAGCACGCGCCCGGACCGGGTGAACGCCAGGCAGTGCCCGGCCGCCGCCCCCTCGGCGGACACCGGCCGGTAGGAGGCGTCGGCGCCGAACAGCTCGGGCCGCCGCCGGCGCAGGTGCAGCGCGGCGGCGGTGAGCGCCCCCTTCACCCCCGGGTCGGGGTGGGGGAGGACGGCCGGCGCGCGGTTGTCCGGGTCCACCAGGGCCCGGTACTCGGCCTCGCCGCCCTGGTAGACGTCCGGGACGCCGGGCACGGTCAGGTGGAGCAGCGTCGCCGCCAGGACGTTGGCCCGGACGTGCGGCTCCAGCGACCGCCGCAGCGCCGTCACCCGCTCGCCGGGGGATCCGCACAGGGCCGTGGTGACGAAGCCGGTCACCGTCTCCTCGTAACGCGCGTCCTGTTCGGTCCAGGTGGTGTGCAGGCCGCTCTCGCGGGCGTGCTTGAGCAGGGCGCCGGACAGTCGCTCCGCGGAGGCCTCGCCGAGGCCGAACAGCGTCTGCCAGCCCGCCCAGGCGAGCCCGCGGTCGGGGCCGTCGCCGCTCGCGGTGTCCGCCGCGGTCGCCTCCTCGACCACCCGCGCCCAGCGGTCCGGGCACTGGGTCAGCACCGCGATCGCCGCCCGCACGTCGGCACTGCGCTTGGTGTCGTGGGTGGAGAGCACGGTGCCGGTCAGCGGGCGCTCCCGCTGGGTGCGCGCGCACCAGGCGTGGAACTCCTCCGGCTCCAGCCCCGGCCGGTCCGGGGAGCCGCCGACCTCGTTCGCCGACAGCAGCGGCACGTAGCGGTAGAAGGCGCTGTCCTCCACCGACTTGGCGCGCAGCGCCGAGGAGGTCTGGGCGAACCGGGTGCACAGCTCGGTCTGTTCGGGCCATTCGCCGTGGACGCCGCACAGCAGGCCGCGGACCACGTCCACCGCCTCCGCCTCCTGCGGCACCGCGAACGCCGCCCGGGCCCCGGCCGCGGCCTCCTCGGTGAGCACCGTGCCGGCATCCCGCGGCGTGTACGGCCGGTACACCTCCATCCGCACCAGCAGCTCCCGCAGCGCGGCGCGCAGTGCCCACGGGGCGCGGTCGAGCAGCGCCGGGTCGCCGGAGGTGGCGCACGCGGCGGAGGCCGCGCGGGTCAGCCGGGTCATCTCCGAGGCCAGCTCGTGGTCGACCACCCGCTCGGCGCTGCGGTGCCGGGTGGCCTCCCAGTCGCCGCCGAGGTCGTCGGGGGGCGCGGTGTGCCGCCGGTAGCGCTCCAGCAGGTCCCGCGCGCCGGCCGGGTCGGTGAGGACCGCGTCCAGCCTCCGCAGGGCGTCGTAGCCGGTGGTCCCGGCCACCGGCCAGGACTCCGGCAGGCGTTCGTCCTCCGCGAGGATCTTCTCCACCACCGTCCAACGGCCTCCGGTCGCCTTCTCCAGCCTCCGCAGGTAGGCCCCCGGATCGGCCAGGCCGTCGGGGTGGTCGATGCGCAGACCGTCGACGACCCCCTCGTCCAGCAGCTCGAGGATCTTGCCGTGGGTGGCCTCGAAGACCTCGGGGTCCTCGACGCGGACGCCGATCAGCTCCGAGACGGTGAAGAACCGCCGGTAGTTCAGCTCGGTGCGGGCCAGCCGCCACCAGGCGAGCCGGTACCACTGGGCGTCCAACAGCTCGGGCAGCGGCAGGTCCTCCGTGCCGGGGCGGAGCGGGAATGCCTGGTCGTGGTGGCGCAGCACGTCGCCGTCGACCCGCAGGTGGGGGAGTTCGCCGCCCAGCGGGCCGCCGAGGACCGGCAGCAGCATGCGGCCGTCCCCGGCCCGCCGGTCGATGTCGAACCAGGCCGCGTACGGCGAGTCGGGGCCCTTGCGCAGCACCTCCCACAGGGCGCGGTTGTGCTGCGGGGACATGGCCATGTGGTTCGGCACGATGTCGACGACCAGGCCGAGGCCCAGGTCGCGGGCGGTGCGGGACAGGGAGCGCAGGCCCTCCTCACCGCCCAGTTCCTCGCGGACCCGGGTGGGGTCGGTGACGTCGTAGCCGTGCGTGGAGCCGGGGACGGCCTCGAGGACGGGGGACAGGTGGAGGTGGGAGACGCCGAGGGCGGCGAGGTGGGGGGCGGCGGCCTCTGCTGCGGCGAACGGGAAGCCGGGCTGGAGCTGCAGCCGGTACGTGGCGGTGGGCGCGCGGGAGTCCATGGGGGTGGTGTACCCCGGGGTGGGGCGGGGGTTGCCGGGTTGGCCCGGATGGGTGACGGGTGGGGCTCCTGATGCGCCCCGCACCGGCCGGACGCCGCGCACCGGCCGGACGCCGCGCACCGGCCGGACGCGCCGCATCGGCCGGACGCGCCGCATCGGCCGGAAGCCGCGCACCGGTTGGACGTCCCGCACCCGGCGGGGGAACGCGGCACCGCCCCGCCGCCCCGCCGCCCCGCGGCGTGGCGGCACGGTGGGGCGGCGGGGCGGCGGGGCGGAAAGGCGGCGGGGCGGTGGCGCGGGGTCAGGCGGGGCGCTGCAGCACCGTCAGGGAGCGGTCGGGGAGCTTCAGCCGGTCGCCGGCCCGGTGCTTGGGGCCGCCACCCTCCGGGACGCCCTCCGGGAGGGCCGTGTCGACGACCACCTGCCAGTGCTGGCCGTGGTCGTCCGGCAGGGTGAACTCGATGGGCTGCGGGGAGGCGTTGAAGAGCAGCAGGAACGAGTCGTCGGTGACCCGCTCGCCGCGCGGTCCCGGCTCCGAGATGGCGTTGCCGTTGAGGAACACGGTCAGCGCGCTGGCCGGAGCCGTCTCCCAGTCCTCCCGGGTCATCTCCGCGCCCTCCGGGGTGAACCAGGCGATGTCGGAGAGCTCGTCGTGGGTGCCCTCGACCGGGCGGCCGTGGAAGAAGCGCCGACGGCGGAAGACCGGGTGGTCGCGGCGCAGCCAGACCATGGAGCGCGTGAACTCCCGGATCCGCAGCGCCTCCTCGTCGAGCTCCCCGTCGTCCTCCCCGGTGGGCCACGGCACCCAGGCCAGCTCGTTGTCCTGGCAGTAGGCGTTGTTGTTGCCGTGCTGGGTGCGGGCGAACTCGTCGCCGTGGCCCAGCATCGGCACGCCCTGGGAGAGCATCAGCGTGGCGATGAAGTTGCGGATCTGCCGCCCCCGCAGCGCGAGCACGCCGGGGTCGTCGGTCTCGCCCTCGGCCCCGCAGTTCCAGGACCGGTTGTGGCTCTCGCCGTCGCGGTTCTCCTCGCCGTTGGCCTCGTTGTGCTTGTCGTTGTACGAGACCAGGTCCCGCAGGGTGAAACCGTCGTGGCAGGTCACGAAGTTGACCGAGGCGAGCGGGCGGCGGCCGTCGTCCTGGTACAGGTCCGAGGAACCGGTCAGCCGGGAGGCGAACTCGGCCAGGGCGCGCGGCTCGCCCCGCCACAGGTCCCGCACGGTGTCCCGGTACTTGCCGTTCCACTCCGTCCACAGCGGCGGGAAGTTGCCCACCTGGTAGCCGCCCTCGCCGACGTCCCAGGGCTCGGCGATCAGCTTCACCTGGGAGACCACCGGGTCCTGCTGCACCAGGTCGAAGAACGACGACAGCCGGTCCACCTCGTGGAACTGGCGGGCCAGGGTGGCGGCCAGGTCGAAGCGGAAGCCGTCCACGTGCATCTCGGTGACCCAGTACCGCAGCGAATCCATGATCATCTGGAGCACGTGCGGGGAGCGCATCAGCAGGCTGTTGCCGGTGCCCGTGGTGTCCATGTAGTAGCGCGGGTCCTCGGTCAGCCGGTAGTACGAGCAGTTGTCCAGGCCGCGGAACGACAGGGTGGGACCCAGGTGGTTGCCCTCGGCGGTGTGGTTGTAGACCACGTCGAGGATGACCTCGATGCCCGCCTCGTGGAGTGCCCGCACCGCCGACTTGAACTCCAGCACCTGCTGCCCGCGGTCGCCCCAGGAGGCGTAGGCGTTGTGCGGGGCGAAGAAGCCGATGGTGTTGTAGCCCCAGTAGTTGCTCAGGCCCAGGTCGACGAGGCGGTGGTCGTCGACGAACTGGTGGACCGGCATCAGCTCGATCGCCGTGACGCCTAGGTCCGTCAGGTGCTCCAGGATCGCCGGGTGCGCCAGCGCCGCGTAGGTGCCGCGCAGCTCCTCCGGAAGCGCGGGATGGCGCATCGTCAGGCCCTTCACATGGGCCTCGTAGATCACCGTCTCGTGGTACGGGGTGCGCGGCGGGCGGTCGTCGCCCCAGTCGAAGTACGGGTTCACCACCACGGACGTCATGGTGTGCGGCGCGGAGTCCATGTCGTTGCGGCTGTCGGGGGCGCCGAAGCGGTAGCCGTAGACCTCCTCGCCCCAGCGGATCGACCCCGAGACCGCCTTCGCGTACGGGTCCAGGAGCAGCTTGGCCGAGTTCGTCCGCAGCCCGTGCTCCGGCGCGTACGGGCCGTGCACCCGGAAGCCGTACCGCTGGCCGGGCATCACCCCCGGCAGGTAGGCGTGCCGCACGAACGCGTCGCTCTCGCGCAGCTCGACCGCCGTCTCCGAGCCGTCGTCGTGGAGCAGACACAGCTCCACCCGCTCGGCGGTCTCCGTGAAGACCGCGAAATTGGTACCGGCGCCGTCGTACGTGGCACCCAGTGGATACGCCTCTCCGGGCCAGACCTGCATGGACTCGACTCTCCCAGGTGAGTGCGGACCGACGGTGCCTCTTCGCGCCGATTCTTCCCGAAAGCTGGAGAAGCACGCACTGATCGTCCTGATTGGGTGTCGCGGGTCAACGCCCACCGCCCGTACCTCACCCGGAGGGGCGACGGAGAATGATGAGGGATCCGGGGAGGTTGCGGGAGAAGTGGAATCGGCCATTCTGACGCACCGGCACGACCGGGGGTGCCCGGCAGGCCCGCGACCATCGCCGATGCAGTATGAAAAGACTCACTCCGTCTCCCTCACACTGCTGGAACAGGCGTGCCGGATGCGGTAGTTGGGGAAGGAGCCTGTGCATCCGGCTGCACCGCCCGCGAAGCCGGAGTAATCTTTCTTGATCATTGACGAGGACAGCTCCGGGGGAGCGGAAGGCGGTGCGCGGGTGGGCTCGGGAGGCCTGGAGTTGCCCCCTGGCGACAACGGTCGCGAGGGAAACTCGGCAGACGCCCCGCCCGGCGCGGTGTCGCTCGCCCGGCCGATGGAGGCCGCCATCGGACCGGAGCTCGAATGGGGCGCCGAGGCCTGGAGCGAGGTCCGCACCCGGGCCCAGCGCGCCGGCCGCGCCTACATCTGGCTGAATCTGGTCGAACAGCGGATGCGCGCGGTCGTCGCCGCCGTGCTGCGCCCGGTCTACGAACCCGTCCACGGCGACGACTGGGTGGTCGCCGCGGCCGGACCCGCCGGGCAGGAATGGGTGCAGCGCGCCGTCGCCGTCCGCGAGGTCAGCCGGCGCAAGGGGTACCTGCTCGACCCGGCCGACGACAATGTGCTCAGCTTCCTGACGCTGCCGCAGCTACGCGAGTTGACCGTCCAGCACTGGCCCTGCTTCGAGCCCTACTTCGACGACCGCCGCGACCTGGAACTGGCGCTCGACGAGCTCGAGGTCGCCCGCAACGTCGTCACCCGCAACCGCGCCCTGTCCGAGGCGGTCCTGGCCCAGGCCGAGCGGGCCTCGGCCCGGCTGCTCGACATGCTGGGCGCCGGCGCCGACGTGCCCTCCGCCCGGCGTCTGCCGGTCGACGCCGTCGAGGACCTGGTCGGCGACCGGTACGCCGACGTGGTCGCCGTCCACCCCGACCGGGTGCGGCTGCTGCGCCACTTCCCGGCCGAGGACATCTTCGGCGGGGCCCGCCGGCTCGACGCCATCGGCATCGGCCTCAACCTGCTGGTGCAGAACTTCTCCGGCCGGCGGCTGGTCCGCCTCGCCGAGTCCGGCACCCGGGTCCGGCTGCTGTTCCTCAACCCGGCCTCCAGCGCCGTCCGCAGGCGCGAGCGGGAACTCGGCATCAAGCGCGGCGAGCTGAGCCGGTCCGTGGAGATGAACATCCTCCACATGCGCCGGGTGCGGTCGCGGCTGCGCGACCCCGGCGCCTTCGAGATCCAGGTCTACGACGAGACGCCGCGCTTCACGGCCTACCTGGTCGACGGGGACGGCGCCGACGGGGTCGGGGTCGTCCAGTCGTACCTGCGGCGCACCCGCGGCATGGAGGCCCCGGTGATGCTGCTGCGCAACGGCGGCAGGGTGGTCCGGTCCGGTGCGGCCGAGGAGAGTGCCCTCTTCCCCACCTATCGGGAGGAGTTCGAGGTGGCCTGGGCCGATTCACGCCCCGTGTCCTGATTTCCGGCCGCCCGATTTCGCCGGGGATGAGGCGGGACGGGAGGGAGTGCGGCGCGGGCGTTGTCAGTGGTGCGTGCGAAGGTGAGGAACACCTGGGGGACGCATCACCACACGAAGGGGGCCGCCATGGGCTGGCACCACGCACCGCTGATCGGCTTCGATCTGGAGACCACCGGCACCGACCCGCACGAGGCGCGCATCGTCACGGCCGCCGTGCTGGAGGTCAGGGAGGGCGAGATCGCCGGCCGCCGGGAATGGCTCGCCGATCCCGGCATGGAGATCCCCGCCGAGGCGGTCGCCGTGCACGGCATCACCAACGAGCGGGTGACGGCCTGCGGCCTGCCCGCCGACCGGGTGGCCGACGAGGTGGCGGGCGTACTCACCTCCTACTGGCAGGCCGGCATACCCGTGGTCGTCTACAACGCGGCCTTCGACCTCACCCTGCTCTCCGCCGAGCTGCGCCGCCACGGGCTGCCCTCGCTGCGCGAACGGCTGGGCGGACAGGACCCGGCGCCGGTCGTCGACCCGTACACCGTGGACCGCGCGGTCGACCGCTACCGGCGGGGCAAGCGGACGCTGGAGGCGGTGTGCGCCGAGTACGGCGTGCCGCTGGACGACGCGCACGACGCGGCGGCCGACGCGCTGGCCGCGGCCCGCCTGGCCCGGGCGATAGCCGCGCGGCACGCCAAGGTGGCCGACCTCGGCGTCGCCGAACTGCACCGGCTCCAGATCGGCTGGCGGGCCGAATGGGCGGCCGGCTTCCAGGAGTTCCTCCGCTCCAAGGGGGAGACGGACGTGGTGGTCGACGGAGCCTGGCCGCTGCGGGAAGCGGCCTGACCCGCCGCCCGCGGCGTGCCGGGGCGGCCGGCGGCGCGTCCGGTCAGAACGGGTACCAGCGGACCGTCGGGTCCCCGTCGCGCAGGGAGGCGACCCGGCGTTCGAACTCCGCGAGCGCCTTGGGATTGTGGGGAGCGTGCTGGGCCACCCAGGCGCAGCTCGCGGTCTCGCGGGCGCCGCGCAGGACCGCGCACCCCTCCCACTCGCGCACGTCCCAGCCGTAGGTGCCGGTGAAGGTCTCGTACGCCTCGGCGGGCAGGCCGTAGCGGTCGTGGGACAGCGCCATCACGACCAGGTCGTGCTCGCGGAGGTCGGAGGAGAAGGTCTCCAGGTCCATCAGGACCGGGCCGTCGGGGCCGACGAGGACGTTGCGGGGAAGCGCGTCGCCGTGGACGGGGCCCGGGGGGAGGTGCGGGGTGAGGGCGGCGGCCTCGGCGGCGAAGCCGTCGCGGCGGGCGCGGAGGAAGGCGGCGTCCTCGGGGGCGATCGCGTCGCCCGCCAGGGTCAGCCAGCGCTCGACGCCGCCGAGGAGTTCCCGGCGGGGCAGCGGGAAGGGCGGCGCCGGCAGGGCGTGCACCACGTGGAGCAGTTCGGCCAGGTCGCGGGCCTCCGCGGGGCGGACCGGGTCGGGCAGGCGGCGCCAGAGGGTCACCGGGTGCCCCTCGACCAGCTCGGGCTCCCCTGCGGCGGGGCGGGGCGCGGGGACGTCGCGCTCCTCCAGCCACCGGGCGACGGCCACCTCGTGGCGGGCGCGGTCCAGCAGCTCGGGCGTGCGGGCGATCTTGACGACGAGGTCGCCGGCGGCGAACACGGCGTTCTCGCCGAGGGCCAGCAAGGGGGCGTCCGCGGCGGCGGGGGCCTCACCGAGCGCAGGGTGGGTCTTCCTGGCGGCGGCCAGGACGGCGCGGGCGGCTGCCTCGTCCATGGGGGTCCTTCGACGGTTCCGGTTGGTGCGGGCACAGTCTCCCACCTCCCCGAACCACCCCGTCCGACGGTCCCCGCCCCGTCCCCGCGAACCCGTCGGCCGCCCGCCCCTGCGCCTGCCTCCGCGCCTGTCCCGCGTGACGCCCCGGCCTCCCCGCGAGCGCGCGAGGCCCGTGGAGGAGGGCTTGGGGGGGAGGGGTACGGACGCCGTCCCGCCCGCGCCGGCGGGGCGGGACGGCCCCGCGCGAGGGAAGAGAGGTCAGGCGCCGGGGATCTGGCGGGCGTGGAAGGCGGCGCGGACGGCCGCGGCCGCCTTCGCCCCGTACATCTCCTCCGCCGTGGCGATCGTCGCCGCCGCCGCGTCGGCGAAGTCGGTGTCCGGGGCGAAGTCGAACTGCGCGTTCACGATGACGCGGTCCGCCGCGCGCGCCCCCAGCGCCTGCCGGATGTCGAACAGCGCACGGGACCAGATCTGCCCGTCCGCGTGGACCTGGCCCACCCGGTCCGCGTAGGTCTTGGTGCCGTCGATCCGCCGCAGGCAGTGCGGCGTGCCGGAGTAGGGGACCGAGTCCCAGTCCCCCACGCACGCCAGGTCCGCCTTCCGCTCCCACCCGTGGCGCGCCGCCGCGTGCTCGCCCACGGCCACCGCCAGGTAGTCCCCGAAGGCCTCGCCGATCGCCCCGGCCTCCACGGAGGTGCCGTAGCCCGGCACCTGGGCGTGGTGCACCGCGTGACCGTACTCGTGGACGATCACCTCGGCGTCCTCGGCGTCGTCCACCCCGCCCTTGCCGAGCAGGATCTCCGTCTTCTTGTCCGTGTAGTAGGAGTTGTCGGCCCCCCACTGGTTCAGCCGCACCGGCTGCGCCCGGTCGTTGACGCCCGGCAGTTCGCTGCCGAAGCCGAGGCCCTGCAGGTACTCCTGGGCCTCGTTGATCCAGAAGTAGGCCATCACCTGCTCGAACCGGTCGTCGTGCCGGTCGTAGCCCGCCGCCTCCGCCACCGTGGCCGGCGCGCCGGTCTCCGAGCGGACGGTCACCCACCGGCCGGAGAGCCGGCCGCTGCCGTCGAGGTTGCGCAGCGTCGCCAGGGCGTAGGCGGAGTCCGGGACGGCCGACGCGGCGTCCTTGGCGTCCACCAGGGTCTGGTCGCCGGACGACTGGACCGGGTTGACCATGAAGACGCGCCCGGCCGGCGTGTCCTCGGCCGCGGCGGCGGTCCCGGCGGTGGCCAGACCGGCCAGCGCGGCCACGGCGACGGCCGCCGCCGTGGTGCGGCGAGGTGTTCGACGGATCATGTGGATCCTCCGGAGTCCGTGGGTATGCAACGGGGGGTGGGTGGCGGTGATCCTTCCCCATTCACCAGGGTGTTGACCAGACGCGGCCGTCACTGCCGTACCATCCACGGACAACTCCTCACACCGGTGGCGGCCCGGGCCCGTCGCCCGGACGCAGTGTTACGGCGAGACGCGGGAGGACCCGATGGCACGGGGCAGGCATCGCAGACGCAGACGAGGTGTCGCGCTGCGTGCCCTGCTGGGCGGGACGGCGCTCGCGCTCACCGGGGCGGCGACCGTCATCAGCGTCTCGCAGGCGACCGGCGAGACACCGGGCCCGTTGCAGCGCATTCCTGCGGCGGCCGGACCCGAACTCCGCGAACAGGCCGTGCCGTGGCCGCACCTCGACGCGCTCGCCGATGACCTGGGCGCTCCCGTGCCCCTGGCCACCGTGCTCCGCGAGGCCGAGCACGAGATGTCGGTGGAGGACGACTGCGCCGGACGCGGGGCGCTCCCCGCCGAGCCCGAGGCGGCGCGCGCCTACTGCTGGGAGAAGGCCGACGCCCGCGACGAGGACTGGGCCCCGGTGTCGGTGACCACCTCCGCGGACGCCGACGACGACGGCCGGTGGGGCCAGGACCGGGTGATCCTGTCCGCCTGGACGCGGACTGCCGACGCGACCGGGCCCGGTTCGGCGCGGGTCGCGTTCGTGGACGCGGGCGACCCCGACCGGCTCACCTACACCTGGGCGCTGCTGGCGCTGCCCACCGCTCCCACCGGGACGCGCGAGGCGACGCCGGCCGGGGACGGGGGGCAGGACGAGGACGGCTACCGGCCGCTCGGAGGCGAACTCCGCGGCATGGTCTGGTACCAGGACAAGCTGCTCGCCACCGTGGGGACGCCCGCCGGTGAGGCGCTCTACGTGTTCTCGCTCGACCGCGTCCACCGGACGGCGACGGCGGCGGCCCCCGCGGCGGCGGGAGCGTCCGCGGCGGGTACGACGGGGACCGCGGACCGCAGCCGGTTCGTGCTGCCTGCCGTCGCCTCGTACCAGCTGCGGGGCGGGGGGTGCTGGACGGAGGAGGAGGGCTCCGCCTGCCTCGGCGCCCTCTCGCTGGACCGCTCCACCTCCCCGGACACCCTGGTGACGGCCGAGCGGCGGGCCGAGGGGCCGTCGCGGCTGTGGCGGTACACGCTCAGCCGCTACCCGGGGCGGGAGGGCCTGCTCTCCCTCGACGGCGGCGGGTCCGCGCGGCCGGTGGAGAGCTTCCGGACCGAGGCGGCCGGGATCAGGGGCGTGGTGTCGTACCGCGTCGAGGGAACCGCCGAGGACCGCTGGTACCTGGCCTCGGACCCGCAGGAGGCCGCCGGCGGCCGGGGCGCGCTGTGGGCGCAGTCGGCGGGCGAGCAGACCGCCCGCGCGGCCCGCTGCGGGGACTACGAACTGCCGTACTGCTGGGCGGCCGGCGCGCGCGGGCTGGCCTACCGGCAGGGCGCCGGTGAGATCTGGGGCGTATCGGACGCGCCGGAGCGGGGGGAGCGGAGCCTGTTCGCGGTGCCGCTCGGCGAGGTCGACGCCTCGCTGGAGTAGTGGCCGCGCCCGCTGTGACCAGGGTTTCCTCGACAGGCCACCCGCCGCGGTGATTGTCTGACCGCATGAACCGCACCACTGTCACCACCTGGTCCCTCGAGCAGACCTCGCCCGCCGACCTGCGCCCCGCGGCCGTGCCGGAGGGAGACCTCCGCGTCGTGCGGGCCGAGGTGCCCTCGCCCGAGTTCAGCAGGTTCCTGTACGCCTCCGTCGGCGGCGACATCACCTGGATCGACCGGCTCGGCTGGTCCTACACCCGGTGGCAGGACCACCTGGAGCGCCCCGGGATCGAGACCTGGGTGGCCTACGACAGGGGGACGCCCGCGGGCTACGTGGAACTGGAGGCGCAGGACGAGGGCGTGGTGGAGATCGTCTACTTCGGTCTGCTGCCCGCGTTCCGGGGCCGGCGGATCGGCGGACACCTGCTCTCCGTGGGGGCCGCCCGCGCCTGGGACCTCGCCGAGCGGTGGCCGGAGCGGATGCCGACCAAGCGGGTCTGGCTGCACACCTGCAGCCTGGACGGGGAGCACGCCATGGACAACTACCGGCGGCGCGGGTTCCGGCTGTTCCGGACCGAGACGGAGGAGGAGGACGTCCCCGCGGCCCCCGGCCCCTGGCCGGACGCCTTCCCGGTCTGACCCTTGGCCGGACGCCTCCCGTACTGACCCCAGGCCGGACGCCTCCCGGCCCGGTGCCCGGCCCGGTGCCCGGTCCGGCGCCCGGCCCGGTGCCCGGCCCGACGTCCTCCGGTCCGACCCCGTGGCCGCCCGCCGACGCGTGCAGACCACGGGGCCGGCCGGTGACCGCTCGGGCCGCGCCGGGCCGGCGCCGGGCCCGTGCCGCGCGGCGTCGCGGCGTCGTACGGGCCCGGCGCGGTACCTCACTGACCGATGTTGCTCTGCGGACCGGTGTACTGCTTCAGGAGCGCCGGCACGTCCTTGGCCGGGTCCAGGGTGTAGCTGTAGTAGCTGCGCGGGTCGAAGGTGGTGCCGCCGGTCTGCTGCCTGCCGCTGGAGTTGACGACGATGGAGCCGGACTGGGTCAGGGACGCGGCCGAGCTGTCGGGGTAGTACGGGTTGGCCACGTTGTCGTAGTAACTGTTCTCGATCACGGTCCTGGACGCCCCGCGCGAGAGGTTGCCGTACGAGCTGACGTTCTGCAGGTAGTTGTTGTAGAGGTGGGCCAGCGCCACGTTGTCGATGCTGGGGTTGCGCTGGTTGGTGTCGTGGATCCAGTTGTGGTGGATCGTCATGCGGGCCGTGGTGTTCTCGGTCCAGCCGATCCCGAACGCCTTGTTGACGTTGCCCAGTTCGTTCCAGGACACGGTGAGGTAGCTGGTGTCCTTGCGGCTGTCGATGAGGCCGTCGTTCATCCGCTGGATGCGGTTGTGGTCGATCCAGATGTGATCGGCGGTGTCCATCTGGATGCCGTCGTAGTCGTACGTCTTGTCGTCGGGGTCGTCCTCGGCCATCCGGGTGTCGCGGATGGTGAGGTTGCGGATGATGACGTTGCGGGTGCCCTCACCGAGGAAGAAGCCGCCGTTGACGATCTGACCGGAGGTGCCGACTCCGATCACCGTCTTGTTCGAGGTGACCGGTATCTCACGACCGTACGGGGTGACGGTGATCGCCGCGGCGACCTTGATGGTGTACGGCTCCGCGGCCGTCGCGTACTTCACCAGGTCCGCGTAGGTCTTCACGGTGACCGTCGCGCCGGCCGCGCCGCCCGTGGTGCCGCCGCCGGTGGAGGCGAAGCCGTCGGCCGTGTTGGACCAGGTCCGTCCGCTGCTTCCGCCGGAGACGGGCTTGAAGGCCCACTGCTTGTTGGTGTTGTGGGTGCAGGTTTCCTGGATGACGGCGGTGCCGTTGGTGGTGGAGGCGTTCTGGTCGGAGAGGCAGAGGCCGCTTCTGGCGTTGATGATCTGGTAGGTGCCCGTGCCGCTGGGGGTCAGGCGCCATTGCTGGTTGGTCTGGCCGGTGCCGCAGCCCCATTGCTGGACCTGGGTGCCGCTGGTGGTGGAGCCGGAGGGCACGTCGATGCACTGGCCGCTGTTGACGCCGACCAGGGTGTAGAGGTCCGTGCCCGCCGACTTCAGGGTGAACTGTTGCCAGGGGGAGTTGGCGGTGCAGGTCCACTGCTGGAGCTTGGTGCCGGAGGCGGTGGAGGCGCCGGGCACGTCGACGCACTTGCCGGACTTGGT